>JADFLJ010000134.1 GCA_022564475.1 Pseudomonadota bacterium
CGTGGAGGGCGTGCATTGTACCGATAGCGTCGCAGAGGTCCAAAAAAGCCAGCGCCCGATGTCGTTACAATGCTCACATGGCCCTGATTCTTCTGAACAAGCCCTTTCGCGTCCTGAGCCAGTTCACAGATGCCGACGGGCGCGAGACACTCGCCTCGCTGGTCTCGCAAAAAGGCGTCTACCCCGCCGGCCGGCTGGATTCGGACAGCGAGGGCTTGCTCCTTCTGACCGACGACGGGCGCCTGCAGGCGCGCATATCCCAGCCGAGTTCGAAAGTGGCCAAAACCTACTGGGCCCAGGTCGAGGGCGAAGCACACGACAGCCAGCTCGATTCGCTGCTTGGCGGCGTGACACTCAAGGATGGGCCAGCCAAAGCGCTGCACGCGAAACGCATCGCCGAACCGCCCGGCCTTTGGCCACGGGACCCGCCGATTCGCCACCGCGTTAAGGTCCCGAATTGCTGGATTGAGATCCGTATCGACGAAGGCCGTAATCGACAGGTCAGGCGCATGACCGCAACCGTCGGCCTGCCGACGCTGCGGCTGATTCGGGCGGCCGTCGGACCCTGGCAACTCGGCACGCTGTTGCCCGGCGAAAGTCGAGCGTTATCGAACGCTGAAGCCTGGCAAGCGCTGCAGCAACAGTCCTAAGCGTTGCGCAGCCCTGCAATGCGCATCGCAATTTCCATTGCCTGCTCGTAGTTAAGCCTCGGGTCCACGGTCGACTTGTAGGCACGAGCAAGATCAGCGTCTGTCAGGCCTCTGGCGCCGCCCGTGCATTCAGTGACGTTCTCACCGGTCAATTCGAGGTGCACGCCACCCAGATAGCTGTCCATCGACTGATGCACACGAAACGCCGACTCAAGTTCGGAGACGATATTGTCGAATCGGCGCGTCTTGGTGCCGTCGGCTGTGGTTTCTGTATTGCCATGCATGGGGTCGCAGACCCAGAGCACCGGCGAGTCGGTTTCTCGCACGGCCGAAATCAGGTCCGGCAGGTGTTCTTCGATCGATTTCGCGCCAAAGCGGTGGATCAGCGTCAGTCGGCCAGGCTCGTTATCGGGATTGAGTACCACAATCAGCTCCTGCAGCCACTCGCCCGTCATGCCCTGTCCCACTTTGACGCCGATCGGGTTAGCGATGCCGCGGAAATATTCGACATGGGCACCCTCAATTGCGGCCGTGCGCATGCCGATCCACGGAAAATGGGTCGTCAGGTTGTACCAGCGCTCCCGACGATCGAGAAAGCGTGTCTGCGCTTGCTCATAGAGCAGGTGCAAGCCCTCATGTGCCGCATAGATCTCGGCTTTTTGCGTGCGGTGAAAGGCTCGCCCGAGCACGGTCTCGAGAAAATCCAGGGAATTTGAGATGGAGCCCACAATCTCGCGGTACTCGTCGGCCATCGGGGAGTGCCCAACCCAGTCGAGATCCCAGTATTCCGGGTGGTGCAGATCCGCGAATCCGCCATCGACCAGGGAGCGAACGAAATTCAGCGTCAAGGCCGCGCGTTCGTATGCGCGCAGGAGCAGCTGCGGCTCCGGAATCCGGTCGGCATCCGTAAAGGCGATGCGGTTAACAAGATCGCCGCGAAAGCTGGGCAACGTCTTGCCGTCACGCGTCTCGGTATCGGCCGAGCGGGGCTTCGCGTACTGGCCCGCCATGCGACCAATACGAACGACCGGTTTTTTGAGCCCGTACAGCATAACCAGGCTCATTTGCAGTAGAATCTTCAGCTTTGCGACAATGTTTTCCGAGGTACATTCATCAAAGGTCTCGGCACAGTCGCCGCCTTGCAGAACGAATGCCTCGCCTCGCTGTGCCGTGGCGATGTGCTCTTTAAGCGCGTCGACCTCCCAAGACGTCACGATGGGCGGCAAACGACTCAGGCTCCCGATGGTGCGATCCAGATCTGCCTGATTGGGATAGGTTGGCTGCTGCGCAGCCGTCCGTTTTTGCCAGCTTGCGGGATGCCAGTCTGCGCTGGCGACTTTTCTAGTCACGTGAATCTCAATAATTGCATCGGAAAAATAGCGTTGGAACGCCCTGTTCACGCGGACTATGCCATGTAGCGCTGCAAAGCGGCAAACTGGTACTCCGTCAATGTGATAATTACGGGTTCAGCGAGTTGTGAAGCGGTTGCACCCGTAATTATCACATTGACGGAGTACCAGTCTATTTAGTGCTTTTTTTTGCGTATTTCTTTGGCACAATGCCCGCCATTCAAATCCGCCATCAACGGGCGGATTTTGCATTAGAAACGAATCAAGAGTGGAATTTCAATGAAGAATATTCTGGTTCTCGGCGCCGGCAAGATCGGCGCTTTGATATCGGGCTTGCTGGCCGAGTCCGGCGACTACCGCGTACAGCTTGCCGACACACGTGAGGGTGCCGCAGCCGAGGTCACTAACGCTCACGGCCTCGAGAATATCCACGCATTCGTTCTGGACGCCGGCGACAAGGAGAAACTCGCCGCATACGTCGCGGAACACAAGCCAATCGCTGTCGTCTCGAGTTTGCCATACTTCTGCAACGTGACCGTTGCCGAGGTCGCACGCGATGCTGGCCTGCATTATTTCGACCTCACCGAGGATGTTGCCGTAACGGCTGCCGTTCGCAAGATCGCAGAAGGATCGAACCAGGCGTTTGCACCGCAGTGCGGATTGGCACCCGGGTTCATCAGCATCGCCGCGAATGAGCTGATCCAGCATTTCGACACACTCAAATCGGTGAAGCTGCGCGTCGGCGCCCTGCCCCAGCATCCCAACAATGTTTTGAAATACTCGCTGACCTGGTCCACCGACGGTGTCATCAACGAGTACGGCAACATGTGTCGTGCAATTGTCGACGGCAAGGAAACAGACGTGCTGCCGCTCGAAGGCCTCGAGCAGATCGAGATTGATGGCAAGCTGTACGAAGCGTTCAACACCTCGGGTGGCCTGGGTTCTCTCGCTGAAACCTATGGCGACAAAGTCGTAAGCATGAATTACAAGACGATTCGCTACCCGGGACACTGCGAACAAATGCGACTGCTCATGAACGGGCTGAAGCTCAATCATGACCGCGGCACGCTCAAACGCATTCTTGAAAATGCGGTGCCACAAACGCTGCAGGACGTCGTCATCATTTATGCCGCCGTCACAGGAATTCAAGACGGCGAATTGCGCGAAGAAAACTACGTGAACAAGGTGTATCCGCAAGTCGTTGCGGGTCGCCTCTGGTCCGCCATTCAGATTACAACCGCAGCAGGCATCTGCAGCGTAATCGACATTGTTCTGTCAGGGACAGACAAATACACGGGCTTTATCGCTCAGGAACATTTTAAGCTAAACGACATTTTAAATAATCGCTTTGGGGAATTTTACGCGCACGGTGGCACCAACCTTGAGTCAGCACAGCTCATTGCGAGTGGCAAGACCGGTCATCAACGTATCAGCGATGGAGACAGGACATGAAAAACATACTCGAATCCCTCGACCTCGAGGCAGTGAACCCGGGTACATGGCTGGGTGCGGAAAGCATCGAAGACAGCAATGCGAGCATTATCGAATCGATTAACCCCGCGACGGGCGAAGTCATTGGCAGCGTTCGCTCGACCACAGCTGCCGAGTACGAAAAAGTGGTCACAACCGCACGCGCATCTTTCGCCCAGTGGCGCAACATACCGGCACCCTTGCGCGGCAACGCAATTCGCCTGATCGGCAACGCTCTTAGGGATCATCGCGAGGCGCTCGGCAGCCTCGTGACCATGGAAATGGGCAAGATCAAGGCCGAAGGCATTGGCGAAGTGCAGGAAATGATCGACATTGCCGATTTCGCAGTTGGCCAGTCGCGCATGATGTACGGCAACACCATGCACTCGGAACGGCCTTTGCACCGGATGTACGAACAGTGGCACCCGCTCGGTATTGTCGGCACGATTTCGGCCTTCAATTTTCCCGTCGCCGTTTACTCCTGGAACGCGTTTATCGCAGCCATCTGCGGCAACGTGAACATCTGGAAGCCCTCGCCCAAAGCGCCACTATGCGGTGTTGCAGTGCAGAAGATCGTAAACAAGGCGCTCGCCGACGAAGGCCTGCCGCCGGTGTTTTTCCTCATCAACGACGGCAGCAACGAACTCGCCCAACAGTTCGTGAACGATAAACGTATTGATCTGATTTCATTTACAGGCTCCTGCGCCGTAGGTAAAAAAGTCGCCGCGAATGTCGCGTCTCGCATGGGCAAGTTCCTGCTGGAACTGGGCGGAAATAATGCAATCATCGTCGACGAGCATGCGAACTTTGACCTCGTCATTCCGGCTATCGTTTTCGGCGCGGTCGGAACGGCAGGCCAACGTTGCACGTCGACGCGACGCATTCTCGTGCACTGCTCGCGCTTCGACGATCTCAAGAGCGCGCTGGTTAAAGCTTACGGACAGATTCGCATTGGCGACCCGCTGGCAGACGACACGCTAATGGGCCCCGTTATCGACGAAGCCGCGATGGCCGGTGTCGAATCCTCACTCGCGGCCGTCCGCGATGCGGGTGGCGAAGTCCTGTGCGGCGGCGAGCGTATTGCAGGTGCCGGCAACTTCATCACGCCTGCTATTGCCGTCGCAGAGAATGACTGGGAAATAGTACAAACGGAAACCTTCGGACCCGTCTTGTATCTCATTCCATTCGACACGCTCGACGATGCCATTGCGATGCAAAACGGCGTTGTTCAGGGCCTGTCATCGGCGATCTTCACCGACAATCTGCAGAACGCAGAGTACTTCCTGTCGCAGAGCGGCTCCGATTGCGGTATCGCCAACGTCAATATCGGCACCTCAGGCGCCGAAATCGGCGGGGCCTTCGGTGGAGAGAAGGAAACCGGTGGTGGCCGTGAGGCGGGATCAGATTCGTGGAAGGCCTACATGCGCCGCCAGACGAACACGATCAACTGGGGTAAAGACCTGCCGCTCGCGCAGGGAATCAATTTCGATTTGTAGATACTCTGTTGTGAGTCAAGCGGTATTGGCCGTCGGCATACGGTAGAACTTGCGGCCATCCCATTCCTGTCGATGGTGCAAGACACCCCAGATGGCGTGTAGCAGCTTGCGCATGACGGCAATGATCGCCTGCATTTTTCGTTTGCCGCGGGCCAGTAGCGCATTGTAAAAGGCGTTTACGTTGGGGTCTGTGCGGATCGCAGCTAGGGCCGGCATAAACAATGCCGCTCGCAAGTTGGCGTTTCCTTGTTTGGAGATTCGTCGCGGTGATCTTACCGAGGTGCCGGATTCCTGTGGCCTGGGATCGAGACCCGCTTGTGCAACCCATTGTGCCGCTGAAAGGCCCTTGGCCAGGAGGCCGAGCTCGGCGATCAACTTCATGGCACTCAGTTCGGCAATGCCCGGTATGCTGTCCAGCAGCTGCAGATCTTCCGCCAGACATTCATGCTGCTTCATCAACGCGATAGCGGCGGCCTGGATGCGATCAGCGTGGCGCTTGAGATAACGCAAGTGCTCACCGATGTCCCGCTGTGCCAGTCGTGTATGTGCCCCCGCGCGTTGCGCGGCATGCAAGCGCGAGCATTCCCGCACTCGCTCTTTCTTTATCTGTGCCAGTCGGTGCGCAAGGCTTTGTAATTCAAGCTGTTGCTCGCTCGGTGCCACCCAGGCGGTGAACCGCATGCGTTCGACATACTGCAGCAGGATCGCTGCATCCACCTTGTCGGTCTTGGCACGTACCATCTGCGCCTCAGCAAAGCGGCGGCCGGCTCGCGGGTTGAGCACCATCACCTCGATGCCCGGCGCGCGGTCTAACCCCAGTGCCAGCTGTAGATGATAAATACCCGTGGCCTCCAGGCAAACGCGCGCACCTTCGGCGCCGCGCTGCATCCAGGTGATCGCCTGGCTGTGCCCGGCATTGCTGTTACTAAACTCGCGTTGCGATAAAACGTCTCCGCAGCGTCTTTCAATGTCGAAAGTCTCATTTGATACGTCGATTCCAGCCTGGTTCATTGTCTTCTCCTCAATGGCGATTTACAGTGAACCCCGGTTCCCCTGACCTTGCACACTTGCCTGCCTACCTTGTGACGCAGACTCTCGGGTCTCGGATACTCTTCGGCATTGGCAATTAAGGCGGGGGAACCACTCTACAAAACAAGGTCTTAGCCTTTAGGAGCGCACGGTTTCACCCCGGGGTTCGAGGCCAGCATATCAAGCTGCCAAACAACCCAAAACAAACGTACAAGGAGCGGCTGCCGCGACACGGTCGGGCCTAAAGGCCCTCCTACAT
>JADFLJ010000135.1 GCA_022564475.1 Pseudomonadota bacterium
ACCCGATCACGAATTTCGTCTCGGGAGTTGTGATCTCAAATCGTTGCAATTGCACATCGACCATCAAATCCGCAGTAAGCGGAAACTGCTCGAGGATGAACTCGCCGTTGAGCGCGGCCGCTTGACGCAGCGCGTCGCGATCGAGATTGACGATCGTCGCGTTTGCCTGTGTCCTGACGAACTGCACGGCCGAGACCGTCTCGACGACACGAGGTGCGGCAGGCTGTGCGACTGCGTTCAAGGCGACCGCCGCCAATGCAAGGTAGGTAACGAGGGTCGTTGCGGGAAGGCTGAATCCGAATCGTCGCATCGATCACGCTCCTTGGAATGAGCCGGAGAAAACCATCGTACCCAGAGGGCGAGGTGAGGGCAGCGGCCGAACACGAGGGGGCGTGGGGAGATCCGGCCGAGTCAACGCACCTTACCACTGCGCTCCAGTCGTTCGCAAGAGACATGTCGCCGGTTTCGTGCAGGTCTGACCAACCCGCAAATCGCGGCGTGCCGCCGCAGCGATCCTCGTTCAGTACCATAGGAACCGTCAGGAGCGAAGAATGTGACGGGGAGGAACTGCGAAGGAGTTCAAGCCATGCGGTACAGTCGAATGATCCTCGGTTTTGTTGGTTGTGTCATGTCTTTGGGATTCGCCTGGACAACGGCGGAGCCACCGGCAGCCGGGCCGGTGCACCGGCAGAAGTTCCAACGACCGGTCGCGACGTATTCCATCGTCGCCCGTGATCCGGAAACGGGCGAGATGGGCGTGGCGGTGCAATCTCACTGGTTCTCGGTCGGGCCGATCGTTCCGTGGGCCAGCCCGAGCGTTCCTGGTTGACGTGTATGCCGCCCTGGCAGCACTTCAAGAATGTCTGCTACCATATCAGGCAAGCCGACGCACTGGGCTTCCACGCAGCCCTTCTGATCACCGGGCACTATGGACCCAACTGGCAGGATCTGAACACACTGATCGAACTGATCCAGCCGCATGTGGGAACACGTCTCTATAGCCTGCCCGACTTCGAAGCCAACCAGCCCGGATTTGACGAGGACGGAAAGAGCAGCGGTGATCATGCCGGAAAAGTGGAAACATCGCTCCTCTGGGCGACCCATCCGGAGTGTGTCGACATCACCCGTCTACCGGGTCGTGGGGAAAAAGGTCCTCACTTCGCCATGGGTAAAACTGCATACGAGTCGAACCGTCGAGTCGGTGAACGCATGGTCCACGACGAAGTCGCGTGGCTGGGCAGGAAATCGAAGGACTTGCTGAAGGACTACCAAGAGGAAGAAACAGTCAACCGGATGCGGACGTTCGAAGAGGTCGAACGCTTCTGGGTTGACATCATCCGCCCCCGATTCGGGGAATTCAAAACAATGCAGGAAAACTGGCAGGACGGACCCAAGCTCCCCGAATCATCAATCTGGCACCCCAACTCCCACATCCCCGATCGCACTTAAGATTTGGGGACGGGTGAGGCGGTCTCCCGCTCGCCCGCTCGGAGAATTTGGAAGTGGGAAGCGCCTACCAGGAATGCATCCCGTGCCCGGCCTTCGGAAACCAGATCGAATCGACAAGGAAGGAGAAAAACACGGCCATCGCATAGCCGGCGAGGATGCCGACAAAAAAGGGCCGACAGCGGTTATACAGTTGTATCCCGCCCATTCGGAGAATGATCGCCTTGACCGACCAGGCGAAGCGCCAAATTCTCGGCGCCAATCACGTCGTCCGGCGCCATCAACACCGCTCTCTCGATCGCGTGATCCAGCTCACGAACGTTGCCCGGCCAATATTGCTTTTGCAGCATCGCCGCGTGTTGTTTCGTGAGCGCAAGCGAATCGCGGCCCAACTCGGTACAGATTAGATCCAGGAAGTGGATCGCCAACGGAACAATGTCCGCGACACGATTTCGTAACGGCGGCAATTCGACCGGGAAAACACTGATACGGTAATACAGATCTTCGCGAAATCGTCCTGCCGCTACTTCTTCTTCCAAATCGCGATTCGTGGCTGCGACGATACGAACGTCTACCTTTGTCGTTTGATCGTCACCAACGCGCTCGAACTCCTGCTCTTGCAAGGCGCGCAGCAGTTTCCCCTGCAATGCCATCGGAATCTCACCGACTTCGTCCAGGAACAGGGTTCCATCATTCGCGAGTTGCATTCGACCGATACGGTCTTTGTGCGCTCCTGTGAACGCACCGCGAACATGGCCAAAAAATTCGCTTTCAAACAAGTCCTTCGGGATAGAGGCGCAATTGACCTTGATGAGCGGCTTGTCCGATCGATCGCTCTTGCTGTGAATAGCCCTGGCGATCATTTCCTTACCCACGCCTGACTCGCCAAGAATCAGGACGCTGGCCGAGGTATTCGCGACCGCCTCAACTTTCGCGAGCGTGCGCTTCAAAGCTGCGCTTTGCCCGATTATCTCGCCAAAGTTCGTGCTAACGTCGATCTCGTCTCGTAGATAATCGCGCTCCTGTTCGAGTTGCTCTTTTAGCGCCTTGATCTCGGCGTAGGCTTCTTCGCGCTGCCGTTCGATGCGCTTTCGATTTGTCACGTCACGAAATACGACAACGGCTCCGTTTGGTTTGCCATCTTTGATGATCGGCGTACTCGTGTATTCGACTGGCACGGGCTTGCCGTTGGTGTGCCAGAACACCTCGTCATCTACGCGGTGAATTTCACCGTCCGTTAGCGCCGCGTAAATCGGACATTCTTCGCGTGGATATGGCGATCCGTCCGCGTGTGAGTGGTGGTGTACGTCGTGCGCTTTTTTATTGAGCGTATCTTCCACCTGCCAGCCGAGAATCTCAGAGCTTGCGGCGTTGCTGAAAGTAATGTTGCCGTCTGCATCGAGGCCGTAAATACCCTCACCCGCCGCATCAAGTATGAGCTGCTGCTCTGCCTGTACCTTTTGCAGCTCTTCGTACGCGGCCTCTCGTTCGCGCTCGATCCTCTTGCGCTCCGAAACGTCGCGAAATACGACAACGGCGCCGGCCGGTTCACCGTCGTCGAATATCGGTGTGGCCGTGTATTCAACGGGAACGCAAGTTCCGTCGACGTGCCAGAACACCTCGTCGGCAACGCGATGCACCTCGCCGTCGTAAATGGCAGCGTGAATCGGACACTCATCGCTCGGATACGGAGAGCCATCAGCGTGCGAGTGGTGATGCACATCATGGGCCGTCTGCCCAACGACGTCCTCGAGCTTCCAGCCAAGTGTCGCCGTTGCTGCTGCATTGACGAACGTAATCCTGCCGTCTCGATCCAGCCCATAAATCCCCTCCCCGGCTGAGTCGAGAATCCGTTGATGCTGTGCCTGCAGTTGCGAGAGCTCTGTATGTCCGGCCATGGCGTTCTAAACCTCAGTTTCCTGAGGATTAGACCACAGATTTCTGTGGATCACAACTTTCTGAGGTCAAGTGATTTAGGCTAACTTGCTGTTTTTTCTATATTTTCCATGTTGGCACGCTTACTGCAATACGAGTAGCAGACACATCATCGAAAGCAACAGAGAAGAATCATCAAAACCACACACCGCAAGGAACACTAGCAATGCAACGACCACCCCTACCCCCATTTGACCATGAAAGTGCGCTCACGAAAGTTCAGGCTGCTGAAGACGCGTGGAATTCACGTGACCCACAGCGCGTTGCCCAGGCTTACACGGTGGATTCCGACTGGCGCAATCGCGATCATTTTTTCAAAGGTCGTGACGCCATTGTCGAATTCCTGGCAGACAAGTGGTCAACCGAACTGCACTACCAGCTCAAGAAAGAGCTTTGGGCATTCACAGGCAATCGTATCTCGGTGCGCTTCGAGTACGAGTGGCAGCACGCGAAGACCGGTGCCTGGTTCCGTACACACGGCAATGAACACTGGGAATTCGACGACGACGGCTACATGCAGCGTCGCGATATGAGTGCCAATGACATTCCGATCAGCGCCGGCGAGCGTCGCATCGGACTCAAATAATCAAACGACAAAACTATTAACTGAGGAAACCATCATGAAAAACACACGTACATACTTCATCGCAGCACTATTGGCTGCAATCACCTTTGGCAGCCTGGCGCAAGCCGCACTGCCGGATCCTGGCGTCACGATCGTTCGCGGACGCACCGCTTTGCTCATTACGGACCCGCAAAATGACTTCCTGAGCCCTGACGGTGTCGTCTGGGGTGTGGTTGGCAAAAGTGTCACCGACAACAATACGGTCGAGAACATCGACTCGTTGTTCGCGGCTGCAAAAGCCAACGACATACCTGTCTTTATTTCGCCGCACTACTATTTTCCCACCGACCACGGCTGGCATTTCGAAGGTGCGTTGGAGACTCTCATGCACAAAGTTGGCATGTTCGACCGTTCGGGTGCGTTGTCGCTTGACGGATTCGAAGGATCGGGTGCTGACTTCCTGGAGCAGTACAAAAAGTACATCTATGACGGCGAAACCGTTATCTCCAGTCCGCACAAGGTCTACGGCCCGGAAACCAACGACCTCGTGTTGCAACTCCGCAAGCGCGGCATCGATAAAATCATTCTCGGCGGCATGTCGGCCAACCTCTGCACCGAATCGCACATGCGCGAGCTTATTGAGCAAGGTTTCGAAGTTGCTGTTGTGTCCGATGCGACGGCGGCAGCAATCCTTGAAGAAGGCGACGGCTACGAGGCCGCGCTGGTTAATTTTCGCTTCATCGCCAATACCGTGTGGACGACCGAAGAGGCCGTCAAGAATATCAATGAATCCCATTAATCCAACCATTCCAAAAAGGACACTGACATGAATTTTCCAGAAAAAAATGCACACTGGCTACTGCGCATCGCGCTCGCCAGCGTATTTATCTTCCACGGCTTGCTAAAGTTCGCGAATCTCGAGGGTTTTGCTCAAATGCTGCCGATTTCCTACACCGAGGTGATCCTTGTGGCGCTCGCAGAAACAGGCGGAGGGCTGCTCGTGCTATTCGGCGGGTTTGGCACTACCAGGCTATTCGATCTGGCGACCCGAATCGGCGCGGCGCTAAACATTCCCGTCATGCTCGGCGCTATCTCAATGATTCATTGGGGTCGCTGGAACTTCTTACCAAGCGAATCACACCCCTTGGGCGGCTTTGAATTCCAGGCCGTACTTCTTCTGATCATGCTGTACCTGGTGATTACCGGCAATCGTGATGCCGTCAGCACACAAGCTGCCGCTACGGCCTAAGGAGCATTTCGATGTTTAAGCTAAATATCAATGAGGGTATCTCTCTTCTCATTATCTGCGTCCTCGGTATCGCGTTCGTTGACTCAGCAGCGCGCGCGGAAAACGCTCCGGGTGTGGCCTATCGAACAGTGATGATCGAAGACGTCGAGATCTTTTACCGTGAAGCGGGTGATCCTGCACGTCCGACGATCTTGTTGCTGCACGGCTTTCCGACGTCTTCACATATGTTCCGCGATCTAATCACAGAGCTCGCTGACGAATACCATCTCGTTGCGCCCGACTACCCGGGCTACGGCTACAGCTCGATGCCAGGCGTCGACGAGTTTGACTATACGTTCGACAATGTCGCCTCAATCATGGAGCAATTCGTAGACAAGATCGGACTGCAGCGCTTTAGCCTGTACCTGATGGATTACGGCGCACCGATCGGTTTTCGCATCGCGACGAATCAACCGGAGCGCATCGAAACCCTGATTGTGCAAAACGGCAATGCTTACGTCGAGGGTATCAACAATGACTTCTGGGAACCTATCAAGGAATACTGGAAGGATCGTGATGCCGTCAACAAGGGTCTCGACAACCCCTGGTGGACGAACGTCAAGGCGGCTTATAAACAGCCAAATATGAGCAACGACGATGCCTTGCGTTTCCTGCTTACGCTTGGCGCGACTAAGTGGCAGTACACCAATGGTGTGTCGGACGTGGAGTCTGTTAGCCCGGACACGTGGGGGCACGTACAGCCCTTGCTGGATCGTGAAGGCAACGCTGACATTCAGCTACAGATGTTTTACAGCTACGGTAGCAATCCACCATTGTATTCCGATTGGCAGTCTTATCTTCGCGAGTTCCAACCACCCACCCTGATTGTCTGGGGCGAACACGACGAGATCTTTCCGGCCGCTGGTGCCGAGCCGTACAAGCGCGACCTGAAGAATCTCGAGTACCACCTACTCGACACGGGCCACTTTGCTCTGGAAACACACGGTCAGGAAATCGCCGACTTGATGCGTGATTTCCTTAATCGCCGATTACAGTCCCCCGTTGCGGCCAACTAAGG
>JADFLJ010000136.1 GCA_022564475.1 Pseudomonadota bacterium
GTCGCGGGCCGCTCAAGAACGACTTTTTCCTTCAGCCGGTAGCCTTGCTTCTGCAAGGTCTCAATGTATCGGCGTGGCTTGTCGCGATCGCCCAGGTGACCTCGTAATTGGGCTACTGCACGAGCGATCGGCTCATCGGCAGTCGGCCGGCCATCCCGCAGAGCTTCGATGAGCTCGTCCTTAGTGACCAGATCACCGTCGCGCTTCGCCAGTTCGAGCAAGAAGTCGAATACCAGCGGTTCGGGGCTCTCTTCTTTGTCAACCGAGCGCAACAGGCGCCGGGATGGAAGTACCTGCCACTCCCCCAGCCAGAATCCCTGTTGCAGCTCTTCTTCGGTCAGCACCTTGTCGGGCCCTCTCCCCGGTCGGCCATTCGCTTGCAACGCACATACTACGGCAAACTTGTCCGATCGGCTTAAGATGCATCATAAAGTTACGTTGCCAAGCTTTGGTGTGCGGTCATTGACCTCAACGCGAGCCACAGCCATAAGATGCTGGAAAACTGAGCAGGGCATGCTCGTGGCGTAAGTGCTAGAAAAGCCCCACGATACGCCCTTCACTGTTGACGCCGATGTTGTCCGCGGCAGGTTTGCGCGGCAGCCCTGGCATCGTCATGATCGCGCCGCAGACGGCGACGATAAACTCGGCGCCGGCAGCCAGTCGAATTTCACGTATGTGAACAACATGCCCGCTCGGTGCCCCCAACAGGTTTGGGTCCGTTGAGAAACTGTACTGCGTCTTCGCCATGCAGATCGGATATTTCCCGTAGCCCTGCTCTTCGAAGCTCGCGAACTGATCACGAATCTTCTTGTCAGCAATGATGTCGTCTGCACCGTAAATCTCACGAGCGATGGTTCTGGCTTTATCCCACAGTGATTTTTCATCGCTGTACAAGGTTCGAAACTGGGCCGTACCGGCGTCGCAGATCTTCACAATCTGCTCTGCAAGTTCGATTGCTCCCGCACCGCCATCAGCCCAGTGAGTGCAGTCAATTGCCTGAACACCGAATTTCTCACTGTACTTTTGAACAACCGACACTTCCGCGTCCGTGTCGGACGTAAACCGATTAACCGCAACAACGACGGGCACTCCAAAGTGACCGAGATTGCGTATATGGCGCCCAAGGTTCTTACAACCCAGCTCGACCGCTGCCAGGTTTTCACTGCCCAGATGATCCTTGGCCACACCGGCGTGCATCTTGATCGCTTTAATGGTTGCAACAAGCACGACAGCATCGGGCGAAAGGCCTGCCTTGCGACATTTGATATTGAAAAACTTTTCCGCACCAAGGTCCGCGCCAAAACCAGCCTCAGTAACAACAAAGTCTGCCAACTTAAGCGCCGTCTTGGTCGCGATCGCTGAATTACAACCGTGTGCAATGTTCGCGAACGGGCCGCCGTGTATGAGCGCAGGATTGTTTTCCAATGTTTGTACAAGGTTGGGCTGGAATGCATCCCTCAATAACGCCGTCATCGCACCTTGGGAATTAAGCTGACGAACCGTGACGGCTTCGTTGTTGCGCGTATAACCCAAAACGATATTTCCCAGCCGTGTTTCGAGATCCTGCAAGTCCGTCGCAAGACAAAAAATTGCCATTATTTCCGATGCGGCCGTGATGTCGAATCCGGCTTCGCGGACAACACCGTTGTGATAGCCGCCCAGACCCGAGGTTATCGTTCGCAGTGAACGGTCATTCATGTCGACCACACGCCGCCAGGTAACGCGACGAGGATCAATATTCAACTGGTTTTCCCAGTGCATGTGATTGTCGATGAGTGCTGCAAGCAAGTTGTGTGCAGCGCCTATGGCGTGAAAGTCACCCGTGAAATGCAGGTTGATATCGGTCATCGGCACGACTTGTGCGTAACCACCGCCGGCCGCACCACCCTTCATGCCAAAACAAGGGCCGAGGCTGGGCTCACGCAAACAGATCACAGTTTTCTTGCCGATTCGATTCAGCCCATCGCCAAGACCCACGGTCGTCGTGGTCTTGCCCTCACCCGCCGGTGTCGGCGAGACAGCCGTCACCAGTATCAGCTTGCCGTCTTTTGCCTTGCCGTTCGACTGGATGAATTCGGAGCTGATCTTGGCCTTGTCGTGGCCGTAGGGAATCAGGGATTCGGCAGGTATGCCGAGCTTCGCGGCAATTTCCTGTATCGGAAGAATCTTCGCCGACTGTGCAATTTCGATATCACTTTTCACGCCCAAGGTAATGCCTCCCAACGTTCTCGACAGCTTGATTGGCTGCGGAGTCTAGCGGAAAGACCTCTCCAAGACGATCCCCGGATTGCGACACCGAAAGATCAGGGAACGACCACCAATTGGTAAACCGTTCCATTTGAATAGTGGAGCAGGTAGATCTCGCCATTGTTGTCCTCGGCGAAAGCCGAAAACGCGAACTGCAATCCCGTGTCGTCGATTACTGTCGCTGTGACTGTCGGCTGGCTATCGGCAGGTACAGCGAAAATTCGCCCCGGGATGAAATCGGCGAATACGTACCAGCCGACGAGATTGGCGATCGCTGCGCCACGATAGACGTAGCCGCCCGTGATCGATGCGCCCAGTCCACGACCGTACTCGGTAATCGGGTCGACAAATGCCGTCGAGCAACCCGACGTAGGATTGAAACAATGCGCGCCTTCGCGCACGCGCCAACCGTAGTTGCCGCCGAGTTCGATGCGGTCCACTTCTTCCCAGTCACCTTGCCCCACATCTCCGGCCCAAAGCTCGCCGGTCAAAGCATCGAAGCTGAAGCGCCAGGGATTTCTGAGACCCCATGCGTAGATCTCGGGACACGCGCGGTTGCCGAAACCCTGTATGCACAAGGCGTTGCCAGCATTCGGGTTATCGACTGGTATTTCGTAGGACGATACTCCGTCGACATCGATACGCAAGATTGTGCCCAGCAGGTTGGCCTCGTTTTGCGCATTGTTTTGCGGGTCTCCGCCGAAACCGCCGTCACCGAAGGACGCATACAGAAAATCGTCCGACCCAAATTTGAGATCGCCGCCGTTGTGGTTTCCGAATGGTTGCAGAATCTCGAGGATGATCTCCTCGGGTGCCCCCAGCAGTGTCAGGCCACCGTCAATGCTCGTAAAACGGGAAATTCTTGAGACGAGCGGATTACCCGCTCCGGAGCCGGTCACGGTATACGATGCATAGACCTCGGGCGTAACCGGCCAGGCCGGGTGAAACGCGATTCCCCTCAATCCCGATTCATTGAAACTTTCCTCCACCTGCGCCTCGATGTTTAGGAAAATTGTTGACGCCGTTACGTTCGGGTCGTTGGCAAACACGCGTATGACACCGCTTTGCTCTACCGCAAACCAGCGTGTCGAGTCGCCCGGCGCTTGCGTCATTGCGACCGGCTGCACAAATGCCGGCAACATCGTAAATACCTGTTGCACGGTGGCGGTGGGTGCCGCCGGCGGAGGTGGCGGTGGAGGCGGCGGCGGAGGCGGCGGCAATGTCACGGTATCGCTGCCACCACCGCAGGCCGCAATGACGGCAAATCCCTGCACGAGAATTACAAGCGCGAGGCACCGTACTATTCGCAAAATTCGGCAATTCATCTCAAGTACTCCGTGCTGCCCAGGCGACGCCAGCATAGCTCTAAATCAGGACATGGATCACGCACCTGTCGATGCTATCGACCTATACTCCGATCGTGTCGATAAAAGAGTGAAATTTCGACATATAGTCAAGACTTGTCGATTTCATCGACACATACTGGAAACATGTCGATAAAACAGTGAAATTTCGACATATAGTCAAGACTTGTCGATTTCATCGACACATACTGGAAACATGTCGATAAAATGCCGTTTAATCGACATGTTAGCGAAACCTGTCGATTTGATCGACATACAGCAACATTCACCAGGAGCGCACCTAAGTGGCTGTTTTTGATCCAAAATTACCCTACAACGACCTGCCGGACCTGCCACCACCCACCGATCTGGTCGAATCCACGACAATTTTGAAGCATTGCATCAATGCCCGCGTGGCACTCGCCGAGCTCAAGCAAGCAGCCGAGTTGATCCCGAATTCGGCGGTGCTGGTCAATGCACTGCCGTTGCTGGAAGCCCGGGCATCCTCAGAAATCGAGAATATTGTCACCACGGCCGACAAGTTGTTCGAGTACATGGACATTGCAGACGACAGCGCCGACGCTGCAACCAAGGAGGCCCTTCGCTACCGCAGCGCGCTGTACGAAGGCACCAAGATGGTGCAGCGAGGCATGCTGACCACTGACATGGCGATGCAGATTTGCAGCACGATCAAGGGCAGAGAGCTCGATCTACGCAGCGAGTCTGGCACGACGCTCAAAAATCGCATGACCGGCGACATTATCTACACGCCGCCGATCGGGCAGAAGCTGCTACAGGCCAAGCTCGATAACTGGGCCGATTTCATGCACCGCAACACTGAGATCGACCCGCTGATACGCATGGCAATCCAACACTATCAGTTTGAGGCGATCCACCCGTTCTCCGACGGTAACGGCCGTACCGGGCGCATCCTGAACATACTTTTCCTGGTCGAACACGGCCTGCTCGACTCGCCGATCCTGTACCTGAGCCGTTATGTCATTAACAACAAAGCGGCCTATTACCGACTGCTGCAAAACGTGACCAGTGAGCAATCCTGGGAACCCTGGATCATGTTCATCCTCGACGGCGTCGAAGAAACCTGTACCTGGACAACCGACAAGATCAAAGCGATTCGGGAACTCATGGAACACACCGCTGAATTTGTGCAAAGCCGCCTGCCGAAAATCTACACCTGGGAACTGGTCGAACAGCTGTTCAAGCAACCCTACTGTCGTATCAACAACCTGGTTAATGCAGGTGTGGCGAAACGACAGACAGCATCCGTCTACCTCAAACAATTGTGTGACGTCGGCGTTCTAAAGGAAATCAAATCGGGCCGGGAGAATATTTTCGTACACCCGAAGTACATCGAATTACTAACGGGCGAAGAGAATGTGTGGGTGTATTACGCGGGAGTCGAAACAGATTCTGTCGACGCCGGCTGATGCATCTCCATGCGCCTGTCGAGCATGCCGAATGCGGATTGCCGCAATGAATTCCTAATGATGCCATCGACGTCGCAATCTGCAGCTAGTCGTAGGAGCCTTGAAAACGTACGCCGAAAATTCTGCGTGTGCTTGCGTCGAATTTCAGTCTTATAGAATAAATCGGCCAAACCGCCTTCTTCCAGGTAATCTACCGTCATGAACTGACGTGCAAAGATTTCGCAGTCACCACCCGCGGAATTTCTAAAAAACTCGTCCATTTCTTCGCGTGAAAACCGACCGCTGCCTACAGGGCCGAGAGTGGAAGCGTCGCTCGGGCGTATCGGCCCAGCGTCACGCGGCAACCCGTGGAGCGCCGCCACCCGGAGAAACGCTGCCGTCGAATCGCACTTACTCTGCCGCGCTCTCCGAGCCATCCGGCCAATCGTGGGTGCAGGCGAGCCCAGTCTGTCCCGTCCGATAGGTCGTGGGGGCAGGGCAAGCCCTGCCCCGCTTACTCGAAGCGGAACACCTTTACCGCGACCAGCGACGTCACAACGAGCCACGCGCCAATTATGGCCAGCTCCTGGGGAAAGTCCGCGAGGCCCTTGGCCTGCAGCGTCACGCCGCGCATCGCGTCGACCATCGGGGCCAGCGGCATGAAACGCACGACGCTGGAGACGACCCCAGGCAGCGCGTCGGCGGGGAAGAATACGCCCGAGAACATCATTAGAGGCAGCACGACCACGTTGCCTAGGCCACTGGCCGCCTGGACGCTCTTCGAGTAGGCGCCCACGATAAACCCCAGGTTCAGAAACACGATGTTTCCCAGCAGTATCACCAGCCCGATGACGAAAAGGTTGCCGGCTATCTGGACGTCGAACGCGACCGCGCCTACACCGAGGATGATGCTGGCCTGGACCAGCGCCAGGATCAGGTAGGCGATGACCTGGGCCATGAAGAAGGTCCGTACGTCGAGCGGCGTCGCCTGCATCCGGCGCAGTATCTTCTTCTCGCGGTAGCCCGCCATCGTGGTGGCGACACCGATAATCGAGAAGCCCATGATTCCCCAGATCGCAATGCCGGGCAGCAGAAAATCGATGAAGCGCTGGTCGTTCGCCAGGATGCCTTCAGGCGCCAGGGTGAGCCTGCTCGGGGCGCCTGCCATGTCCAGATTGAGCCGGTCCAGGAACCGCTCGATGGCGCCGATGACCGTGAGGCTGGCCGGATTGAA
>JADFLJ010000137.1 GCA_022564475.1 Pseudomonadota bacterium
TTGCCCGAAAACTTCGCATTGATGCCGATGCGCGGTCGCGACAAGGCGACGCACGCGGAAGAGGAGGGGGCAGGGCCGATACAGGATTTTCTGGCCGATGCGTCACGCCGCTACACAATCTGGATCGTCGGCGGCAGTATCCCGCTGAAATCGCCTGAAACAGAGCGCGTGTTCGGCGCAAGCCCTGTATTCGACACCGAGGGCAGCCTGTGCGCCACCTACCGAAAAATTCATTTGTTCGACGTCGATCTGGCCGACAGTGAGGAATCCTATCGTGAGTCTCACTCCATGTATCCGGGCGACGAAACAGTCGTCGTCGCCACGCCGGGCGGCAGCCTTGGCCTGACAATTTGCTACGACCTGCGGTTTCCGGAGCTGTACCGCCAGCTCATGGATAAAGGCGCAAGCCTGTTCTCGATACCGGCGGCATTTACGGCCGTCACGGGTGAGGCGCACTGGCACACGCTGTTGCGGGCGCGCGCAATAGAAAACCTTGCGTACGTCATCGCAGCTGGTCAGTATGGCGACCACCCGGATCGGCGTTCCACCTACGGGCATTCGATGATCGTGGATCCCTGGGGCCAGATTCTCGCCGAGCTGCCCGCAGGCGATGGTCATGTAGCGGCCGACATCGATACCGCCAGGCAGGAAAAATTGCGAGCCGAGTTTCCGGTTCTTGGCAATCGACGCTTGTAAGGAGATACAGCTTTGAGCAATGCCATTAAGACGATCGATACGGTCATGTCACGCATGCTGGAGCCTGCCGGACTCGGAGAGCAGCATCTGAATCGTACGCTTGGCGATATCATGAAGGGCGGTATCGACTACGCGGACCTGTATTTTCAGGTTAGCCGGCAGGAAAGCTGGTCCCTCGAAGATGGCATCGTTCGGGAAGGCAGCTTCAGCCACGATCAGGGTGTGGGCGTGCGTGCCGTCAGTGGGGAAAAAACCGGTTTCGCCTATTCTGACGAACTGCTGTTGCCGGCGCTTAAAAGTGCCGCACAGGCGGCGCGAGCGATTGCACGACAGGGTGACAGCAAGCGCTTGCCCGCGTGGCAGAGAGACAGTGCCAAAATTCTTTATCCACTCGTCGACCCGACGCTCAGCATCAGCGACGAACAAAAAACTGCGTTGCTGATGCAATTGGATGAAGCGACACGCGCGCTCGATCCTCGCGTGCAGCAGGTCAGCATCAGCATGAGCAGCAGCCAGGATCTCGTGCTTGTCGCGGCGTCGGACGGCACCTTGGCCGCCGATATACGGCCGCTCGTGCGACTCAACGTCAGCGTCATTCTGGAGGACAAGGGCCGGCGTGAGCAGGGCTACGCGGGCGGTGGCGCGCGCGCCGATCTGGAATATTTCGTCAACGGCGACCGGCCCATTGAATATGCGCGGGAAGCCGTACGTCAGGCTATTGTTCAGCTGGAAGCCGTGCCTGCACCCGCCGGCACGATGCCGGTTGTACTGGGCGCCGGCTGGCCGGGTATCTTGCTGCACGAGGCAGTTGGCCATGGCCTCGAAGGCGATTTCAATCGCAAGGGAACGTCGGCATTTTCGGGCAAGGTCGGCCAGCGTGTGGCATCGCCGCTTTGCACGATCGTCGATGACGGCACGATCCCCAATCGGCGCGGCTCGATCGCAATCGACGACGAGGGCACGCCCGGACAGTACAACGTACTTGTCGAGGAAGGTGTCTTGCGCGGCTACATGCAGGACAAACTGAACGCGCGACTGATGGGCGTGAAGCCGACCGGCAATGGTCGGCGCGAATCCTTCGCGCACGCTCCTATGCCGCGCATGACGAATACTTACATGCTTGCCGGTCCACACGAGCCTGAGGAAATTATTGCGTCGGTCGACAAGGGCCTGTACGCGCCCAATTTTGGCGGCGGGCAAGTCGACATCACGTCGGGCAAATTCGTGTTCTCGGCGAGCGAGGCTTACTTGATCGAGAACGGAAAAATCACAGCGCCGGTCAAGGGAGCCATGTTGATCGGCGACGGTCCCGTGGCGCTGACCAAAATATCGATGGTTGGCAATGACCTCAAAATGGACTCGGGCGTCGGCACCTGTGGCAAGGATGGGCAGTCGGTGCCGGTCGGTGTGGGACAGCCCACGCTGAAGATCGACGAGCTGACCGTGGGCGGTACCGCGTAAAGACAGCGGCCTGTTTACATAATTCCGACAAGCCTGGTTCGCAGCTCAGTGTGAGAGCTAGCGCACGACATTGAACATATCCTTCGGGTACGGTGTGACCATCTAACGAAAGGACTCGCTCGATGGCATTCGAAAACACAATAACAGAACAGGATATGGACCCGGCCGCGCAGCAGTTCGTGCAGAGCCTGCGACGTGATAACGCTGAATTCGAGCCCGATCTGGTCGTTGACGGTATGTCGGACTCCATCCTCTCGCGGATCTTCGGAATGTTCAGCAGCAACCGGTCCTGAGACCGGCGCGGCACAACAAACCCACATCGGGTACTGGACGAACGGGTGGCGGCTATGGACAATGGTTTGCCCCGGGACATGAGTACAAGACGACATGTGGGTGTCGAAACCAATCTATGAGGGCCTGCCCTATTTTTATCTGCTGGTAGGCGTTGTGTCGTTGTCCGCGTCAATGTACGTGAACCACTGGTATTGGCCCACAATATGTTTCGTACTTGGGCTGTTTTGCCTGGTCGGCGGTCTTGTCGTGCTGCTGAAGCGGCGCGACTCGCGCGTCAATGATCGCAGGGGGCGGTCGGCCTAGCTAGTCTGGCAGCAGTCCAAATCCAGGATCAGGTTCCCGTGTCCGACGCGTCGTCCGCGTCGCCTACATCGTCTGCGCCGCTTGGTTTTGCGACCTCTCTTAAGTCGGTGTACACAATCTGATGCACACCGAGTGATATGACATCGCCGTCCTGCAATCGACGTTTCTTGATCTGTTTCTCGTCAATGAACATGCCATTGGTACTGTTCAGGTCTTCTATCACGCAGCCGTCGTCGTCACTGACGAGTTGTGCGTGGTGGCGGCTGACAAACTTGCTCTTGATATAGATCTCGTTGTCCGGTGATCGGCCGACGATCACTCGCCCCTTCGGAAACGAGTGCACTGACTCAGTTTCACCCTCGGTTTGAACCTCGATTTGAGTGATATGCGAGTCAGCCGCCGTGCCGATCGCGATGTTGCGCACGGCACCGAAAACACCGGTGTTGCTTTCGTGTTCCTGCCAGCCAAGTTCCTCAATAGCTGCTCGCAGGTCTTCGACCTTGACGACTTGTTTGTCGTCGGCAAACGCACACAGCAAGGCAGTGTCGCACAATGTGTTGATCAATCGCGGCACTCCGCCCGCGTAGCGGTATATGACCTCGTAGCATTCCTCATCGAACAAGTCGTCTGTCTCGCGGCCGGCAACTTTCAATCGGTGCGTGATGTACTCCTGTAATTCAATTCGGTCGAGTGGTCCCAAATGGAAGCGCAGTCGTATGCGTTGCACCAATTGTTTCAGCGTCGGGGAATCGAGCGTTTGTCGCAATTCGGGCTGGCCCGCAAGAATGATGCGCAGGACTTTTTCCTTGTGCGTCTCTATACCGGACAACAAGCGAATCTCTTCAAGTACCTTTTTCGACAGGTTTTGCGCCTCGTCGACGATCAGTACGACTTTCTTGCCGTTGGTATACTGCTCGATAAGATACATATTGAGCATGTCGAGCAATTCGACCTTGCGTTTCTTGAAGGGCTTGAAGCCAAATTCCGTGAGCACGGCCTGCAGGAATTGCGTGACGGTTAGCTGAGTCTGCGATACGAGCGCGCAGACAATGTCGTCCCCGATATCGGCCAGGAATGACTGCAATAAAGTCGTCTTGCCGGAGCCAATTTCACCCGAGATGACCACAAAGCCGTCCGCGAGCCAGATCGTGGATTCCATGTAGGCTTTGGCGCGCGCATGCTGCTTGCTCCAGTACACGAAATCCGGATCGGGTGTCAGCCGGAACGGCTGCTCGGTCAGATTGAAGTGAGCGATGTAAGACATGGTGAGATAGTCAGTTTACCTGCTTTTTCATCCGCTCGGCTATGCTGAGTGCCCGCCCGCCGGGGTGGACCCGGTCACAATTTCAGCGACGGTTTGCAGCAAGTCGTCTCGCTCCGCCGCGGATGCAGCAAGTACCGTAATATGCCCGAGCTTGCGCCCGGGACGCGGCGTCTTGTCATAATCATGCAGGCTGATACGCTCATCCTCGAATTGACGGGCTGCGGCGGGAATTTCGCCCACCAGATTAAGCATGCCGGCGTGGCCGGAACATGCTGTCGAAGTCGGTGATTGCCCGCTAATCGCCAGCAGATGGTTCGTGAACTGACTGGTGTCGGCGCCCTCTATGGTCCAATGGCCGGAATTATGGACCCGGGGAGCGAATTCATTGGCAAGCAGCGCGTCGTTGCAGACGAATAGCTCCAGCGCCAGCACGCCAACGTAGTCGAGATGGCTCAGCATGCGGTTCATGTAGGCCGACGCCCGTTCGAACAGGCCATGATTTTCGACGGGCGAACGTGAGCTGTGCAGGATGCCGTCGACATGCTTGTTTTGCGTCAATGGCCAGATTGCGACCGCGCCTTGTGCGTTGCGCACTCCGATGATGGAAACCTCGTAGTCAAACGCCACCCATGCCTCGGCGACGAGTGGCTGTTTCCCGAGTTGATCCCACACTGCGTCAATCTGCTGCAGGTCCCGAATGACAACCTGCCCCTTGCCGTCGTAACCAAAACGTCGCGTCTTGATGACCATGGGCAGGCCCAGGTCGGCCGCTGCGGCCTGCATATCCTGTCGCGAATCGATTACTCGATAGCCGGGCAAGGGAATGTCGAGCTCGTCGAAGAGTCGTTTTTCATGCAAGCGATCCTGTGCGATCGCGAGGGCGGAGGGTGGCGGATAGACGGGTACGACGTCGGCAATCGCATGCAAGGCTTCGACCGGCACATTTTCAAATTCGTAGGTAACGACATCGCAGTCGGCCGCGAGCTGCGCGAGCGCATCAGGATCGTCAAAGGCTTTTCGGATTACCGTACCCGTGCTTCCGGCAGGAGGAGAATCCGATGGGTCTATGAAGCGGCATTCGAAGCCCAGATCTTGTGCGGCGGTGCCCAGCATCTGACCGAGCTGGCCGGCCCCAATAATGCCAATTCGCATTGTCGTGAGTATCAGTCTCTTGGATCAGAATCGGCCAATACACGATTCGTCTGATCCTTGCGAAACTGCTCGAGTGCGCTGGCTATCTCCGTGTCTTCATTTGCAAGAATAGCGGCGGCGAGCAGTGCCGCGTTCACGGCGCCGGCACGGCCAATGGCGAGCGTGCCAACAGGAATGCCTGGGGGCATTTGCACGATGGATAACAGCGAGTCCTTGCCACTCAACGCCTTCGATTCGACGGGTACGCCCAACACGGGGAGTCGTGTCTTGGCCGCAGTCATACCCGGCAGATGTGCAGCGCCACCGGCGCCGGCAATGATCACTTTGAGGCCGCGCTCGACCGCGGTCTCAGCGTATTCGAATAACAGATCGGGCGTGCGATGTGCGGACACAACCTGCATGTCGTACGCGATGCCCAGTGAGTCCAGCGTCTCACCCGTGTGACGCATTGTGTCCCAGTCGGAGCGGGACCCCATGATAATGCCTACTTTTGCGTTCATTCTGAAAGTCTAACCATCCCCGGAGGCCGCGACCAGTGCATCGTGGACGTGGCGAAAAATATTGCGGCGAATTGTGGTTTCGGATCGGTCGCTCGTTGCGCGTTGCAGATCTGCCAGCAAGCTGGCTAGTGCCGCGCTGGCCTGCCCGGATTCTGTTGCGAACGCCTGCAAGGCATCGTGGCCCTCTCGCACCAGCCGGTCGCGCCAGCGTTCGGCGTTGGCGAAAATGCGTTTTTGCCGGCGATCGTCGCCCTGCAAACTGGACAGTAACGCGTGGATCGGTTCCTGATCAACATCGCGCATGAGCTTGCCAATGTATTGTTTTTGGCGCCGCTTTGCCTCGTGCGACTTCATGCGCCGGGCTTCCTGAATGGCGTAATTCAGCCGCTCATCGAGCGATAAACTGGCTAGCTTTTCATCCGACA
The DNA here is from genome assembly GCA_022564475.1 of Pseudomonadota bacterium. Lineage (GTDB taxonomy): Bacteria > Pseudomonadota > Gammaproteobacteria > Steroidobacterales > Woeseiaceae > UBA1847. The sequence goes on from JADFLJ010000137.1 coordinate 6,096, forward strand.
AGCCAATCAGTTGCTCGCCAAGATCTTGCAGCGCCGTTTGCATGCGCTTTTTCTGACTTTTGCTGGGCTTTAAATCAGTCACCGGCTAAGCTACTCCGCGGTGCG
>JADFLJ010000138.1 GCA_022564475.1 Pseudomonadota bacterium
GCAGCATCCAGCGATTCAACACGATTCATGCAATCCAGCGAGAGCACGCTGTCGTCTTGGGTGCTTGTAGCACCCTCGACCAGGCCCGTGTTACCACCAAGCGGAACGACTGACTGGCCGGCGTCGTTGCACAGGCGCAGCACAGCTGCTACCTCGTCGGTATTTGCAGGCCTGACAATCGCCGCCGCCAGCATCGGCTCCTGGCGTACCCAGGATGCGTGGCGAGCGGAAACATCGTTGCCTGTCAGAATTCCGGTTTTACCGACGACGCCGCGTATTTCATCTATGAGGCTCGGCACGACCAGGCTCAGGTCAGATCCAGTTGATCTGCATACGCGAATAACGCAACCGATCCGCCCGTATGCAGAAACACAATGTTTTGTGATTTCGAATACTCGCCACGGCGTATGAGATCAATCATGCCCGCAAGCCCCTTGCCACTATAGACGGGATCGAATAGCAGCCCCTCCGTTCGTGCCAGCATGATAATGGCCTCATTCATCGACTCTGTCGGAATGCCATAGCCGTCGCCGACGTAGTCGCAATTCGCGACGACGTCTTCGCGCTGCACAACGCCGGACGCACCGATGTAGTCGGCTGTCTCAACTGCGAGCTCAAAAACCTTTTCTTCTTGCGCTGCCTGCGCCGCGCTGACCCCGATACCCAGCAACGGCACATTACTGTTCATCGCCTTCAGGCCGACAATCAGCCCGGCCTGCGTTCCGGCGCTGCCCGTCGCCGTGATGAGATGATCGATAACCAGTCCCTGATCATTCGCCTGCGACAACAATTCCAACGCACAATTAACGTAGCCAAGCGCACCAATCTTGTCTGAGGCACCACCCGGAATGATATAAGGCTTGCCGCCCTTGCTGCGCACCTCCTCCGCAACCTCCTGCATCGCTGCATCAAAGTCGGTTCCCGCCGGGTGTTCGTGCAGGTTCGCCCCGAACAAACGATCGAGAAATACGTTGCCCGAGTTTGCGTAGTAGTCGCTAGGGTCTTGCACGCGATGTTCCAACAACACCTCACAGGACAGGCCGAGCTTGCAGGTTGCTGCCACGGTCTGCCTGACATGGTTTGATTGCAACGCGCCGACTGTCACAATCGTGTCGGCGCCCTCTTCGATAGCGGCTGCCAGCGAAAACTCGAGTTTTCGAGTCTTGTTGCCGCCCGTTGCAAGACCTGTGCAGTCATCTCGCTTGACCCATATTTGCGGCCCGCCGAGTTCGGCAGTCAGCCTGGGCAAATGTTCAAGTGGTGTTGGCAGGTGTGCGAGAGAGACTCGTGGGAAGCGCGATAAATGCATTGGGTTGTCCTTATGGCTATGAATTCGGCAGCGGTACGTGGCCGCGTGCAATCGCAATGGTTTTCCTCGCCAGCTCATCGGTCGATGACAACAAAGGAACTTGCATATCCTCGGCCTGGATGACGAGTGGAAACTCGGTGCAGCCGGACACAATCAGATCCGCACCGCGCTCGACCAGCGCCGCGGCCAAACGGCGCATGTCCGTCCTGATTTTATCGCTTTTGTTACCGCGTTTGACGTCGAACGAGAGCCGTGTGAGCTCATCGACCTCAGCATCACTGGGCAACAGGTAGTTCATGCCGCGGGATTCTAAAACGGATTGATAGATGGCCGCTTGTATACAGCCCGTCGTCGCTATGATTCCGACGCATTTCGCATCCTTCGCAGCGTCCAGTGTCGCATCGATAATACTGACAAACGGAATATCGACGGCGGACTTGATGTCGTCCTGAAAGGCATGCGCCGTGTTACACGGCATGACGAGGAAGTCGCATCCGCCCGCCTCAAGGCCGCGCGCCATATCCGCAAGCACCGGGCCCGGACTGATTCCGCCTCGCAATAATGCGTCCTGTCGATTCGGAACAGTCGGATTCTGATCGACCAGCAACCGTACATGGTCCTGATCGTCATCGCCCGGCGTAAAGGATATCAGCTTCGACATGAAATCCACGGTGGCTTCGGGACCCATCCCGCCGAGCACACCAACCAGTAAAGAAGATTCGTTTTTCACGGGCGTTTTTCTGTACCTGCGGATTTCCATCTTAGTTCGCGATCCACGAGGATACTGCTATTCTCCGAACGTGACCAAGATATATCCGCACGGCAAAATTTTTGCACACGTCGCCCGGTACATAGACTCACTGCCCGACCTCACAGGAAAAGTCGTCGTTGACATCCCGTGCGGCAACGGGCGTGCGAGTGAAGCGTTTGCACGCAAAGGCGCGACGATCAGGGCGTTCGATCTCTATCCGGAATTTAACAAAGCCGAGGGTGTCACAGCGGAATATGCGGACATGGGTGAGCCCCTGCCGCTTGACGATGAGAGCGTCGATTACCTGATTTGCCTGGAAGGCATCGAGCACGTGCCAGACAAGATAAGTCTGCTGCGCGAATTCAATCGTGTCCTGAAAAAAGACGGCGAGCTTATTTTGACGCTACCCAGCGTTTCCAATGCCCGCGCGCGCGTCTCAATGTTGCTGGTTGAGAGTGAGCTTTGGCGGCGAACAGCGCCGACAGAACTCGACAGTGTCTGGTTTTCAGAAAGCAGTTCGGACCGTCTCTACTTTGGCCACCTGTTTCTCGTGACGGTGCAGCATCTCATGACGCTTTGCACCTTAACCGGATTCAGCATTGAAAAGCGCATTCATACACGCGTCAGCAGCACCTCTGTCATTCTGGGCGTCTTGCTCTACCCGCTGCTAATCATCGGTTCGTTGCTGTCCTATTTTCTCTACCGCAAAAAACTCGTGCATGTGGATTCTGCAATACGCAATCCAATCTTGTGGGAACGCGTGAAACTCAACCTTTCACCCACGGTGATTTTTTCCAAGCATATATTCTGGGTATTGCGAAAGACCAGCGATCGTGCAGAAACCATGGCAATGCTTCGCGACCTCACGCGCGGTAACGAGTAGCCATCTACACAGAAAGACGTTTAGCTGGCCTTCACGGGTTCCAGTGAGCCATCTATCGCGCGCATGAACTGGGACGACTCCAGATCCACCCGATTACGGCCCGCGCGCTTGGATCGATACAGCGCGCGATCAGCTCGCACGATGACATCAGAGAGACAGCTGTCTTTGCTAGACAGGCTCGCGACACCGAAACTGGCCGTCATAACATGCGACACGCCGTCGACCTCGAACGGCGACGATTCGAGACGCAAACAAAGATCATCCGCGATCTGCATCGCATCCTTGAGCTTCGTTCCTGGCAATATGATTGCGAATTCCTCGCCACCGACTCGCGCGAGTATGTCGTCGGCTCGGCGTGTATTTTTGAGAATATTCGCGAAATGCACCAGCGCAAGGTCGCCCACGGCATGACCGAATTTGTCATTGATGTTTTTAAATCGATCGATGTCACTCATGATCACAGCGACCGGACGCCCCAGTCTGCGCGCCGTCGCGTAGGTTTTTGCTCCGTACTCGCCAAATCCACGTCGATTTAACATGTCGGTCAACTGATCCTGAATCGCAATTTCCTTTGATTGCTCCAGTAAGTCAGATGCCAGCATCGCGACGATAAATACGACCATTCCCGTATAAGCTGCCGGCAGTGTCAGGAAGTTGAACTGAATATAGAGCGCGCTGTACACCTCATCACCGAGCCGTCCCTGCGTCATCGTCAAGGCCGAGGCTACGAGCCGTGTAAAACCAAACACTGCAATCATGATTGCAGCGGCGATTTCTGCAGGCCGCGACTTTTCGCGATGCTTAATGATCGCCAGAGCAGATAAGAACAAGCTCACAGCAGCAGTAACGGGTAGTAGCGCCGTGCTGATACCCACGTGCCTGTCAACCAGCGTTGTCCAAACCACGCCTGCGAAGACCGCGACCGCAAAAGGCCAAAGCGCTTTCGGTACGAACGCACAGTTGGTTCGTTGACGGTGGCCGCGCAATCCCAGCGTGATCACAATCAGCGCGAGAGCGTTGACCGTGAGCCAGTACGTCTGGTAATTCGGAAACCAGTCCGGGACGAGACTAATAAACCAATGGGCCGTTGCCGCCAGGAAGCCGATAGCCTAGCTCAATGCATAGGGCTTTTCACCGAGTGTTTTCCATATCAGGAAAAATATCAGTGACATCATTGCGCTTGAGAGCATCAACGAAACAAGAATATAAAATACAGGTGAGGTCATTTTTTTGTTGTTGCTAAATTATTACCGCATTATTTTGCCAAAACTATCTTAACTGTGAGTTGACGTAGCGCACGTTAATGAGCGAGACACGTCGACATTCTCCACGGCCCCGTCCGCGAACTCCAGCAATGACTAACTCAGCGGATTTTTAACAGCGACCGATTTAAGTTGCGCAAAGATTTTCATACCGGACTTTAGAGCTAACTCTGTACAAGATCGACGCGTAATGCGCGACAAGAATACATCCGTGCCACTGCAAAAATGCACAAGTACGGATCCCGTCGTTTCGTCCTGTACCCGCATCACCTTAACCTCAATGATGTTCAGAATGGAAGTTCTTAGCGGTCGCTCAAGACACAGACTGACATCGTTGGCGCGCACCCGAAGTCTGATTTCCGATGAGGATTTTCCGAATTGTCCCGGCACCCAAAGTTGCGCTGCAGACAGTTCAATGCGCGTCAGATCGAATGTCTCGTCGTAGTCCCGAATCTTGCCGATCAAAACAGACCCGGCCTCTTTGCCGGCCAATATCGGCAACTCGGTCTGCAGCAAGACCGATTGCAGTTCGCCCTGTGCGCTAATCCTGCCTTCTTCCAACACGACAAGTTGATCACAAACGCGGCAGATCTCATCGATATTGTGGCTGACGTAAATGATTGGCGTCTTCAGCTCCGCGTGCAGTCGCTCGATGTAAGAAAGCACTTCTTCCTTGCGCGCATCGTCCAGCGCGGCAAGCGGCTCATCCATCAGTATCATTTTCGGCGATCGCAGCAATGCTCGTCCGATCGCAACTCGCTGTGCCTCGCCACCGGAGAGAGTCGCCGGCATGCGGTCGAGCAAGTCCTGCAATTCGAGCAGATCGACGACACGATCGAAGTCGAGTTTGTGGTCATCGTTGTCAGAACGCCGCTGCCCGTATTCAAGATTGCGCGACACGTTCAGATGCGGGAATAAGCGCGCCTCCTGAAACACGTAGGCAATCTGTCGTTTATGAGGCGCGACGTACATACCCGAACTCGAGTCCTCCCACACAGTTCCGTCAACGACCAGCCGACCCATGTCGCTTTTCTCTAGCCCCGCCATGCAGCGCAACAATGTCGTCTTGCCCGCACCCGACGGCCCGAACAAACCCGTTACACCTTGCATCGACAAGTTCAGGTCCACGTCCAGCTCAAACGCCGCACGGTTTAGCTGATAGCGAATGCTGAGCGTGCTGTTTGTTGTCGCCGAATCAGTCATGTCGTAACCAGCGACGATTTAGCCAATACATGGCCAGCAGAATGGAGAATGCGAAGCCGAGCAGCGTGAGTGATAATGCATGAGCAGCCGCATAGTTCATCGACTCGACATGGTCGTAGATCGCTATTGAGATCAGCCGCGTTTCGCCCGGTATGTTGCCGCCGACCATGAGCACTACGCCGAATTCGCCCAGTGTGTGCGCAAAACTCAAAACAATCGCTGTCAAAAAACCGGGTGCCGACAGTGGCACAACGATTGAAAAGAACGCGTCGATTGGAGCAGCGCCAAGCGTGCGACTCAGTCAGTCACCCGCATCGGTGACCAGGTCCTTGTACGGAGACGGCTCCATCTCGAAGTCGTACTCATTCCGATCCAGCAGCGCCGGATTGAGCGAGAGCCAATAGACGCCTTCCAGCGCCTCTCCCGCGTGTTCGATCTCCTCCAGGCGGGCGATCCGCCAGGGGCCTGGCGTCAGCTCGCGCTCGATTTCCAGCGCTCGTTGAACCGCTGCGTCCGCATCCCGGGCCAGCACGCTGTAGGCCCGATAGTAGGCCGCCTCACCCAGGAGGCCCGCGATCTCCAACTGATAGTTCCGGCATCGTTGCAGGCTCGCGCGTTCCTCCCTAAGGACGGCCAGAGCGCGGTCGACCCCGGCATCGAGTTCCACCGCGGGCATCCGCAGGGCGTCCAATGCTTGTCGGCAGGCGGCATCGCCGCGCCCC
>JADFLJ010000139.1 GCA_022564475.1 Pseudomonadota bacterium
GCAGGATCGACTGGTATATCGAAGCCGATCGAAATCTCGCCTGACTTCGTGAATGCGGTGCCAAACGAAGCCGAGCCTAACGAATAGGGAGCGCCGGGTAAATTCTGCAGGTCATTCGGATCGGCAGACGACGGCGCGCTGAAAGCCGGCGGGGGTAATACGACAAGGCGATAATCACCATCCGGGACAACCGGAAAACGGAACTCTCCCGGACCGAAAACGTAAGACGTACCAGAGCTGTCAGTTGCTGATCCGCCGCTCGTTATTGAGGAAGGAAATTGACTGACGCCATCATTACCATAGACGACCGCGGGTAGTCCTGTTGCCGAAAATACGAGCTCGATCTGAGTGCCGCTAACGCTGACCCCCGTCACGGACTCGAACACACGGTTAAGCGGATCAACACGAGCGACGTCTTGAGCACTGTCTGTTGGATCGCTCGGGTCCGTGTATGTGACGCGAACGTCGCTGTTCATTGCACCCTGCAGGATACAGTCGCCGGGATTCGCAGTAGCGCGTGCCGATGGAATGTAGCCGGCAAAAATACCCGTATCCAGACCGGTTTCGGTCAAGCGAATAATTTCGGTATCACCGGAGGCATCGTGAATGATCGAGACATCGACAGTATCGAGTAGCTGGAAATCCAGATTCTGGTCGCTGTCATCCAGCCTCACGAACAGCGGCTCGCCCAGGTTGTACACGCTCGCCACGTCGGCTTCCTGAACCAGTGTCGGGTCGATTACGCTGCCGCCAATCAGTGTCGGATTTGCCAGGTTTACATATAAACCGCCCTGCAAGCAGGCCGATGGCCCGACTGTTTCCTGGTAGGTGCCGCTTCCGGCAGGCAATACACGCGTAAATTCGATACTGGAGGTACTGGGTAAGGCTGCAGCAATCACAAATACCTGATTGCTGACGACGAAGGCTGGTTGGCCGGCAAGATCCTGGTATTCCAGGCTTGCCTGATTCGCGATGATGGCCCCGGGCGAAGCAGCAACAGCGCTGCCCACCATCAAAATCGACGCGAATATGCCGCAAAACACGGCTCTCATCACATTGCGGCAGAAACTCCAGACGTGGCTCGGGGGAAGCCCTTGCTTCCCCCGAGAGTCTGCTTTCGCAAGCCCGAACGGACTTTGCCCAAGTGGCGCAGTCCCTCGATTGACGAGACGCAGGTCACCCTCTCGGGTGACCCGACGTCCGCTCGACTTGTGTCGTTCCTTAAGCACCGTGATACGTTGTCGTTATCCGACTTACGGCGTTGTGGCCGGGTCCAGAATCAGAACCTGATAAGTCAACGTCAACGTTGTACTGGCTGCCAGCGAGATTGTTCCCGCAGCGCCAATCGTGATTACACCAGCAGCTTCCACGCAATCGTCAGCGTCAGCCACTGCCGTACACTGCGACACGACGCCACCGTTGTCGATTTCGAAGTCAAGGCCACTGAAACCGCCGGTGACAAAGCTTACGTCACCGTCAAGCACGTCACCGATCTGCACCGGATCTGCGGCCGTCGTCGTACTCGAATTCACAATCGTAATCGTGTACTCGATGGTTGCGCCTGGAATCGGCAAACCACTGCCGAGGTCGCCAGCAAATACGATGTAGGCTTTGGTCACAGCCAGATCTGCAGACACGACGATAAAGCCGTCCCGATCCACTTCGCTGTTGTCGTTACCCGCATCGGCGAACACGTTCTCAACACCAAGATCGGTGTTCGGAACGCCGTCAACCAATGGCGCACCTTCAACCGCCGCTGCGCCACCATCTGCGCCGTTCAACGTGAGCTCAACGCCCGCGATCTGGCCGTTGGTCATTGCGAGACCCGCGTCACCAAACACACGAATACGAATCGCATCGTCCGCCTCGAGTTCGTCCACAAATTGTGGTCCGAGCCGGACAGGATCCGTATCGCCGTTCGCAACCGAGTTCGCGCTCACCGCATAGTCGACCGTGGCCATGTCCGCGTCATCGGTCTGGGCCGGGCGAACCAGGCCACCAACCATCTGCGCCAGTGCGACATTGAAGTCGAGCACCGAGTTGGACGTATTCGTCAACAGGAAGTCCAAGAAATAGTCATTGCCACCCGGCGTGACCGGTACCAGTGCGGCGCCCTGCGCGACCAGTATAAAGTCGACGCGACGATCGACCACAAACTCCACGGGTAATGACGAGAGTTGAGTCTGAACAACACCCGCAACGTCAAAGTCGACGGTCGCTGTGTTTATAATCGACGTACCCGCTCGTGTCCCTTCTGCCAGCGCCTGCTGAGCAAACAGCATGGCGGTGACCAGAACACCCAGCCTGAGCATCAGGCCGGTCTTTCCACTTACAAGTTTCATCACGGTACTCCTTCTTTGTGATACCCGGCAAAAGCCGGAGCAGGATTCCCCAAAAAAAGTATCGGCACCTGCGAGCCAATACACCCCAGCGAAGCCTGTGTGGTCACAGACCCAAAGGTCTGTGAAATCACAGACTTCAGTCCAAAACTGCTGCGAATCGCGCGGTACCCTGCGATCCGCTATTTAGTTCGCCTTGCATGACCCAGCGAATGTGGGTGAAGTCATCGGGACCCGCTGCGCGAGTCTCGCCGTCCACGGTGACCGTCAAATCGGCCGCGTCAGCAAACGTGGCGCCACCATCGACTGAAAACTCGACATCCATGCCGGGCCCGAACGCTGAGCCTTCTACGTAACTCAGCTCGGCCGCAATCGGATTGGTAATCACGACGTTTTGGGCAGGCTCGTCACCAACATTGGTAAACGTGATCGTGTAGAACACACGCTCGCCCGGAACCACCGACTCGACTGCGACCAGTCGGTTCTCGGATTCGCCGTTCTCATTCACGACGACTTCCTGTTTTTGCACAATCGTGCGGATATCCAGGGATCCCTCTTCCTGTGCAATTGCACTGAAACTCAATCCCAGAAAAACAACGCTCATCAAAATTTTCATCACAACACCTCTTGCATCGCTCATTACAAAATCAATCAATCCTTACCTGGAACACAACGATTTGAATGCCGTCGGCCAACGTAAGATCGCCCAAACGAACCACAACAGTCGGTACGACGGAGGTATCGAACTCACCTGCGTCGGCGTCTGTTGCGTCAGTTATCGGTGCACCGTTCAGCGTGATGCTGCCCGGCACGAAAGTTGAGAAATTTGGAATCGGATCGCGGAATACGCTCGCCGTCGCCACCCCCGCGCTCGTCACATCTACTGTGATCGTGTAGGTAATCGTCGCGCCCGGGATCGGCTCGGTGCCGCCGAACGGGTCGGACACAAGCTGCGCCTTCACGACATTTATGAGTATGTCGGATACAAGATATTCACCGACTTGTGCGGCCTCGCCACCCGTAGCGCCAACGACGGCATCAGTACCGCCATCACCCTGCCCGGCAAACACCGTGCCTGGCACGCCAGTGCCAGTCGCAGCGGCTGCCGTCAGTTCGCTGCGACCGATATCGCCGTTCGCGACTGTGCCGGGGATATCGTTAACGATCAGAATGTCGACGGACGCATCCGCCGCAAGATTGGGATCGTTGACGCCCGGGTTGTACACAACATCACCCGGCGACAAATCGCCACTGCCATCTGTATCGAAATAGATCTCGGGAACTGCTGGTGTCGGATCGAATTGATCCCCGGCGATCAAACTGTCTATGGACAGCAGGATTAGCTCGGCACCGTTACCCGTGTTTGTGACCGTAAATAACAAGGCCTGATTGACGTCATTGGCCGCAACCAGCACCTGGCCGCTTTGCAGTGTCACGACGATATCGAGACGCTCCGCGACAACAATAGTGGTTGTATTCGAGCTAACCGTGAGCGGCGTTCCGCCCAGCGTGAAATCGACGGTCGCCGTATTTTGGATAGTGGTGCCCACGGCTGTGCCGGCCGCCAGGGCCGAAGCTGAGATGGCCAGCAACAGACCCGCCAGAGCTGCGTTTTGCAGCAAGCCCGAAATACACTTTTTATGGTCAGCAATATTCATTATTCAACTCCGCCTGTTGAAATTTGCTAATGAGGCTGAATGTCGCGTAAATAAAGGCTCTTTGCCATAATAAGCGGTCGTTTTTGGTGGGATTGTGACCCCTCTCACATGCAAATTGTGACGCCCTTCACAGTCGGCAAAATGGAGCGTTTGGGCCATGTTTTGGACGTTGCGGGCAATGCAGGAGTGTCTGCAGTAAATTGCATGCTGCACAGGGTCACGAAATCGCTATAATGCGGCCCCTCGGAACGGACATCCGACAGCAGAACGACTCCCGAATCGCATTCAGAGAGCCAACGATGACAACCAAGCCAGACAGCCTGCAGCAGTGGGTAAACGAGGTAGCCGAACTCACCAATCCAGCCGCTATCCACTGGTGCGATGGCAGCGATGCCGAGTATGAGGATCTGATCAAACAGATGCTTGCTGACGGCACGCTGTCCGAGCTCAACAACGAGAGTTACCCGAATTGCTACCTGCACCTGTCCGACCCGAACGATGTTGCGCGCGTTGAACATCTGACCTTCGTCTGCACCAGCGAGGAAGACGACGCCGGACCGAACAACAACTGGATGGCGCCCGCCGAGGCTCATGCGAAAGTGGACGCCCTGTTCGCTGGCGCCATGCAAGGCCGCACGATGTACGTCATCCCGTACTGCATGGGACCGATCGATTCACCCTTCTCTCGCTGCGGTGTGGAGATTAGCGACAGCCCTTACGTCGTTGTAAACATGAAATTGATGACGCGCATGGGCACAGCTGCACTGGCACGCATCGAGCGCGAGGGCGAGGGCGATTTCGTCAAGGGTCTGCACTCCACGGGCGACCTGAGCCCGGATCGCCGCATGATCATGCACTTCCCCGAAGAGCTGTCGATCAAGAGCATTGGCTCCGGTTACGGCGGCAATGCCCTGCTCGGCAAGAAATGTCATGCATTGCGTATCGCAAGCCACCAGGCGCGCCAGGAAGGCTGGCTCGCCGAGCACATGCTGATTGTCGGAATAGAGAACCCCGACGGCGAAACACACTACATTGCCTGCGCACTGCCATCGGCTTGCGGCAAGACCAACCTCGCGATGCTGATTCCGCCAGACTCGCACGCGGACTGGAAAGTCTGGACGCTGGGTGACGACATCGCCTGGTTGCATCTCGATGACGAGGGACGGCTGCGGGCGATTAACCCTGAGTCCGGCTACTTCGGTGTCGTACCGGGTACGAATTCAAAAACCAATAAGAACGCGTTCGACATGATCACGCACGACGCGATCTACACCAACGTCGGCCGCACCAGCAACAACGAGCCCTGGTGGGAAGACAAGCAGGTCGGCGAACCGGCGTATGACTGGCAAGGTCGGGACTACGACGCCAGTAACGGCCCAGCGGCTCATCCGAATTCACGATTTACAGTCGCGGCTTGCAACAATCCCAGCTACTCGAGCCTCGCGGAAGCGCCCGACGGTGTGCCGATTTCCGCCATCGTATTCGGCGGTCGTCGCAAGGAGCTCGCGCCGCTGGTTTACCAGTCGAAGGACTGGAAGCACGGAGTTCTGGTTGGCGCCGGCGTTGCATCGGAAACGACGGCAGCCAATGTCGGTGAAGTCGGCGTCGTTCGCCGCGACCCGATGGCGATGAAGCCCTTCTGTGGTTACAACTTCGCGGACTATTGGGCGCATTGGTTGTCGTTCGATGAACGCTCCGACAAGCTACCGAAGATCTTCCACATCAACTGGTTCCGCCAGGACAAGCAAGGCAAATTCCTGTGGCCCGGCTTTGGCGAAAACCTGCGTGTTTTGCGATGGATTATTGAGCGCTGCGAAGGGCGCGTGGACGCGATTGAGACAGCCATTGGCTACCTGCCAAAAAGCGGGGACATCGATACGACGCAGCTCGACATAAGCGACGCAACCATGCAGGCGCTGATCTCAATCGACAAGGCGCAGTGGCTGGAAGAGATGAGCGCGATTGGCGAGTACCTTGATTCCTACGGCGACAGGCTGCCGGCAGCGCTGAAGGCAGAGCAACAAAAGGTAGTTGATCAACTAAGCCAGGCTTAAAAAAACAGGGGTCGAACCGAGGTTTTTGAAAAAAAACCTCGGTTCGACCCCTATTTTTTTCTACCTCGTGGCTTTGTAG
>JADFLJ010000140.1 GCA_022564475.1 Pseudomonadota bacterium
CCTCAGGCACCTGAGGGTTTTTTGGCTCAAAATCCGACCGGCTTTCAGGCGTAAACCATTACTATCTTCACCATGCACGGCCTGAACACCGGCTTTTTCAGGGCCGACTAGAATAGTGCGTATGTAAATCAGGAGATCGCACGATTCACTTTATCCGGCATTGCAGGAAGGCGTAGTAGATGCAGCAACAGGCTCAAGTCCGGCAACCTATCAGGCGCGTCGTCATTGTCGGTGGTGGTACTGCCGGGTGGATGACGGCGGCAGCGCTATCGACCGTGCTCGGGAAGGAAATGTGCGACATCGAACTCATTGAGTCGGATGCAATTGGTATTGTCGGGGTCGGCGAGGCAACCATTCCTGCCATTCACGACTTCAATCGCAAGATCGGGCTCGATGAGCAGGATTTCATGCGCCGTACGAATGCGACCTTCAAGCTCGGAATCGAGTTCGTCGACTGGGCGAAAAAAGGCGACGCGTATATGCATCCGTTCGGTCACCACGGTTTCGATATTAACGGGGTCTCATTTCATCACTACTGGCTCGACCAGAACCGGCGCGGTAGCACCACACAGTTTGGCGAATACTGCGTGCCGTTCGTTGCGGCGAAAGGGGGCCGCTTCACTTTGCCGGTATCCGATCCGCAATCGGTGCTTTCAACTTACTCCTACGCATTCCATTTCGATGCGAGTCTGTATGCACAGTATCTTCGGCACGTCGCCGAACGTCGCGGGGTGACGCGCACCGAAGGACGTATTGTCGACGTCGAGCTTGACGGAGAAAGCGGCTTCATCGATTCAGTAAAGCTCGAGAATGGCCGTACAATTTCAGGTGATTTATTCATCGATTGTTCCGGATTTCGGGCCCTCTTGATCGGAGATGCCCTGGGAGTCGACTACGAGAGCTGGCAACACTGGCTGCCTTGCGATCGTGCGGTCGTGGTGCAGAGTCGCAATACCGACACGCTGGATCCGTACACGCGGGCTACCGCACTCAGCGCTGGGTGGCAATGGCGCATTCCCCTGCAACATCGCACGGGCAACGGTCACGTGTATTGCAGCGAGTACGTGAGCGATGACCAGGCCCGAACCATGTTGCTCGACAATATCGAGAGCGAAGCGCTTACCGAGCCGCGTGTACTCCAGTTTGTCGCGGGCAAACGAAGGCAGATGTGGGAAAAGAATTGCATCGCCATCGGGTTATCCGGTGGATTCCTCGAACCGCTCGAGTCCACGAGCATCTACCTGATCCAGGCTGCCATCATAAAGCTCATCGAACGCTTCCCCGACCGCCAGTTCAGCGCCATAGACCGCGACGACTATAATGCGCAGATCGGCCAGGCGTTTGAACAGGTACGTGACTTCATTATCCTGCATTACAAGGCGACGACCCGGGACGACAGCGAGTTTTGGCAATACTGCCGAAATATGACTATTCCGGAGGGGCTGGACTACAAGATGCAGACCTTCAGGGAAAGCGGCCACGTCGTTTACAGCGAGCGTGAGCTTTTCATCAAGACCAACTGGATTTCGGTGCTTCTCGGCCAGCACGTCATACCGGAATGCACGGACCTGCGCGTTGACTGTACGTCCAGCGATAGAATCAGTGCTCAATTAGGGCGAATGCATGAAGTGATCAGGCGCGCTGCGGCTTCAATGCCGAGCCATGAGGAAACAATATCCCGCTACTGTGCAGCCGACGGCACATTGTTCGCGGCGAAATGATGCCGTCGAATGTACGGGAAATAGTAATCGCGGGCGCCGGTGCAGCTGCCGGGGCGGCGGCGGTGGCGACGGCCGTTTCACTGCAGGGAAGTGGCATCGGCATCACGTTGTTGCTGTCGCCGAACCCCGGAAGCCCACGCTCGGTCGAAGTATCACACGGCGGCCCGCAGGGCTTTCACGCAAAGCTCGGCATCGAGGAATCCACGTTGTGCCAGCAAACCAGCGCCGTGCAGGGAATGGGGACCCGCTACCGAGGACTATTCGAGTCGGCAGAAACCGTCTTCGTGCCGCTGGGTACGCATGGCAAGACGCTGCGGCTTGTCGATTTTCATCACTATGTTGCCAAGTTGCGTGCTGAGGGCGACGTGCAGGACTTTAACGGCTGGTCGATCGCCGCGGCTGCGGCCAAGACAGGACGTTTCGATCCGGCACAGACCGGCGTTGAACCCGCAATGCGATTGCTCGAGTATGACTTGTACGTCGATCACGACGACTACCTTGCGGCCATGCTGAAACACGCATCAAGTCTGGGCGTCAAGATCGTCAGACAGCCGCCGGTGAATGTGCAGTTGAATGCCGCCGGCATGCTCGAATCCGTGACACTCGCCGACGACAGTGTGTTGCACGGCGACTTCTTCATCGACTGCAGCCAGGATCGATCTCTGCTTCGCCATGTGGCTGCCGACGACGAATTTCAGGACTGGTCATCCTGGTTCTCCTGTGACCGGCTGGTCTCGCTGCCGGCAAAGCCATCAACGACACCGAACCTGTTCGTATCAATCGAGGCAGATGATTCCGGCTGGATGACGCAATTGTCGACTCACGGGAAGACGGCGGGCGCGTTCGTTTACGACAGTGCGGGAATCGACGACACGGAGGCGCTCGGAAAGCTTGCGACGTGGTTACCCAGCGCGGATTCCGAAGACGCGCAGGTGGCCCATTTCAGACCGGGCCGCTACGCAAGGCACTGGGAAAAGAACTGCGTGGCTATCGGGCCTGCGGCGGCAGTTCTGGCACCAATGGAAGTCTCACCCTTGAAGTTGGCACATAGCTCGATACTGCGGCTTCTGGCTATGCTGCCGCGCCGCAAGGACAGTCCAATGCTGGCCGCTGAATTCAATCGAATGACCAACGCGGAAATAGACAGTGCGCGCGACTATCAGCTATTGCGCCTGGCTCTCGCAGATTGCCAATCCGGACCGTTTTGGCAAAGGATGCAGCAGACGCGGTGGCCCGATTCGCTGCAACAACGCATCGACCTGTTCCGGTCGCGCGGTCGGTTTACGCGCCGAGATAACGAATTCTTTACGAAATCCAACTGGATTTCGAGTTTTATAAATTTCGGTTTTTGGCCTGCATCCTATGACCCGCTTGCAGACATGATCGACGAACGACGGATGCGCGCTGACCTGGATCGCTTCAGAAAAACCGTGCAGTCTGGCACGTAGTAATTCCTCTTCGACCGCGGGTTCGAGTTTCAGCTTCCTCGTTACCAGCAAAACATGATATTTTGGCGTTGAGCAAGCCACGCAGTGCCCTTGCAAATGTTTCCAACGAGATCATACAAAAACAGCGTATCAGTCATTTCGCGAGCGGCTCGCCTGATCGCCGTCGCGGGGTTATTCCTGTTGTCTACGGTGACTATTGCCGAGGTTCCTTTGGAAGAATTCACAAAGCTGCCGCTGTACGGTGATCTCAAGATCAGCCCGACCGGTGAGTTTCTGGCAGCGACGGTGCGCAATGACGATGGTCAGATGAGCCTCATGATCATGCGCACGGACGGGAGTGAAGTCACAGCGAATGTTCATGGCTTCCGTCGGGATTTCATTAATGATTTTTTCTGGGCGAATGATGAACGAATTGTTGCGACACTCGGTCGCCAGTACGGCTCGCTGGATGCGCCGTCGGCGACACATGAGATTGTGGCGGTCGACTGGGACGGCAAGCGCAGAGAATGGTTGTTCGGGCACGGCAAAGATTCCGGGCTCACGTTTGACCGGACTTATAAAGTCGCTAATTTGCTGAATCGCCTGGATGATGACAAGAAAAATATTCTGGTCGCGGTTAATGACTACGCAAAGCCAAACAGTACCTTTACTGAGGTATACAAGCTCAACATTTACTCAGGCAGGATGTCGAAAGTAACGCGAGCGCCTGCTCGCGGAGCACAAATCGTTACCGACAACGATGGCGTCGTTCGTCTCGCAATATCTGTGGATCCAGACAACAAGAACGCGACCGTCATTCATCGGCGCGAAGGGAAGCGGTGGAACCTGCTCGGCACCTATCACGGCAAAGAGGGAACGATCACGCCGGTCGCATTCGCTCCTGACAATGAAGTCCTTTACCTGCTCGACAATCGCGATACCGACACGGACAGCTTGTATTTCTTCAATACCACTTCCGGGGAAACCGAGCTCGTTTACACTCATGATTTTGTCGATATCAGTAGGGTCGACATTGCACCGGATGGACACCTGCTCGGCGTCTATACAGAACCTGATTACCCGGAATATACCCTGCTTAATCAGCAGCATGCATTAGCTGCGCCACTTACTTCAGTACGCAACACGCTCAAAGGCTATCGAGTGCGCCCTACCTCGATGACCGAGGACGGAAATCTGGCGATCATCCGGGCCAGCAGTGACCGCACACCGCCAATGTATTTCCTGTTCAATGTCGAAACCAATCAGCTGTCACTGATTGCGTCAGTGTTACCGGGAATTGACGCAAGTCAGATGCGACCGATGGAGCCTTACAAGCTGAAAGTCAGGGACGGCACTGAGATGTACGCTTATCTGACGCGACCGGATGACGGCGACGGGCCGTTTCCGATGGTCGTATTGCCGCACGGTGGGCCTCACGGCGTGCGCGACTATTGGACCTTCAATCCGGAAGTGCAAATGCTTGCGAGCCGCGGCTACGCTGTATTGCAGGTCAATTTCCGCGGCTCCGGAGGGTACGGGCGGGACTTTCTGTACAGCGGATACGGCAAGTGGGGCACAGTGATGCAAGACGACCTCACCGACGCGACGCTATGGGCCATCGACTCAGGAATCGCAGCCAGGGATCGAGTATGCATCTACGGCGGCTCCTATGGCGGCTACGCAGCCATGATGGGCGTGGTACGAGAACCCGACTTGTATCAGTGCGCGATCGCCTACGCTGGAGTGTACGACCTCGAGTTGATGTTCAAGAAAGGCGATATCCCGACCAGTGACTGGGGCATTACCTTCCTGAAAGAGGCCGTCGGCGAAGACAAGCAAGACTTGCGAGCCCGATCGCCCTTGCACAATCTCCATAAGCTGAAAGCACCGGTTTTTATCGTGCATGGCGGCGAAGACGGCAGGGTCGACGTGGAACATGCGTATCGTTTGCGGGAGCGCATGGAGGAGCTCGGGTTACCCTACGAATGGATGCTAAAGGAGAAAGAAGGGCATGGATTCTATCGCCCTGAGAATCGCCTGGAGTTGTACCAGAGAATGCTCGCGTTTCTCGGCAAGTACATAGGCCCCGGCACGACGCCGACTCAGGAAAGTACCCAGTAGTGAGATCGAATCAGGTTTCGTACCCGAGTATTGCGCGCAGGCCCGGCGCAGCATAATCGACGAGACGCTTTTGCATGTCGGGGAGGGTGTCAGGTATTTCCGCGGCCGTCCCGGCAAGATTCTCGCGCGCGGTACCGCTTTGCTCGCGATCGGAACCGATGCGGACGCGCTCCCGCCAGTCCGCGGGCAGCTCGCCCATACCGAGACTCGCAAGCAACCCTGCAAAAAATGACTCGGCCGCATCGCTGTCGAGTAACTTGACGTGCCGATGCAGGTCCTCGAACTTCAGTACCTGCATCCGTGTACCCAGCCAGGACACGGCGTTGTGCGTGTAGACGTCGTACAATGTCGGCGCTTTCTCCGGAATACCGAAGATCATCATATTCAGCATATCCTCGACTTCGATGTTGCCGCCTTTGAGATGATCGAGCGAACCCTGAAACGTGTCCGAGAGAAAGAACCGGGCGCGGGCCAGTACCCAGTCGTACGGATCACGCACCAGCAATAGATGTCTCACCTGCCGCAGCGCGATAGCCGAATCGTCCGCGTACAGCAGGTGACCCCAGCTCAAAAACGGCCTCGCCCGAGCGAACGCACCCTGGTTGTCCCGCAAATTCGGGTACTGGATGAAAGCCTTGTAGTACTGCTGCTCCAGAGGCACAAACATGCGCAAGATATTGCGGATCAGGTGAGTGCCACTCTTCGGCACGCTGTTGAGAAACACGGGCTCGGTCAGCGGGCGCTGATCGACGGCCTCGAGCAGCTTTCCGGCGCGCTCGGTCAGGATCATCGTGAAGCCGAGGACGCCCTCAACA
>JADFLJ010000015.1 GCA_022564475.1 Pseudomonadota bacterium
ATAAACACCGGAATAATAGTCCAGATAAATTCGACCAGTGTGCTGTCGCTGAATGTGGCGGGCGTGGGATTTCGCGAGCGACGGTGTGCAAACATCGAGTAAAACATGGCGCCGAATACGATGATGCCGACAACAACGCATACCCACAGGCCCATGTGGTGAATTTGTTGAATGCGTTCACTCATCTCGGTGACGCCCGAGCGCATATCAAACTTTGCGCCAAGCGATACCTCGGGAATGCCCCACAAAAGCAGGATCATCAGGCCGCTCTTTGGCCCGCCGGCGTAAGAAGTCATGCTTCTCGCCGCACTTGTCTTGAGGGTTCTCGCAACGGTGCCCCCGCGTTCTTATTTGCAGGCATTCAGCCTGAATACGTGGATAAAACTATGATGTCATGCCCAAGCACCAACGAAATCCGGTGTTGCAAATGGCAGGTGTGTTTACCCGCCTGTAGGTTTATCTACGTATTGTTGCGTTGCTCTTTTCTTATTAACCTCCCTTGGGGGATTCTGGCTTTGACGCTAGCATAGGTTAAAAATTAGCTGGAGGAAAGCATCCTAACGGCGAAGCTCGGTCACTGTGCGTATCCGATTGTTTCCGGACCAGTCGCGAAATCGAATCGCTTCAGACTGATCGACCGGGCCCTGCCAGTTTCCCTGGTAGGCGAGCAAGAACAGATCGCCGTCGATCTTTGCTTGCCAGGATTCACCCTCCCAGTTGATGTAGGCCAGACTCGCATTGGAATGGCGACTCCAATCGGCAGTATTCTGCGGGATCTTGGCGAACTCGTTTGCGTGGATCCAGGCACTCCACTTTTCATTGTTCCAGGCAACAAATTCCATTTTGTTCTGCGCCCAGGCTTCATTCAGCTGAGCATATTCTGGCTCGACGCTGACGTTGTACGTAAATCTTGCGGCGGCGATAACGAGCAGCACCGCTACCAATAAACCGAACGACACCCTTACCATGGATTTCTCCTCACGCTGGTCGCGGACATGTTCTACTTGTAGTCCTTGCCGCGAGTGTGCGAATCATGCTACCTCAAAGCTGCTGCATTCTACAGTCGAAAATTTCATTAAAACGCAACCGGTATGTTAAAATTTTCTAATATAAACAATGATAAAAACAGGGAATGATATGCTGCCGCGAAGCATGCGTACAAAGAGTTTTGTGCTGACCGTTCTGCTGCTGTCGGTCATTCCCATCGCAAGTGTGGCCGATGGCACGCAGGCTGCAGACAGCATAGAACGAGGCAGGGAATTGGCATTCGATCGCCGTAAAGGCAACTGTCTCGCCTGCCACGCGATTGACGGGGGCGACCTGGCTGGCAATTACGGACCCCCATTGTTGTTAATGAAATCCCGGTTTCCGGATCGTGATGTCTTGCGCGCACAGATTTGGGATGCATCCGTGCGCCTGCCATCGACGCGCATGCCGCCTTACGGGCGCCATCGAATACTGACGGAAGATGAAATCGATCTGGTTGTCGATTTTATTCTCTCGCTGTAGTTGGGAGTGCGGAGTTTGAAATCCTTGAATCTCAAAACGCTGTTGATCGTTTGCGCCTGCGTCGCTTTGTTGGCCGGCGTTGTTCAGGCGGATCCGGAAACGGAGCGGCAGACCATGGTCGATTACTTCCAGAAAAAGTTTCCGAACGTCGAATTAGCTGAGTTTGCAAACGGCATTTATGCATTCGATGAGAACGCGCGGGAACAGTGGATTGAAATTGAAGACTTTCCGCCCTATGAAATAGCAATCGAAGACGGTGAGGCGTTTTTCAATACGCCGTTTGCAAACGGCAGGGGCTATGCTGATTGTTTTGAGAACGGTGGGATCGCGGTTCGGCAAAACTACCCGTATTTTGATTCGTCGAAAGGCGAAGTAATTACGCTTGAATTCGCGATCAATCAATGTCGGCAAGACAGCGGCGAACAACCACTGCCCTGGATGACCGGTGAGTTGGCTGCGATTTCGGCATACATGTCATTTACCTCCCGTGGCAATCCGATTGATGTGCAAATCTCAAATGACGACTCGGGTGCGCTTGCGGCGTATGCAGCTGGCAAGCAGCTCTACTTCACGCGTCGTGGGCAACTGAACTTCGCCTGCAGCCATTGCCATGTTCAGTCGGCTGGACTGGCCTTGCGTGCGGACCCTCTTAGCACGACTCTCGGTCAGGCGACGCACTGGCCTGTTTACCGTTTCAAGTGGGGCGAGATCGGCACTTTGCACAAGCGTTTTAAGGAGTGCAGCGAACAAGTACGCGCGCAGCCATTCGAGGCGCAGAGTGCCGAATGGCGCAATCTCGAGTTTTACCTCACCTACATGAGCAACGGCCTCGAGATAAACGGGCCGGCGTCGCGTCGGTAGTGGTATAAGCTTGTTGGACCACTTGCCGGGAGAGCACGAAATGCGATTAACTATTCTGCTCACGATTAGCCTGTTTTTGTCTGCATGCGGCACTCCACCAGCAACTTATGCGGATGCACGAGCAGCGGCCATGACGGCGATCGCTGCGGCGACCGACAGAGGGCATGCGTGGACGACCTCGGATCAGCTCATCGACGAGGCCGATAAGGCAGTCCGGGACGGTAACGAGAGTCTTGCGATTTCATTGGCCGACGAGGCGCGCATCCATGCCGAACTCGCTGTGCAGCAAGCGGACCGGGAAGCCACGGCGTGGCGGGATAATCTGATCTCGAATTAGTGCTGTGCCCTTGTCTTTGCAGGCAGCGAGAAAAACTGCAATTCCGCAAGATCACCTTCGAGCGACTCGAGTTTCACGGCCGGGTCATCATTCAGGCGCGTCGCCCAGCGGGATGCTTCGGTCATGTAGTGGTCGTAAAGTTGCTGACGCTGTGCCATCGACAAGATCGCGGGTTCGCCTGCATCGTTGCTCAACGCCGCGTCCAGCGAGAATTGCGGCAAGTCTTCCCCGGCTTGTCGATGTTTCCAGGTGCCAGTACACAGATCGAAGTCGTAGAGGCTAAGGAATTTGCTGCCTTCGCGAGCAACGAAATTGACAGCTTCGATGACGAAGTCGGCTTCAGCGTCATCCATAACCCAGTGAAGTCCAACGCGGCACCAGCCAGGCTTGATGCCGCAATAGCCGTTTTGGACGGCGTTGCGGTAACGGTCTGAGGTGGCGCTATCAATATCGAGCAGGCGATGACCGTAAGGTCCGGCACACGAACAGCCGGCGCGGGACTGGATGCCGAACAAATCGTTGAGCAAAGCCGTCACGTATTTGTGATGCAAATACCTGCCGTCTTTGTCCTTGATGTTGAACGAGATAATGCCAACGCGACTGCGAGGGTCGGGGTTGCCAAGAATCTCAATGCTTTCCTGTTCACCCCAAACGCGCATCGCACGCTGTGTCAATTCGTGCTCGCGTTTGTTAATGACATCAACACCTACTCGATCCTTTATCTCGAAGACAAGCCCGGCTTTGAGTGTTTGCAATACACCCGGTGTACCGGCTTTTTCACGTTCTTCGATATGGGCAATAAAGTCCTCGCCATCAAGTCCGACATAGTCAACTGTGCCACCGGCGCTGACGCTGGGCGGCAGATCGCGACGATAAATACGCTCGTTAAAGACCAGAACGCCGCTCGAGCCGGGTCCACCCAGGAATTTGTGCGGCGATATGAAAATCGCATCTATACTCGGGTCTTCGCCGGCCACTCTTGGCTCCGGGTTCATGTCGATGTCGATGTACGGTGCGCAGGCAGCGAAGTCGAAGCACGCGATAGCTCCATGTTTGTGGAGTAAACTCGAGATTTCGTAGACATCACTGCGCATGCCCGTGACGTTTGAAGCAGCCGAAAACGAACCGATACGGAAGCGATTTACGTAGCGTGGATCTTGCAGCAGTTCTTCAAGGTGCGCCAGGTCAATGTTGCCTGTCGCATCGAGTTGAACCTCGACTGTTGTCACCATCGACTGGCGCCAGGAAATTTCATTCGAATGGTGTTCGTAGGGTCCGATGAAGACCACGGGCTGTGTGACAGTCAGGATGCCGGCGAGTTTTTCGCTGTTTACGGCAACGTCGGCCGCATCCAGTTGCGAATAGAGATTTGCACGTGTTGCCGGTGGTAGTGCGACGCCGATGATCTGCTGCAGTTTATCGATTGCACCCGTCGCGCCTGTACCGCAGGCGATTATTCGGCCGCTGGCGCCGGCATTGACTGAGTTTTTGATGGCCTCTTCGGCCTCTTGCAGCAACTGACTCATGCTGCGTCCCGTGATGTCATCTTCAGTATGCGTGTTGGCGTATACGCGCTGCAGACTTTGCAGATAGGACTCCACAAATCGCAGGCATCGTCCGGACGCCGTGTAGTCGCAATAGACCATCAGGCGCTCGCCGAATGGCGTTATGAAAGTGGAGTCGACGCCAACGATTTGCTGGCGGAGGTATTCGGGGGTCAGTTTGTTGCTAGGCATAATCAATCATATCGGTCTTTGAGGACCTTGAACATGAGAATGAGCAAAATTGCGCTGAACGGAATAGCAATCCAAATACCGTCTACCCCGAGTGCAGTCGCGAAGGTGATCTGACCGTAATTCGCGACGCCGATGAGGCCACTGAACGCGGGATAGAGAAGGGCGTAAAGCAGGGCGCCGGCCAGGCCACCGAGTACGGTCATCATTGCATCCGTTTTACCCTCGGCGGCTGCGACGACACAGGTTCCGGGGCAATATCCTGCAACCGCGAATCCGACGCCGAAGATCAGGCCCGCAATCACGATGCCTGCTACGTAAGTCGGCTTGATGCTCATGTTCGCCATATCAACGAGATCAAGCGCGTAGATACCGACGGTGCCCACTGCAATCGCCATCAGGATAAGCTTGATGATGTCGAGATCCTTGAGCAGCAAGCTACCCATGATTTTCCTGTAGCTGGATGCGCCACCCAATTGGAGTACCGCGCCAAAGGCGATGCCGATGCTTAGTCCAATGATTAATTTCATGACGCCAGCCTCCCGCGGTACAGGCTGCGCGCTGTGAAGATTGCGGAGGCGAACACCGCAATACCGAATATGAACGAGCCGATCGTTAGTTGTGAGATACCGCTGATTATGTGGCCGCTCGTGCAGCCGCCGGCCAGTCGAGCGCCAAACAGCAACAGGCCGCCACCGACGAATGCGTGCAGCATTCGTTTTGGAGTGGATTCACCAAACTCGGAGCGCCACATGGATGGCAATGATGCTTTTTCGCGGCTGCGGAATCGCTGTGTAATGAACGCTGAAATTCCGCCACCAATGAACATGCCAACAACCAACATCCAGCCGTAGCCGACGCCCCAGTCTTCTTTATCGCCGTATTGGCTAAGATATTCGTTTGACTCGGCGAGCGCGGGCGCGGCGCTGTGCAACAGCACGGCATCGGTCACGACGTACTGCGTCGATACGCCCAGAGGCTTGACGAGCGCAGTCGCGAGTATCAGTAGCAGGCCGACCATGGCGCCGGCAACTTTCCATGAGATAACAGGCTCATCCTGCATGCGTCAGCTCCTAAATCCTGTGTATGCGGTCGTATATTAGCATTTTTGTATATAAGATAAAGCCCAATGTTGGGGGATCGCTGGCTATTATCGGTCGCCAGATGGAGAAATCATGGCAAGTCCGGACGTAAACGCTTTTTTTGACGCAGCGACCAATACGGTTTCCTACGTGGTCGCTGACCCGGCGACGGGCCAGTGTGCGGTTATTGATCCGGTTCTGGATTATGACGCAGCGGCCGGACGCATATCCACGCACTCTGTCGGTGAAATAATTCAGTTCATCGCTGATCAGAATCTCAGCCTGGACCTGGTACTGGAGACGCACGTACATGCTGATCATTTGACGGCGGCACCGGTTCTAAGAAAACAATTTGATTCTAAAATCGCTATCGGGACACACATTAAAAAGGTTCAGAAGGTATTTTGCGATGTATTCAACCTGGGCGACTTAGCCACGGACGGATCGCAATTCGATCTGCTGCTGTCGGATGGCGACGAGGTTCCGATAGGAAACCTGACCTGCAAGGTCATGCACACGCCGGGCCATACGCCGGCATGCAATACCTATGTCATCGGCGATGCGGCATTCATCGGCGACACGCTCTTCATGCCCGATTATGGGACGGCGCGCTGCGATTTTCCGGGCGGCGACGCCGAGCTTCTTTACGATTCGATACAAAGAATTTTCGAGTTGCCCAATGAGACTCGATTATTCATGTGCCACGACTACAAAGCACCGGGTCGGAACGAGTTCGCCTGGGAGACCACGGTCGCCGAACAGCGCCGAAGTAATCTGCACATCAAGGACGGCACGAGTAAGGAATCATTCGTCGAGTTTCGAAAAAAGCGCGACTCACAACTCGATGTACCCGCGCTGATTTTGCCGTCAATTCAAGTCAATATTCGTGCGGGAGATATGCCGGTGACTGAATCCAACGGCGTCAGCTACCTGAAAATTCCGCTGAATGCGCTGTAGGCGCGTCATTCAGGCAAGCGGGAAAGCAAATCCCTGATCCCGGCCTGGCACGACCTGCTCAGCATGTGATAGCGGGTCATCCGGATTGGCGACTTCAGTAAACGATCAGCGGTGGAAATTTCAATCGTTAGACGGACAAATGGTAGCGGCGGACGCCTGCACCCCGAGCACTTCGAGGCAATATTTCTGCCCGGTGGCCGGGAGACGTCTACAATCTCTCCCTCAGCTTCGCAGAGCTGCTCGATAAAATTTTGCCTTAATGACTGGGAAATCCCGATGAATGCAACGATTGCCACCTTGCTCCTTTACGTCGCCTGGACGATGGTACTGCTGTTTATGCTGGCCTATGTAAGGGTCAGTTTGACGCTGACGGGAAAACGACAGGCAAACAGTTTTGATCCGAGTGGCGTCGATGTATCGCCATTTTGCAATCGTCTGTGCCGTGCGCATGCAAATTGCTATGAGAGCTTTCCGATCCTGGGTGGTTTGCTGCTGCTTGCAATTGCGACGGACAATACGGCGATAACAGACGGGCTGGCGTACTATCTCATTGGCGCGCGGATCCTGCAGTCGACCATGCAGCTGGTCTCGTCCAGCAATGTGGCGGTGCAGTTCAGGTTTGCATTTTTCGTTGCGCAGCTTGGAATAGCCGTGTGGTGGATTGTGCAGTTCATCAAACTTTGACGCTGGCTTGATTGCCGTGTACGAAAACGCATTTAATTAATTATTTAGTCACCATATTTCGTGCGCCGGCGATGAATTGATCTCGCTTTTCAGAGCCGCCACTGGTCAGGAGTTCGTTTACGTCTTCCGGTACGATGACGCCACGTTGACACGCCGGTCGATCGGACAGTAAGTCCAGCCAGCGCTGCAAATTTGGCAAGTCGCTGACATCGACGCCAGACCATGCATGCGTGCGCGCCCAGCACCAGTTAGCAATATCCGCAATACTAAAGTCGCCAGCAAGGAATTCGTGATCCTGGAGTCGATTATCGAGTACGGTCAGCAGGCGTTTCGATTCGTTCTGATAGCGGTCGATGACCGATTGAATCTTGTCCGTCGAATAGCGATAAAAAACATTGGCCTGTCCCATCATCGGGCCGACGCCACCCATCTGGAACATCAGCCATTGAATAACGAGTGATGACCCCTTGGCGTTGGCAGGCAGGAGTTTGCCGCTTTTTCGTGCCAGGTATAACAATATCGCGCCGGACTCGAAAACCTTGAAGCTGTCTGCATCGTGATCAACAATCGCCGGTATTCGGCCGTTAGGATTGATAGCCAGGTATTCCGGTTTGTGTTGCTCGCCTTCCAGAATCTTTATATGCCTGACCTCGTACGGAATTTCCAGCTCTTCAAGAGTGACAGAGGCCTTCCAGCCGTTTGGCGTCGGCGCTGTATATAAATCGATCACGATTGCTCCTGCGTTGATTTATGATGCATTCTGTATTGACTGTTTCGTATTGGCAAATATCAAGGCGTCATAGCGGGCCAAACCAGGGCTGATTCTGTTGCAGCTATTCGAGGGTGGCAATTTCGGCAATCTGATTCTCGGGAATACGTCGGCGTTCTAGCCAGCGAGTTGCAGTTTGTTGTGTACACGCGTGAGGGTCACCGGAGGTTGAAACTGCAGCGCGTCGAGGCCACCGACATCCTGGAGAAATTCGTCAGTCTGTTGCTTGTCCGCCCCCGACAACGAACGATAATAATCTAGCGGCCGCTGCATCTTCCAGATGCTGTGGGGCAGGATTGCGCGAGTCTCGGTAACGCCGCCAATCGAGAACCTGTGCTCACCAATGATGCGTGGCACCTCGGACCCTGAGTGTTCCTGTGCCCAATTTCCGAGCTGGATCGCCGTATCGGTCAGCACTGGCCAGTGTTCGTCGAACATGCGCCGGAAAACCGGTGTCAGTGACTCCGGTACTGCATCGCCTGCCAATAAATCGCCGCTGATATCTCCAGCCTTGTTCATGCGCTCGACCCACGCGGCAACATTGGGCGCAATCTCGCGCATTATTTTTCTCGGAGCCGGATCGCGATACAGGTGTGCATACATTGGGCCGATCAGGCCGAAGTCACCAATCGTCGGGTGACCGCCGAACAGGAATGCGTGGTTCGTAAAATGCTCGTTCAGGGCGGACAAAAAATCGTTCTCGAACCAGTCCTCGATCGCATCACGATTGGCATCGCTGATGCCGAGGCGTGGCAGGAGACCGGAAAACCGGGCGGCGACGCGTTTGCCCATGACACGTTGCACAAATCCAGGCCAGCGAGGAAACAGCATGCGACCGAATTCATCGTAAATGAAGGGCAGGTTGTCGTGATTCCACCGGTAGTGCATCGCCGGCATTAACAGCCATTCGTCGCCGTACAATTCGAGCAATAGCGAAGCCAGTCGCTGGCGGGGCGTGGCCGGCAGGACCGGCCGCTCGACAAACGCCGTCTCGAGCGTGTCTATGATGTGCGACGTGTCCTGCAAATACTCGCCGGCCGGAGTCTTGACTACGGGTATGAAGCGCACGCCGGTATTCGGGATGATGATTTTTCGATAGACCTGCAATGATGAGAGGACCTCGTCGAATGGGATGCGTTTGTAACGCAGGTAGCTGCGGGCTTTGCCGCTGTAGAGCGAGAACTCAGCTCCATAAAGAACGTATTTGTCAGTCATATTGCAATCCTCTCAGGTTACCTGGCCTGCCGCATGGCCCGATGCCCAGGCCCACTGAAAATTGAAGCCGCCCAGGTGCCCGGTGACGTCAACGACCTCGCCGATGCAATAGAGTCCCGGCTGCCGTTTGCACTCCATGGTCTTTGAAGACAGTTCATCGGTATCGACGCCACCGATCGTGACTTCGGCAGTACGGTAGCCCTCTGTTGCGGCGGGCTTCAAATGCCAGTTCTGCAGGGCCGAAGCCAGCGTACGCAGCCTGTCATCGGCAATTTCACGCAACGCTGTTGCCGCAATATCCTGCCAATGCATTGCCTGCAATTCCAGAACCAGCGCACGCGGCAGTATTTCTGACAGTACCGTACGCAACAGGCTTTTGGGCTGAGACTGTTTTGCTTGCAAGAGCATTGACTCAGCATCGCAGTCCGGCAGGAGGTTTATGTTGATCGTATCGCCCGGGGTCCAGTAGCTGGACACCTGCAATATCGCAGGCCCGCTGAGGCCGCGATGGGTGAACAACAGGTCCTCGGCAAACGTAACGCCTGCCGTGCTTATGCGAGACGGAATACTGACTCCGGACAGCTGCAGCAGCATCGTATGCATGTCGCCTGTAAACGTGAACGGGACGAGGCCCGCACGAGTTTCCTGTACATGCAGGCCAAATTGTCGTGCCATGCGATAGCCGAAATCGGTAGCACCCATTTTCGGAATTGACAGGCCGCCCGTCGCGATAACAAGAGAGTCGCTTGAGAAGCTTTGTCTGCCACCTTTTACGATGTAGCGGCCCGAGTGCGTGACTGTAGCAACTTCGAAATGCGTGCGAATCGTGACACCGGCTTGCGCTGCTTCGTCGACAAGGAGTTGCAGGATCTGCTTCGATGACTCGTCGCAGAACAATTGGCCGAGTGTCTTCTCGTGATAGGCAATACCGTGTTTATCGACCAGCGCGATGAAGTCCCACGGCGTATAGCGACTGAGCGCGGATATGCAGAATTTCGGGTTGGCGGACATGAAATGCGACGGATCGCAATTTACATTCGTGAAGTTGCAGCGGCCACCGCCGGACATTAATATCTTCTTGCCGATCTTGTTGGAGCTCTCCAGGATCAGGACTCGCCGCCCTCGATTGCCTGCCGTGATGGCGCACATCAGGCCCGCGGCGCCTGCGCCGAGAATAATTACGTCATAGTCTTCCACGGCGAGAGTATAACTAGTGTGCGGTCATGCCTCGGTCTCTGTCTAAATTGCCAAGCCGCAGCGTGGCAGAGATCGCGTAGTGATCTGAAATGTCATCACTGAGGATCTCGAAACTGTCGATGCTTAATTCCGGTGAGACAAGAATCCAGTCGACGAAGTTTTTCATGCGCCTGTGCGTGTAGCATTCCTCGCAGCGTGCACCGTGCGTGTTCAAGCCAAGTGTATCCGCCAGCAGTCGTGCGGCAGAGTCTTCGTCGTGCCAGTCGTCATTGAAATCGCCCATGACGATAACCGGTCGGCCGCGTTCTTCGATAATTGCGGCCAGTTCGGCCGCTTGCTGGTTGCGAACACCCTGTCGGATGGGGTCCAGATGAACTGAGACAACGTCTACGCTGAAGTCGAGCTGACCGGGCCACTGCATTTGTGAGATCACGAAACCCTTGCGAACGACGGACAACGCGCCCCCAAAGCCAACTGATACAGCCTCGTCCATTGGGTGTCGTGCCATGATCGCCGTGCCGTAATCCAGCCCGGGTGTCTTCATGTGCGTTCCGCGAATTGTGGCCGTGAATCCAGCTCCCTGTGCGAGATAAGCAACATGGTCGAAACCGCCGCTCCAGAAAGACGGGCCGTCAACTTCCTGCAAAGCGACAAGGTCGGGATTTTCACGCTTCAGCATGGTGACGATGGCATCGAGATTTGCCCTGGCCTCATCACCGTCCTGCAATATCTGGTGCGCACCCATGCTGCGGCTGTGCGCCACATTCAGGCTAAGCACTTTGATGCTGTTGCTGCTCGAGACCGGCTGAATTTCATTCAGCGGATTGGATGCCAGGTGTGCCGCAGGCAAGTGCCCGGGCGCGGTGCATGCGCTTGTAATCAGCAACAGCGCTACTGTGCCGGTCGCAGTCGCCATGTTTAGCAGCGACGAGTTCACGTTGACTTCGAATGATCAATATTTCTGGTGTTGCGGTAATCAGTGAGGATTGAGTGCAACCAGTCCGCCGTCGCCATTTCACCGTCGGTCGTGCGTACGGTGTATTGCTTGCCCGAGATCGTACTTTTGGTCGCTGCGAGGTCGATAAAATCGTCGGCAGACTGAATGCGATCATTGAAGTGTTCGTATTTGCGACGCATGTGCTCGGCGGCTTTGGCGCCGGTGTGTGCCTTGCCGTTGCGCATGAACTGGAGGTCAGATGCAGCAACGCTGTCCAACAGGTACTCAATCGCTGCCGCGGATTCCGACTGCGCAACAGGTTCGGCAGCCGTCGTACTCGTACACGCGAATACGAATATTGAAGCGAGAAGCAAAATGGGTCGAATAGTCATGTGCCTAGAGTACGTGTGTTGCCAATGCCGATCCATTCATTGCCGGTCAGGCATTGGGCTAAAGACTTCTTGTGGGCCGTAGCCCAAATGCTTGTGTGGCTGGATTGCGGGACGTATGGTGCCCACACAACAACAAAATCAGGATTCGCCATGATCGACACGGAGGCGGCGTGATGGTTCCGCTAATTTTCCCCACCAGTCAGGATGAAAAATGAATTCGAATCGTTTGGTTATTCTTATTACACTCTTTATATTCGGAAATGCGGCGGCCGCTGACACAATGAAATCGGAAAACTACAAGGACTTGCTGACGCTGTTCTCCGACTGGCGTGCCTTTGAACATCCGCCGCTTATGGATGGTGCGCCCGATTACACGGCCGCAACATTCGATCGCCGCTACGAGGAATTCCAGGAATATCGACATCGCCTGCAGTCGATAGACACGTCGAGTTGGCCCATCACCCGGCAAGTCGACTGGCACATCGTGCGCGCCGAGATGAACGGCTTCGATTTCAACTATCGAGTACTGCAACCCTGGGTCCGTGACCCTGCCTACTATCAATCGATATGGGCAGAGCGCAGTGATGTTCCGGGACACGAGGGGCCGACGCATCATGCGGTGACTGAGCTGTGGACCTATAGATTTCCGTTGAGCGCTGATGAGGAGCGGCGCCTTATTTCGGACCTTGAGGTCATTCCGCCATTAATGCGACAGGCGCAAAAAAATCTGACAGGAAATGCGCGCGAACTGTGGGTCGCGGGTATCCGCAATATCGAGGACCAGGGATACGCACTCGACGACTTGAGAGCGAGGGTCGGTGAGGACATCAGCGACGCGCTCGCGGCAAGCGTTGCCAATGCCCGGACCGCAACGGACGAACTCGTTCTGTGGCTCAGGCAAGAAGCACCAGGCAAGACCGGCCCGTCCGGTATCGGCAAGGAGAATTACAGCTGGTATGCGCAGAACGTGCATCTCGTACCGTTGACCTGGGAAGACGAAGTTCGCTTGTTGAAACGTGAACTCGATCGAGCATGGTCGTCGCTCAAGCTTGAAGAGCACCGCAATCGCAATCTGCCGCCACTCGTGGCCGCGGCGACAGTGGCTGAATACGAGGCGCTGGCAAACCGCTCGGCAAATCGCCTGATCGAGTTCCTGCGTGATGAGGAAATCCTGACGGTCAAGGATTACTTCGAACCTGCGTTACGTGCCCAGCTCGGCGAGTATGTGCCCGAGGAGACCCGTAACTTTTTCATGATCGTAGCGCACTACGATCCGACGCCTTTGTTCACGCATTTCTATCACTGGTTCGAACTCGCACGCATGGACCTGGAGCCGCACGCGAGCCCGATTCGCCGCGGCGCGCTTCTCTACAATATTTTTGACAGCCGCAATGAAGGCACAGCGACGGGCGTCGAAGAAATGTTCATGCACGCCGGGCTGTATGACGACAAACCACGCGTCCGCGAACTGGTCTGGATCATGATGGCGCAACGTGCTGCCAGGGGGCTCGGGTCGCTCTACGCACATGCCAACGAGATGACGATGGAGGAGGCCGGCGCGGTGCACATGGAATGGACGCCGCGTGGCTGGATGAAGACCGAAAAAGAATTGCTCAAGTTTGAGCAACACCTGTACCTGCGGCAGCCGGGGTACGGCACGAGCTACATCACAGGCAAATACCTGTTGGAACGAACACTTGCAGACTACGGCAAACAACTTGAAGAGCGCGGCGAGGAATTCTCGCTGAAGGATTTCTTCGACAAATTGAATGCCATCGACAGCATCCCAATATCGCTGGGTCGCTGGGAGATGACGGGTCTCGATGATGAGATCGAGGCCTTGATGCAGGACCAATAGCAGCTGCCAAGTCGAGCTCCGATGTCGCCATTCGGCGACGCTTGCATGGCATGTTTATTGTGAAGTTGGTCCCGTTTTGCCACGTGCAACGCGCTACCATCGACCAGGCAATGTTCTACCCTGGATTGGTGGATTGGCATTCATGAAACTGGCGCAGCAAATCAAAACCCAAGTCAAAACCATTGGGTCCATGCTTGCAGCAATGCTGCTCGCAGGCTCCATGGCTGCGTGCGACGTACAGTCGTTTGACGACGCCGCATCGGCGTTCAATGGCAACAATCCGCCGGCGTCACCGCCACCGCCGCCCCCTCCACCACCACCACCGCCGCCGGGATCCGGATTCAATCCTGTGTTCTCGGAGATCCAAAGCAATGTCTTTACGCCGACTTGTGCGACCGCAAATTGCCATTCCGGTGCAAATCCCCCGGCGAACCTGAATCTCGAAGCCGCAAACAGCTACGCGATGCTGGTCGGAATTCCGAGCTCGCAGGACGGCGGAATCGAGCGCGTCAATCCGGGCAGCCCGGACCTCAGCTACCTGATTCGGAAACTCGAGAACATCGGAGGCGTGGGCGTGATGCCACCGAGCGGCATGCTGGCGCAGCCTGTCATTGACACGATTCGCCAGTGGATCACTGCCGGTGCGCTGGATGATACGGTGGTTGTTGTAGACTTTATCCAGGTGGCCTCACTGTCACCTGCACCGGGCGCGCCCCTGACGGTTTCTCCAACCCAAATAATAGCGGGCTTTGACGCCGACCTGGATGCGTCCACGGTAAATGCGTTGACGTTTATCCTGGAAGCCAGTGTCGATGGCGTATTCGACAACGGCGATGATGTGCAAATTACTGCCTTGAATATCTCCGTCGGGGCCAACCCGCGCAGCGCGATATTCGATATCAACGGTGTACTCGCCGACGATACCTACCGGGTACGGCTGTTGGGCGATGGCGCCAACATCATCATGGATACGAACGCCAATGTTCTCGACGGCGAGTTCATTGCAGGATTTCCGTTGGGAGACGGTACGGCCGGTGGTGATTTCGTGTCGCAGTTCTCCATCACGACCCCGGTCGCACCGACGTTCGATGAGATTCAGACGACCGTCTTCACACCGAGTTGTGCCAGCTGTCACTCTGGTGTAAATCTGCCGGCCGGCCTCGATTTGTCGGCAGGCAACAGTTTCGCGATGCTGGTCGGCGTTGCGAGCAGCCAGGATTCGAACATTCAGCGCGTCAATCCCTTTAACCCCGATCTCAGCTACCTGATCATGAAGATGGAAGGCAACGGCGTCACGGTCATGCCGCCGTCCGGCATGCTCAACCAGACCATCATCGACGGCATTCGACTGTGGATTGAGAACGGGGCGCCGCCTTAGCTGCATACAGCGAGCGATCCTGACCCGAATACAAGCAGAAAACCTGCCTGAATGAGTGCTACATTCTCCCGGTCTTCGAGGAGAGCACTATGCAATTCCAGGTTCTACGATACGCCGTGGCGGCTCTGCTGCTTGCAGGTGTCTCGACATCGTTTGCTGATACCACGTTGATCCACGCGGGCGAGTTGCTTGCTGTAGCAGGTGAGTCAACGGCGCGCAATCAGACCATTGTCATCGAGGATGGTCGAATCATCGAAGTCCGCAGCGGCTTTGCGGATGCGTCCGAGTTTGAGGGCGACGTCACACTGATCGACCTTCGCGATCATTTCGTGCTGCCCGGGCTTATGGACATGCATGTTCATTTGCAGGGAGAACTCGGTCCTGATAATGACAGCGATCGCTTGAAAATGTCGTCACAGCTCAAGCAAATGCGCAGCATCCAGTTCGCAATGCGGACCTTGCTTGCCGGATTCACAACCGTTCGCGACGTGGGTTCGTCGCCGCAGGAAATGTACGCGTTGCGAGACGCGATCAATTACGGCTGGATTGATGGCCCGCGTATTATCGCGGCGGGCGGCGTTGGCATCACGGGCGGTCATGCCGACATCAGCGGTGTCAGCCCGGAGCTCATGGAAATCTTCACGTCCGACAATGTTTGCGACGGGCCTTACGACTGTCGGCGCGCGGCGCGCAATGTCATCAAATACGGTGCCGACCTGATCAAGATTACATCGACGGGCGGTGTGTTGACCGACAGGGCGACCGGCACGGGGCAGCAAATGGAGGCGGATGAGCTTCGTGAGATCGTGTTGGCGGCAGCGCGGATGGGACGGAAAGTAGCATCACACGCGCACCAGGAAGATGGCATCATCGCTGCACTCGAAGCCGGCGTCGCAAGTATTGAGCACGGTACCTATGCCGGCCCCGAGGCCATTCGTTTGTTCAAGGAGACGGGTGCCTACCTCGTGCCAACCCTGTTGGCGGGGAAGACCGTTGGCACCATGGCCGTCGAGTCGGATTTTATGAGTGACGCCATTCGCGAAAAAGCGATTCGTGTTGCTAAAGACATGATCGGAAATTTCGAAAGAGTGCACGCGGCGGGTGTCAAT
This sequence comes from Pseudomonadota bacterium, assembly GCA_022564475.1. Lineage (GTDB taxonomy): Bacteria > Pseudomonadota > Gammaproteobacteria > Steroidobacterales > Woeseiaceae > UBA1847. Next base: position 16,019 of record JADFLJ010000015.1, read on the forward strand.
ATTGCCTATGGTACTGACAGTGGTGTCTCGCCGCATGGCAACAATGCTGAGGAAGCTGTACTCATGGTTGAGAACGGCATGTCGGAGATGGAAGTGCTGGTAGCGGCGACGATCAACGCGGCCGACCTGATCGACATGTTGGATCAGATCGGCACGATTGAGGTCGGCAAGTTCGCCGATATCATTGCCGTTGACGGCTCGCCGTTGGCGGACATCAGCGAATTGCTCGATGTCGACTTCGTGATGAAAGGCGGCAAAGTCTACAAAGACTAAGTGCTTAACTATCGGTCTCGGGATACACGATCTGGCTGTTTCTTTTCACGGTTAGCGGGTGATAGCCGGGTCGGGCCTGCTCGAAGACGCGCACCGCGAAGTCGGCTTTGTTGTTGTCCATGAGGTCCTGATACAGCGGCATCACGAACTTGTTGCGGCCGATGCTCATGAGAAAATGTTCGAGTCGTGCGAACGCAGGGGCATAGTCATTGCGGATCGCAATGCGCAGCCAGCTGAACGCGATTTCATTGTTGGTGGACTTCGTGAGCCCGAATGCCTGGTCAATGGCCGCGAGTTGTCCTTCGGTCAGCATCTCCGGCATGCCATCGAGGAAGTATTTCCACTGGTGATAGGTCCAGCCGTCCGTGTCGATGTCACTGGCCGCGATTCCGCCGTCGAGCCAGCCCTGCCGAACAGGGTCAATCCTGGAAAAGGCATCGGACGTCGGGTGTGGTGCAGCATCAGGAAGACCGGGTTCGAAGATCCATTGATTGATGCGGTCGGCATCCAGCGCCTCCATGTGTGTTTGCAGCAATGTCCGCTCAAGGTAGGCGAGGAAGTCTTCGGTCGTTACGCTCTGGAACGCGAACTCGTTGAAGTAATCGAGCAGGAAACGATCGAAGTCATCGCGACCAACCTTTTGTTCCAGCTCGTAAAGAAACAGCGCTCCCTTGTTGTACGGGATATTCGAGAAAGCATCGTCGGGGTCAATTCCTCGCATGTCGATGGCGAGGATTTGAGCGGTATCGTCAAGATTTTCGAGGTCGTCCTCCAGCCGGGCATAGCCGAGCGCCATTTCCATGTGATAACGCTCATCACCGTACACATTCTGCATGATCCGGCTGGTCAGGTAGGTCGTAAAGCCTTCATTGAGCCAAAGATCGCGCCAGCTTGAATTCGTGACAAGATTGCCGGACCATGAATGAGCTAGCTCATGGGCGATCAATGCGACCAGGCTCTTGTCGCCTGCGAGTACCGTCGGGGTTATAAAACTGAGGCGCGGATTTTCCATGCCGCCGAACGGGAAGCTGGGTGGCAAAATCAACAGGTCGTATCGATCCCAGCGATACGGGCCGTACATGTCTTCGGCGATTTCGAGCATCGACTCGGTGTCTTCAAATTCCGCTGCAGCGGCATCAAGCAGTTCTTTTTCGGCGTAGACGCCGGTTCTGTCTCCCATCGCCTTGAATTCCAGGTCGCCAACGGCGAGCGCGATCAGGTAAGACGGAATCGGCTGCGGCATGCTGAAGTGGTAGATACCATTCTTCTCAGCATCGGGATCATTGTTTGCGCTCATCACGGCGCGCAATTCAGCCGGTGTCCGAATCGTGGCGTTATAGGTCATTCGCACGCCGGGCGTATCTTGCAGCGGCACGAAGCTGCGCGCATGAATGGCCTGCGCCTGGGTGAACAAAAACGGATGCTGCTTGCCCGCCGTTTGAATCGGATCCAGCCACTGCAGGCCCGATGCTTCGGGGATCGTCCTGTAGCGAACGGCAACCGTTGTGGCGTCGCTCGGCAGGTCTATCGTGAGAGGCTCCCCCAGGAAATCATCGCTATCGACAAGGGTGAACGTCGTGTCCTGCAAGTCGTCGCCTTGACCCGCGCGCACAGATTCAACGACGAGGTCGCGCGTATCCAGAATCAGGGGATTATTGCTGTCGTTGAGGCGGTCAAAGTGCAGAATCACTTCGCCTTCAAGCACTTTGCGCGAAAAATCGACGGTCAGATCCATATCGACATGCCGAACCCGGTAATCGTCCGTATTGGCGAAAGAATGGTAGTCCACGCCTGGAACAGGCCCTGCATCGAGTTCCTCGGCGGCGTCAGTTTGTGCTGCAACAGCTTGTTCTGTTTCAGGTTTTGAGCATCCGGCGCTGGTGAGCGCGACGCAACTCAACAAACACAGGATCAGGAAAAGGCGTTGCAGCATAGTGTGGTCTCCGACAGGGTGCTTCTGATTACAGGCGGTTGAGGATATCCTGTGTCCGGACAAAAACAATAGCACCGCAGAGGAGCGAAGCTATGGATGTTTCATGGATACAAGTCTTCGTACTAACGCTGAGCGAATGTGTCGCGCCGGCAGGCAAGACAATCTGCCAGGAACAGGTTCTTGAGATGCTGTTTCTCGACGAGAGTGACTGCAATGTCGCGCTGGAGCAATTACTTACACTGAAGTCTGAGTCCGAAAGCGTCATCGTCGATGCTGAGCGCTCAGGATGTGCACCATCGGCTCGCAAGAGAGACGTGTTTGCCAGCCTGGACGAGATCAACGAGTCTTTTGCTGATCTGCAGGGATGGAAAGTGCCAGTCAACGATGACGCTGGACCGGATTTCATGCAACTGTCGCATCAGGAACGGCTCGAAGAATTAGAGTCCTGTGACGACACCGATGGCGTCGCGCCGTGCAAGCTTGGCGAAATCGTTATTGAGGCAGCCGCCACCGGCCAGCCCGTCGAAATCTGGCGACGCGAAAAATAAGTATTAATCAGCAGGTGGGTCGAAGATCGTCGAAAAGAACAGAGCGTTCAGGAATAACTTGTTGGTGCCGTACCAATAGCCACGGAAATTCGGATTGTCCGCAAACAGAATGACACTGCCGTTACCCATGCGCTCAGCGATGAGGGCGGGCGTACCGGCCAGCGCCTCGCGGTTGTCGTCCGATACGTAACCTGAAAGCACCGGCTCTTCCTGTAGATAGGCAATGACTGTTGCATATGGATTGGCAGTTGCTGCCATCGGCGTTTCGACATTCTTGTGCAAACTAATACTACGGCTGGAATAGCCAAAACCCAGCGGATGGGTGTTGTCGAGGTCGGCCGAGAAAATTGCACCGCCGATAACGTCGATCGCGTCCCGATCGTCTTTCTCGGCGTAAGCAATGCGTTCTGATTCCTCCTCTTCTTCTTCCTCATCGTCTTCCAGTGCGGCAGCAGCAGCGGCGGCCAGACCTTCTTCACTCTCGGGGTCCAGCCATTCCAGTACAGAGGCCCGAACCCAGGGAGCGGCGTTCTGCAAGCCAATTATGGTTCCGCCTTCGGCCACCCATTGACGCAGTCGTCCTGCGAATTCCGGATCGTAGTCATCGTAATCACCGGAGGAGAAGACGATATGCGTGTAGCGATTCCAATCTATGCCGTCGAGGCGATCACGCTCCCGCAGCGTCACGGGCATTTGCATGCGCAGGTCCAGCAGATGCCAGATTTCGCCGGCGTCGTAGAGGCTGATGCCGCGACCCACTACCAGCAGCACTTTCGGTTCCGTCACTGGAGTGACGGAGGGTCCGCCCACATTGATCCCGGCGGTACCGTTTGCACTACGACCCGATGCCAGCGAATGCACGCTTACACCGTCCTCGGCGACGATAGCGCGCATGAGATCTGCGATATCGGCGCGTTCGGTTTCCTGACGATCGAATGGAACGACGATACTGCCGCGCGCAAACTCGACGTTACCCTTCGTCGTGACAGCAGTGAAGGGTTTTGTCGCTACGCGCGCACGGATGTTGTGCCCAAGGACGCGCTGCAGAGCGCGAGGCGCGTAGTAGCTACCCCATTCGAAAACATAGCCATAGCTCGACTCATCGGGCGGCGCGGCAACGGGCATCGGTGGCGCATAAGCATCACCAACGAGATTACCTCGAAATTCGCGGCTGCCCAGCGGTGCATATTGCAGCCCGAATGCCGGCGGCATCGTGTAGGTCGATACATCGTAGAACGTCGTGTCTTCGAACTCGCTGACGGTTTCGAAGATGCTGCGAATCATGCGGTGCTGTGGCTGCTTGGCCGGGACGATCAAAGCGTCGGACGCATGGTACGTTCGTCCGTCTATCACGATGTCGCGATTCAGCTTGTAGGTTTCGATGCGGTGAAAGTTGAGCACGTCCGCGAACAGATGCATTCGGGCAGGATCACCGGGCGCTGCAAACACCCACGCTTTCGTCTTGTGGCTGGCAGCTTCCTCGATGGCCGAGTCGTAAAACGCTTTTTGATAACGCAGGTAGTCCATGCGCAGATTGGCGCCTGCTTCAATGCTCGCAATGCTGGTTCTGAAATGTTTACGAATGTTTTCGCGATAGGTACGAAGCCCGTTCGGTGTTTCCAGTTCACGACCAAGCGCCGCGGCCGCCTCGAACAGGACGCCAACGCCGCCATTGATCAATGGGAAAGTCGAGCCTTTACCGATGTAGTAATTATCGAAGGACTCGCCGTGAAAATAGAGCCGGCCTTCGGCGTCCAGGAAAGACTCCGACGTGCGCGCGGTTTCTGCCAGGAGTCGTTCGGCTTCATCCGGAACAATCGGGTTGGTTCGCGTGGAGATGCCCGGGTGAAAGTAATAGGTCCGGTCACCGCCCATCTCGTGGTAGTCCACGGACAGATTGGGCCGCCACTCGTGCCATTTCCGCATCCAGGCGCGCGACTCAGGCTGGGTGAGCAACAGCCATTGGCGATTGAGGTCAAACCAGTAGTGATTGGTGCGCGCTAACTGCCAGTTGAAGTCGTGTTCGATGTGTGCCGGGTCTGCAATGGCTTGTTGTCCGCCGTAGGCATCGAACCAGGCAACGCGTTTTGAATGGCCGTCCGGATTGAAGATGGCCGTCACGAGCACAATGCTGTTTTCGAGTATCCGCTCGATCGCTTCGCCCTGTGCGGCGGCAAGGTAGTAGATGAAGGGCAAAGACGCGTCCATGCCGCTGGATTCTGCGCCGTGTACGCCGTAGTTGATCCACGAGACCATCGGCATGTCGTCGGTCACGCTTTGCCCGCTGTCGGGCTCGGTAAGCGCAATATGTTGCGCACGAATCTCATCGATGTTCGCGTGATTTTCCGGCGATGTTGCGACGATGAAAAGAATCGGTCTGCGTTCGTGTGTGTAACCAATTACTTCAATGGACAAACGGTCGCTCATATTCGCCACCGTCGTTATGTATTCGACGAGTTTATGGTGACGTACTGGCTCATGGCCGAGCTTATGGCCAAGCATGCTTTCAGGCGTCGGGATGGCTGGATCGTATTGAATGTTCGTGGGAAACATGTCGGCATCAGCATCACGAACATCGACATCCGCCAGTGCAAGACTGACCGGAAAAGTAACTGCCACGAGGACGATCGTAGGAAAGCATTGATTCATTAGCCGTTCTCCAGGAACAAGGCGGCTAACGATAGCGGAAGGCGGTGCAGTCAGTCCAGGCCGATCGGTGTTTCACCACGGGTCGACCCTGATGACGCCCAGCGGCGCTAAAGAATCCATATCCATTAGCAATCCGATATCGTCGTCGATACCGCCAATCGGCAGGAAGCCAAGTCGAGTGTCTTCGTGTCGCGCGATTGCGTCGGAAATTTCTTGTCGCTCAATTTCGGAGTCAGTCTCAAAACTCTGCAGCGGAATAATGGCGCCGCGAATGATGTCACTACCCGCGTCCCAGGGCTCCCAGTATTCCGTGCGTCTATTCAGATCAGGCATGCCTTCGAACAAGACGCTGTTCGAGAATGTTTGGAATTCGTCAGCATCGACAGGCGCGCGCGCGAACACGTTGAGCAAATCGCCAACAGGTTTGTGTCTAAGCTCCGCGTATCGAATGAGCGATCGATCGACAGTTTTGTGAGAAACCAGCGAAATTCGATCGACGGCAAACACCAGGTACGCCGGGCGTTCGGCGTGCAAGGTGCCGGCGCCGTACCAGAGCGCGACGAGCTGCACCGAGGCGATGAAAGAAAGATCGAATTTCAGGCCGCGTTTACCTTCTTTGTAGACAATTAATGTTAGCAACGGGCCTAATACGAGGTCAACGCCGATGAGAACAAACACCGGGATTCGAGCACCCGATATTTCGAAGGTTGGCCCCGGATACCAAAGCAGGAATACGGCCGCCATTACGACACTGACGACAGACGCACTTATTGCGAGGTGAATGGTTGACGCTTTGTAGCGTGTCATATGCGTTTCACGAGCTTGTATTCTGGCCAGGCGTTGTGGGTTTTTAGCATGACATAGACATTCGTTACAAGGGTTTCTATGCTAAGCCAATGACCGACTCTGACAACGTGAAGACCGTCCCCGACAATACAATTATCGCCTACGCCATTCCTGGCGTTAAGAGGGACCTCTCGAAAATAATTCGACCCTGCAAGCCATCGAGAGAGTGGATGGACAATACGCCCGGGCAATACGCCTACCGATGCATTCCGTTGTCGGCAGCCAATACGATGGGCTGGGAGATTCTCAATCCTGTCGATGCAGAAATGACCTGGTCGGGCGCGGACGACGGTGACCGAATCGATGTTAAATCGGAAAAAGACCCGTTCGCACCGCAACCGCATTTTGGTTCCGGGACGGTTACCTGGTACCTGCCGTTTTTGTTTCGCACACCGCCCGATTATGGCTTGATCATTACCGGGCCAGCCAATCAGGACAAGCAGCATATAGTGCCGCTGGATGCATTTGTGCGCACGGATTGGGTGCCGTTTCCGTTCACGATGAACTGGCGCATCACGACCGCGAACAAGAAAATCAGCTTTGCGGCGGGCGATGCGATCTGCCGCATATTTCCTTACCCGCTTGGATTGTTAAATGACATGAAGATCGAGATTCGGGACATGCAGGACGACCCGGCGTTCATGGAGAAAGTAAAAAGCTGGGACAAGCAACGACAGGTCGACTACCAGAATCAAAAAAAAGCAGAACAGCAATGGGCAGCACAGGGCAAGAAACCGAAAATGAAAGACCTGTGGAACTCGCAATATGCCAAAGGGCGAGGCAGTGACGATGGATCGGCCGAGCATCAGAATGTCTTCAAGTGCGCCGATGTTGTGGACACTCGCAAGAAAACCAGGGGCTAGTGCTGCGGCCTGTATCCATCCATTGATAGTGTCGAAATGATTTGACTAAAAGACCGCTAATCTGACGTGCTGTCCCAGATTGTCGGCATCAACATGCGCACGAAGTACGCGTACTCGAGCGCGGTGCGCATCGCCAGTTGTTCCTGGTTTGCAGTGCCGCCGTGACCGCCTTCGATATTTTCGTAATAGAAAAACTCATGGCCCATATCGGCCATCTTTGCGGCCATCTTGCGTGCATGGCCCGGATGTACACGGTCATCGAGTGTCGATGTGTAGAAAAGTACCTTGGGGTATTCCTGGTCTGCATCCAGGTTTTGATAGGGCGAGTATTTCTCGATGAATTCGCGATCCTCCGGCACGTCCGGGTTGCCGTATTCGCCCATCCAGCTCGCGCCGGCCAGCAGCTTGTTGTAGCGCAACATGTCGAGCAGCGGAACGCCGATGTCGAGCGCCGCAAACAAGTCCGGTCGCTGAGTCAGTGCAACACCCAGTAGCAAGCCACCATTGGAGCGCCCCAGCGCACCGAGTTTTTTCGACGTTGTAATACCGGTGTCAATCAGGTCTTCGGCTATCGCGAAATAGTCGTCGTAGGCCCGCTGCCTGTTCTCACGCAATGCCGATTGGTGCCAGCGAGGGCCAAACTCGCCGCCGCCGCGCAGGTTTGCGATCGCGAGCACACCGCCGCGCGAGATCCACATACGGCCTGCGAGGGCGCCGTGCTGCGGCCGTGACGGATCCGAGTAGTAAACCGGCAGGATGGGAATCGAAAAGCCGCCATAGCCGTACAAGATCGTCGGCGCGTCGCCTTCCTCCAACACATCCTTGCGGCCGATCAGGAAGTAGGGCACAGACTCACCGTCGGCGCTGGTCGCGAATTCCTGGCGAATGACGACGTCGGTCGCATCGTAAAGTGGCGCCATGGAGGCCACCGGTACGACCGCATTATCCGTATCCACGTGATACATCGTTGTCGGTTGTATGGAACTCTCGTAGCTGACGAACGCGTCGTCACGCACACTGCTGGTGGCGGCAAGCTTCACGACGCCGTTATCCGGCAAGGCGATATCCACTGCTTCCCAGCCGTCGTCGCTGCGTTGAATGCGCTTGAGACGACCTTTCACATTGTCGAGCAATTCGACGAATACGCTGGTCGCAGACGTTGCAACGCCGGTCACGGCCTGCCTCGCGGCCGGCGAAAACACCAGCTCAGTGTCGCCATCGTCCAGGTCGGAGGCAATGATGTCGCCAATTTTATAGCGCGTGTCGTTTACGTCCCAGTCCTGCTCCAGGGCGAGGATGGCCCGGCCTGCGAGGATGCCTTCGAAGGACACACGCAGCGGCCAGTTCATAGGCTCGCCAGCCGCACCATCGACAACCCGCATGTATTGTTTTTCATTCCAGTCCGCGAACAGGCGAACAATGAACGAATAGTCCTGCTCGTCATTGTGGACGACAAACGGGGCCACCAGCGTGTCGACAACGTCAGCCTTGAACAGCGACTTGCCGGCATGCAGGTCGGTGCCACGTTTCCAGAGACGTATTTCGAGCGCGTAACCGGAGTTCGTCAGGCTGCCATCGCCCCAGTCAGTGCCAACGAGTAACGCATCTTCGCCGGCCCACGAAACGTTCGACTTGGCTTCCGGAACGAGGAACCCGCCTTCAACAAATGTTTTGGAAGTGAGTGAGAATTCCCGGTGGACCGACTCATCCTTGCCACCGTGCGAAAGCTCCATAAGGCAATGGTCGCTGTCACCGCCAAGACAATCGTAACCATGGTAGACCCAGTTCTCGTGCTCGGCTTCCTCAAGCGCATCGAAGTCGAGTACGGTTTCCCATTGCGGGGATCCGGCAATGTAGTCATCCAGCGATGTGCGTCGCCAGATTCCTCGAATATGCACATCGTCCTGCCAGAAGTTGTAGAAGTGATCGCCAATGATGCTGCCTTTCGGAATGCGCGCGTCGGATGTCAGAATCGCAAACGCCTCGTCGTAGAGCTTCTTGTAGAGATCGTTGTCACGAAGCTCGTCGAAGGTTTTCGCGTTTTGATCGCGTACCCAATCCAGGGCCTTCTCGTCCTGGACTTCTTCCAGCCACAGATAAGGGTCGTCGGCGGCAAATGCGGCACTGCCGGATAGGGTTGCGATAAACGCGATACGGGAAATGAGACGAATCATCAAGCTAATCCTTGCGGTGTTGGCCCGACATGAAAAGTCGGGGATTCAGCGACGGCCGTAAATATACCTTAGAAACCGCCCGGTCGCGGCTTTGCAGCTGTGACACGCGATTGGTGAAATCGTTCGTTCACAATCGCTGGCGTCAGCCGCTACGGCACATTTGGGAACAAACGCGAACTGTTTGAACAAGCGCTCGACAGTTACGCAGACGGCATGGGCAAGCAGGCCTTCCTGCGTTTGATGGCGCCCGACGCTTCGTTGGCCAATATACGCACCATATTCGAAGATCGCGTCACAGACATGTGTAACAGGGACGAAAACAAGGGTTGTTTGTTTCTTCACACGGCAATGGGACTTGCACCGCAGGACAGTGACTTGCGCCAGGTTCTGGGACAGTTCATGGGACGGATGTCGAGGCTGTTTGCGGCCGGGCTCGAGTCGGCGAAATCCAGGGGCGAGGTGAGAGCCAACGTGGATGTACGGGCAAGCGGTGATTTGCTGACCAGCACTATGTTCGGTCTGGCTGTACTCGCGCGCAGCGGATTCGACCGCAAAACGACACACCAGGAGAAATATCATGATCAATCGCAGCAAAATCCTGGTAAGCAGCCTCGCCGCATTGGGCCTGGTCGCATTAAGCGGCACGAGCTTCGCCGGCTTTTACGAGTTTGCGCCGAACAAAGATATCGATCTTTGCGTCGCCGAGATCCAGGCCTATGCCGACTACACGGGCGCCGGGCGAGTTCGGCACCACGTAGAGTCGAGAAAACGAAACACAGTTGGTTATTCCTTGAAAATCGATACGACTGTCTATGCGGACATTGACGGCGCGGCAATTCGTGAATACACGGCGATTTGCGTGGTGACGGGTGGTAAGAAGCCGCTGAAGTTTACGATCAGGGAAATCGGCGACAAAAGTTGATTGTTAAAA
>JADFLJ010000141.1:0-823 GCA_022564475.1 Pseudomonadota bacterium
CTGGTGGAGAGCACCATAGAGGAACGCATCGATCAGATCTTGAGCCAAAAGAGACTCCTGTTTGAGGAGTCGGTGGGTGAGATGCTCAACGCGGATCCGAAGCGGTGGAGTAGCGAGGAGTTAGCCCGAATTCTAGATCTAGGAAGTGATCGAATCAACTAGTCTCGAATAGGAGCGGTGGTGCAATATGGCGCGAATAGAGAGGTTCGAACAGTTGCCGTTAACAGACCTAGAGATAGGTAAGGGGCAATCGCGAATGACTAACCCCCACACCAACATAAGTGAGTTGGCGGATAGCATCGCCACAACGGGTCTTCTGGAGCCAATAGTCGTGTGTCCTGGGAGTAAGGAAGGGAAGTTTGAAATACTGACCGGCCAGCGCAGATATCTCGCCCTGATTGAATTGCCCGTATCGCTCGTACAGCGCTATGCACCGAATTTGCACGCGAACGCCGACACGATGACCTGTTTGCGGTCAGTACTGATGAAACCGGAACACGAGGAATGGCTGGGCGCGATCATGGATATTCTCGAGAAAAGCGCTGCTTCCCCGACCTAGGCGCTGGCTCCCGGCAAGAGTGCCCGCGCAATCACGACACCTGCATAGAAGCAGGCAAATCCACCGACGATAGTGGCGGACAGGTAGCCGAACGCAATCAAAATGTCGTTGCGCTGTAAATAGTCGTTTAGCTCGAACATGAGTGCCGACAAAGTCGTAAAACTGCCGCAGAAGCCGACAGCAAACAGCAATCGATATTGATCGGGAATAATACCCGACGCGTTAAACCACTCGGTGCTCGCGATAAAATGCGCCAGAACGCCC
>JADFLJ010000141.1:833-6014 GCA_022564475.1 Pseudomonadota bacterium
CATGAGCAGGCAACCGAGCAAATTCGCGCTGAGCGTGCCGATTGGCAACACATAATCGCGCTGCAGCCACACATGAAGCGCGTAGCGAGACATCGCACCCAACGCGCCACCGATTGGCGACAAAAACATACGCGAGCGCCATGTGCTTCATATCGCCAACTCAGATGCTCGCAGGCGGTATTCATCTTCCATACGCATCACCAGTGATCTCGCGGTCATTATTTCGTGAATATTGCCAACGCCCTGGCCTGCGCCCCAAATGTCTTTCCAAGCCTTCGCATCGGCCTGCTCGCTGTTCGAGAAATCCATCGCAGACGCGTGCGCGCCCGTCAGCTTGTCCGGATCGAGGCCGGCCCTCTCAATGCTGCCGCGAAGATAGCTGCCATGCACACCTGTAAACAACGACGAATAGACGATGTCTTTCGCCGCGGAGTCCACGAGCATCTTTTTGTACTCGGGAACAGCATTTGCCTCTTCCGTCGCAATAAAACGCGTGCCGATATAGGCGAGATCGGCACCCATCGCCTGTGCGGCTAACACGTCAGCGCCGCTTGTCATTGCTCCGGACAGAATGATGGCGCCGTCAAATTCCTGTCGGATCTCCTTGACCAATGCGAAGGGACTCAATGGCCCGGCGTGCCCACCAGCGCCCGCAGTCACTGCGATCACGCCATCGACGCCCTGCTCAATCGCCTTACGCGCATGGCGCATGCTGATGACGTCATGAAACACGAGTCCGCCATAGCTGTGCACAGCATCGACGACATCCGCGGGCGGCCGCAGGCTCGTAATTATGATCGGTACCTCGTGCTTGACGCAGGTTTCCATGTCCGCAAGAAGACGCGTATTGCTCGCATGCACGATCTGATTGACGGCGTACGGCGCGACAATCTGGTCGGGGTTTGCCGCAGCATAGGCCGCCAGTTCTTCCTTGATCTGCAGCAGCCAGTGTTCGAGTTTTTCCTGCGGCCGTGCGTTGAGCGCGGGAAATGCGCCAACAATGCCTGCCTGGCATTGTGCGATCACGAGTTCCGGGCCGGAGACAATGAACATCGGCGCACCGATGAGCGGGATACGAAGATTGTTTTTGAGTAATTCGGGCAGCGCCATTGCGGATTCTTACTCCAGCATGAAACGGGCTTCGCAATCCGCAACCACGACGCCGTCGTCCTTGCCACAGGCGAAACACATCGTCTCGGCCGTCAGCTCAGATGCGGACAAGTCCTCCTCAGTCATTGCACTTGGTCGGCAATGACAAGCTCAACTTGCTTACTGTCTGCAGGACGCACAATCATGGATGCAAACCAGTCGCCTGGCTGTGCAATCGGATTGCCGGATAACGACACCCTCGCGAGAATCTCAAACTCCGAAAACGCCGACAGGTTACGGCCCGGAATCATCGATTCCTGATCGCCCAGCTCGACAACGAGCGGTAAATCCGCCACCAATCGGCGTGTAACCGCAATTGGCGGGGATGGCCGCGCCGGGTCACGCGCGATAATAAAAACCGATGCGTCGGCTGCTAACACTGCCTGTGCGTCGACCGACAAGCTGATGCTGGCCGCAACAACCGACGCAGATGTCTGGGCGGGGACAGCTGTTGGCGGCAACGGCTCGCTGCGCCATTCAGCAATACGTTCCAGCAATACACGGCGAACATTGCCCGGTGGATCTGTCTCGAGCAGTCGCTCCCAGCGTTCGATTGCCAGGCGCGCATTGCCGCTGTTCGACGCGCTGATGCCACCCCAGAACAGCGCCTCCGGATTGCCCGGATCGAGTGCCAACGCGCTCTCGTAGGCCGTCGCAGCACCCTGATAATTACCCAGGGTCATGTAAGACCGTCCGAGCATGATCCAGCCATCTATGTCAGCGGGCTCGCGTTGCAGGCGTTCAGCAAGCGACGCTACCATCTGCTCAATGTTCTGCGCCTGCGAGGCGCCGGATGGAATCTCCGGTGATCCGAGTTTGTAATAAAGCCCGGCGACGATCGCCGTGATCAGAACGATACTGGTGCCGACCAGCAACGTCTGGCGCGGCAGGTCTCTGAGCAGTGGCCGTATGGCGAACGCAATCGTCGCCAGGCTCATGGCAACGAACAGCAACCACAGCATCACGACACGTCACCGATTGGCAGCGCCATGCGGCGTCGCACAACACGCGCGAGTTGCAATGCGCCACCGACTAACAACAGGCCCGGTGCAATCCACAGGAACAAGGTCTTGCCGCTCGCTCTGGGTCGGTACAACACGAATTCACCGTATCGATCGACAAGAAAGTCGTAAATTTCGCCGTCGGTCATGCCCTCTTCCAGCATACGACGAATTTCTCGCCGCAGATCCGATGCAAGAAACGCGTTCGAATCCTTGATGGACTCATTCTGACATACAAGACAACGCACCTCGGCGATAATCGATTCATAACGAGCCTGTAATACCGGATCGTCGAAAGGCTTGCCGGTATCAATCGCGAAAACGCTGGGCGCACCGACCAGGAGCAACAGAAATACCAGTCCGTAAGCAACACGGGTTCGCAACGTCATCGGGTCGCTCCTTCGGCCGCAATCAAGGGCATGAATATGTTCTGCCAAATATGCGGATTGAGCGGCCCCAGATGCTTGTACAGAACGATACCGTCCGCGCTGACCAGGAAAGTTTCCGGGGCACCGTAAGCGCCCCAGTCGATGCCGACCCGAGCATCGACGTCAAAACCGGACGCGACGTAAGGATCGCCAAATTCACTCAGCCAACGCAGCGCCTCGGCGCGATTGTCACGCCAGTTAATGCCATAAATTGGTATTGCCCCTTTTCGCTGCAATTCGTTCAGAAACGCGTGTTCCTCTCTGCAGCCAACACACCAGGTCGCCCAGATATTCACCAGCACCATCTGCCCTGCGTAACTGGCCGAGCCGACACGCTCGTCGGGATTCGATAACGACGGCAGATCGAATTCCGGGGCGGGCTGGCCAATGAACGGTGACGGTAGTTTGGACGGGTCGCGGGTCAGGCCGATCATCAACACGATGACCATCGCAACGACAGCAACAACGGGTAACAGAAAACGCCCCATCAGGACGTGGGCTCCGCATCTGCCGTCTCACGATAACGTCGGTCAGAAACGGCCAGCAGGCCACCAAACGCCATGATCAAGGCGCCCAGCCAGATAAAGCGCACCAGCGGCCGATACTGCACGCGCACACTCCACACGTCGCTGCCGACCTGCTCGCCCATGGAAATTATCAGGTCGCGATTCCAGCCAACTTCAATTCCCGCTTCGGTCATCCAGTTCTCGTTCTGATACTGGCGTTTTTGCGGCCGCAGCTCGGCAACGAACTCGCCATCATGACGTACATCAACAACGGCTTCTTTTGCGATGTAATTAGGGCCCTGTACGTCTGTCAGTTCGCGCATTATGAACTCGTAACGACCCGCGGCAAGCGTGCCGCCAGGCTGCAACAAATTGTCGGTCTCAATACTGAATGCCGATACGATTGTAACGCCCAATGTGAATACACCCACGCCAAAATGTGCGACCGACATACCCAACGCAGATCGTGTAATACGCGTTGCACCGCGTTCACGCCGCCAGGATCGCAATGGCTGGATAACAGACGACGCCATTATCCAGAATGCACCGACGGTTCCGACGACTAATAACAAGCCAACACGACCGTAAAAAAGCAAGGGCACGACAACGCCAAGCACGAGCGCGAAAATCAGTGGCACGCGCATCAACTTTACGATCGGTGCAGCGTTCTGCGTTCGCCACGCCATGTGCATGCCAAGACCGATTAAATAGATTAACGGAATCATTGGTACTGAAAATGCGATCACGAACCACGGCGCGCCCACAGAGATCTTGCCGGCACCGGCCACATCCGCAATCAGCGGTGCCATCGTGCCGAGAAATACCAGGGTCGCCGCAACAACGAGCAACACGTTATTCAACAGCAGGAAAGTCTCGCGCGACAACGGGCGAAAGCCCACTTCGGAATCCAGTCCGGGCGCGCGCCATGCGTACAGAATCAGCGCGCTGAGAATAACGATCGAGAGAAAGGCGAGTATGAAAAATCCACGTGTCGGATCGGTCGCAAACGCATGCACGGATACGATGATGCCGGAGCGCACCAAAAACGTACCAAGAAGACTCAATGAAAACACCGAGATCGCGAGCAGCAGCGTCCAACTCTTGAACAATCCCCGCCGCTCAGTGACGGCCAGCGAATGAATCAGCGCAGTACCCACCAGCCAGGGCATGAATGACGCGTTTTCGACCGCGTCCCAAAACCACCAGCCCCCCCAGCCCAGTTCGTAGTAGGCCCACCAGCTACCGAGTGCGATACCCATTGTCAGAAACAACCAGGCTACAATCGTCCACGGTCGCGTCCACCTCGCCCATTGCCGATCAAGTTCGCCGCTGATCATCGCGGCGATGGCAAACGCGAAAGCCACGGAAAAGCCGACATAACCCACATACAGCAACGGCGGATGGATCGCGAGCCCAGGATCCTGCAGCAACGGATTCAAGTCCGCACCGTCGATCGCCGCTGGCACCAACCTCTCGAACGGGTTCGATGTCAGCAATGCGAACAACAGGAAACCAACCGACAGCAGTCCCAACACACCGATGACCCGCGCTAACAGTTTCATCGGCAGATCCGAGCTGAAGCGAGCCACGGCCATGGTCCAGGCAGCCAGTATAAATATCCACATCAACAAAGAACCTTCGTGCGCACTCCATGTCGCGGATACTTTGTATATCCCCGGCAGCGACAACTGCGAGTGGTTTGCGACATACAAAACCGAAAAATCGTCGTGAATGAAGGCCCAGATCAAACAGCCGAAAGAAATGCTTACAAACAGAAATTGACCGGCCGCCGCGGAACGCGCAATCGACATCATCGCTGCATCATCGCGATGTGCGCCGACGAGCGGCAAAATGCCCTGACAAAGCGCCAGGCACAGTGCCAGAATGAGCGCGAAGTGACCTATCTCGGGAATCATATTGAACCGCACTCCGCCGCCCCGTCTTGCAACGACGCGGTCTGGTCTTCGACGTGCTTGGCCAGAGACGCGGCTACTTCGGGAGCCATGTAGTTTTCGTCGTGCTTCGCAAGTATCTTGTCGGCGACGAAAACGCCGTCATCGGCCATACTGCCGTGCGCAACAACGCCTTGTCCTTCAC
>JADFLJ010000016.1 GCA_022564475.1 Pseudomonadota bacterium
TCATCGAGCGCTTTTTTGAAACGCTGCATGGCCCCGAGCTTCGAAGCAACACAAGGAAACGCCTGTATTGGCGCCGCAACGCAGACGGAGAGTGGCGAATTGTCGCCGAAGATAATGGCTAGCGGGCGCTTTCGCGGGCGACCAGTTCGTCAATGACTTCCAGCATCTTCGTGTAGCCGCCGGCCTCGGCTGCGCCAGTTCGGTACTTGCCGTTCACGACGATCGCCGGAACACCGGCAATGCTGTACCTGCGCGCCAGATCGTTCGCTACACGAAGCTTTTGTGAGACTTCAAAGGAGTTCCAGGTTTTGGTGAAATCGTTTTGACTGACGCCGAAGCGCCCGAACAGACGAACAATGGACTCTTCAGTGAGCAGACGATTGCCACGCCGGTGATATTCCTCGAACACTGCATTGCGAAAACCAGGACCATCCTCGATGTTGCCGTTGCGGACGAGCACTTGCTCTGTGTAATAAAGACGTGCGTGCAGCTTCAGTACGTCATTCCACATGGCCGGAATTCTGACGAAGCGGACGTTGGCAGGCCTGTTCGCTTCCCAGCGGTTAATGATCGGCTCGAGATCGTAGCAGTGCGAGCAGCCATACCAGAAAAACTCGGACACCTCGATCTTGTCGGCGCCTCCGATCGTGGGCTGACTCGGAACCAGGCGAATGTAGTGCTTGCCTTCTTCGAACTGCCAGTTCGTCGTCTGCGCTTCGCTGGTATCTGCCTGTGCCAGCACGATGGCTATTTCACCGGTATCCTCCGGCTCGGCCGCAGATTCCTCGACAACTTCGAGTGTCTCTTCGACGGCGTCCACTGCCGTTTCGACGACATCTTCCACGACAGTATCGACAGACTGCTCAGCGGCTGCCGGCGCGGCCTCCTCGACGGCAGCCGCCTCTTTTTTGCTGCATGCAGCAAGAATCAGGAAGCAGCACGAGACCCAGACAATTTGCCTGGTCGAATTCATATTCACTATTTCATTCCCTGCACATAGGATGCCAGCGCCTGAATGTCTTCCTTGCTCATGCGCCGCGCGATGTCGCGCATGATACTGGTTGGATCGTCGGACGTGCGCGCGCCGTCAGCGTAGTCCTGCAATTGTTTTGCAGTGTAGGTGGAATGTTGCCCATTAAGAGCCGGATACGCGGCAGCCGGGTTGCCACGGCCGCTTGGACCGTGACACGCAATGCACGCTGCAATGCCTTCTTCGGCGTTTCCGCCGCGATACAGTGCGACAGCACGAGCTATCTTGCTCGGGTCTGCGACAGCTTGTACGGCGCCTGGCAGGGCTTCGAAATACACGGCAAGGTCTTTCATGTCCTGCTCAGACAGCATCATCGCCTGCGCTACCATCAGCGGGTCGCTGCGCTTGCCGTCCTTGAAAGCCTGCAGTTGCGCAACGGTGTACTTGGCGTTCTGCCCGGCGATATTGGGCCAAAGCGGCATAACGCTGATTCCCTCGGGTCCGTGACAGGCTGTGCAAGTAATCGCTCTCGCTTTGCCTGCATCGGCGTCGCCGTCGATCAGGCTCTGGGCCTGTACTGGCAAGGCGGCCAGGGCAAGACCAGTCATCAGGAGAAGCGTGGAAATTATGAATTTCATATAGATAGACCATTACTTCCGGGCGATGGAGTAGCCATCGCTGGCGGAGTTACAAAAGAAATGCGCCGATAAGGTGGCGTCGAGTGTCACGATATACGTAAAATTATACACACAATCCCAATTTCAATCACGGCCGCATACCACCATGTCGCTATACCCTGAAGCCCGGTTTCTGACCAGCGCCAACGCTGTCAGCCAGTTTGTGCCTGATTCCGGGGCCGAGGTCGCCGTGGCCGGCCGCTCGAATGCAGGTAAATCGAGCGCGATCAATGTGATCGTCAATCGCCGCCAGTTCGCCCGTACCAGCAAGATCCCGGGGCGCACCCAGCTGGTGAATTTCTTCAGCCTCCGTGATGGTGAGCGCCTGGTGGATCTGCCCGGTTATGGATTCGCCCGCGTCTCGGACAAGAAGAGACGGCACTGGGGTGGCCTGTTGTCGGAGTACTTTCGCGTGCGGGAGAGTCTGCGTGGCCTGATCATGGTCGTCGACATTCGCAGGCAACTCACTGAATACGACCGCCGCATGATGGAATTTGCCGAGATCGTCGAGCTGCCCATTCATATTCTCCTGACCAAAGCCGACAAACTCAAGCGTGGACAGGCGGCAACGGCCGCCCTCGAAGTCAAAAAGGAACTCGGTGGGCGAGCGACCGTGCAGCAGTTCTCGGCACTCAAACGCGATGGCGAAGACGAGGCACGGGAGGTCCTCGAACGCTTCTTACAGACCTGACGGTGCGGGGTCGCTAATACGTACTACGGGGGTCCTTATCGTCATGGCTCGCTTCCCTGCGTCGTAGGAGCGGCTTTAGCCGCGACCGCTGGCTTGCTGCGAACCCGATGCTTCGGTAGCATAAAAAAAGCCCCGGACAATTGCGGGTAGCACGTCCGGGGCTCGAAGAAGCAACCGGCTTGGGGTCACCAGGTTGCACGCCTGCTTAGGGAGGTAAGCAGGCGAGTGACTTATGCACTCAGTAATATAAGAGTGTGCAGCAGAGGATTAGTTCCGGCAAGGGCGTATATCTCTAATAAATATAGAGATTTAGACAGGCTCCGCTACTCGGGGCTGGCCTGGCTAGTGGGCTTCGTCCCAGTTAGTACCGACACCGGCGTCGACGATGAGTGGCACGGCCAGTTCGGCCGACTGGCTCATGAGCTCGATGACTTTTCCGCGCACATCATCGATCTGCTCTGCCGCTACTTCGAAGACGAGCTCATCATGTACCTGCATGATCATGCGTGCGTCGACATTGTCCGCTAACAACCAGTTCTGAACAGCGATCATCGCGTGTTTGATGATGTCGGCCGCCGTTCCCTGCATCGGGGCGTTGATCGCCGTGCGTTCTGCGTACTGCCGTCGTTGCGCGTTGCGCGCGTTAATTTCGGGCAGGTACAAACGCCGCCCGAAAACAGTTTCGACATAGCCTTGTTCGCGTGCGGTTTCGCGAATGTTATCCATGAAGGTTTTGACGCCGGGATAGCGATCGAAATAGAGGTTCACGTACTCCTGTGCTTCACCGCGCGAAATTTCCAGCTGCCTGGCAAGGCCGAAGGCCGACATGCCGTACATCAGGCCAAAGTTGATTACCTTGGCCGAGCGTCGCTGGTCAGGCGTGACATCATCCAGTGACGCCCCGAAAACTTCGGCGGCTGTCGCTCTGTGCACATCCTGACCGTCGGCAAAGGCCTTGAGAAGTCCTTTATCCTGCGACAGGTGCGCCATGATGCGAAGTTCGATTTGCGAGTAATCGGCGGCCAGCAACAGGTAACCTTCCGGCGCAATAAATGCCTGACGAATTCGCCGACCCTCGGGCGTTCTGATTGGGATGTTCTGCAAATTGGGGTCGGTCGAAGACAAGCGGCCCGTCGCCGCCACGGCCTGATGATACGAGGTATGCAGGCGGCCCGTGCTCGCGGCAATTTGCAAGGGTAATTTATCGGTGTAGGTACTCTTCAGTTTGCTGAGGCTGCGAAAATCCATGATTACGCGTGGCAGCTCGTAGTCATGGGCGAGCTCGGCAAGCACATCTTCGGCCGTTGAAGGCTGGCCTTTCGGCGTCTTGCGAATAATCGGCAGATCGAGTTTTTCAAACAGGATCTGCTGCAGCTGCTTCGGCGACCCGAGATTGAATGATCCGCCAGCAAGCTCGTGTGCCTGCTCCTCTAACGCCAGAACTTTCCTGGCCAACTCGTGGCTTTGGTCGATGAGCATTTGTTTGTCAATCAGCACGCCGGTTTCTTCCATCGCAAGCAGAACGGGTACCAGCGGTTGTTCAATGTCTTCGTAAATTTTTCGAAGTGATTCGATCTCCCCCAGTTTTGCCCACAACACTTCGTGCAGGCGCAGCGTGATGTCGGCGTCCTCCGCTGCGTAGGGTGAAGCAATATCGAGGTCAATCTGATTGAACGTCAGCTGCTTGACGCCCTTGCCCGCGACGTCGGCGTAATGAATCGAAGCATGGCCCAGGTAATGACGTGCAGTCGAGTCCATATCGTGGCGCGTCGCAACGCTGTTAAGTACATAGGATTCGAGCATTGAGTCGAAGGCCATGCCTGCGAGGCTGATGTCGTAGCGCGCCAGCACGTGTGCGTCATACTTAAGGTGATGGCCGACCTTCTTATGCTGCGGGCTTTCAAGAAAGGCTTTTAGCTTTGCGAGGACCTCATCGCGCGGCAACTGCTGCGGTGCCCCCATGTAGTCATGTGCAACAGGAATATAGGCCGCTTCTCCGGTTTTTACCGACACCGAGATGCCAACGATCTCGGCTTCCATGTAATTCAGGCTGGTTGTTTCGGTATCGAATGCGACCAGGTCGGCCGCCAGCATTTTCGCCAGCCACGTGTCAAACGCGTCCCAGTCAAGGACGGTTTCATAGTCTCCTTTTTCCTGCCCGGCCGGCTCCGCGGCATTGCTGGCGCTGTCGTCACCGCGATCGTCCATGCCTTCGTCGAGTTGACGCAACAGCGTGCGCAATTCGTAGCGGCTGTATATTTTTCGCAGGCCTTCGGTATCGGCGTTGCCCGGTGCGAGTTCGTCGATCGTCACAGGCAGGTCGACGTCCAGACGAATTGTCGCAAGCTCACGCGACAATCGGAGTTGCTCAAGGTTGTTGCGCAGCGACTCGCCTACTGCACCTTTGATCTCTTCGGCGTTCTCGATGATCTGATCGGCAGATTCGTATTGGTTCAGCCATTTGGCTGCCGTTTTGGCGCCGACTTTGGGTACGCCCGGAATATTGTCCGATGTATCCCCGACGAGGGCGAGGTAGTCGATGATCTGCTCCGGCCAGACGTCGAATTTGCTCTTGACGCCGTCACGGTCCATCAAGGAATCGTTCATCGTATTGACCAGCGTCACGTTGTCGCTCACAAGCTGTGCCATGTCCTTGTCGCCTGTTGAAACAAGTACGTTCTGGTTGGCTTCTGCTCCAAGGCGGCACAAGGTTCCGATGACATCATCGGCCTCGACACCCTGGACGCTGAGCAGCGGCAATCCCATCGCCTTAATCGTGTCGAGAATGGGTTCGATCTGCGAGCGCAGCTCCTCGGGCATTGGTGGACGATTGGCCTTGTAGTCGGCGTATAAGTCGTCGCGGAAGGTCTTGCCCGGTGCATCAAACACCACTACAACCTGTGCGCCCGATTGTTCCCGAACCAGCTTGTTGATCATGTTCAGTACGCCGTGCAGCGCACCCGTTGGCTCGCCTTTGGAGTTGGTCAGTTTCGGCAGCGCGTGAAACGCGCGATATAGATACGACGAGCCGTCAATCAGTACGAGATCGGGATCCGCCATCAGCTGCGATCATTGCCGCTGCCGGAATTGTCTTCCGTGTCTTCCTCGTCGTCCTCCTCTGGCTCTTCTTCAGGTATCTGCGGCAGCTGGCTTGGCAAATTCTGGACCTCACTCGGGTCCCCTGGCAGATACAAGGGTCCACTCTGGCCGCAGCCAACGAGCGAGAAAATCAACAGGAGCGAAGCAAAGTTTATTTTGGACTGGGTCATGATCTCGGCCTGCATCAGGAGGTGCCGAATTATAGTCCAAATGTCAGTTCTTTTTGGCGTATCGCCTGGCGATTCGCCGATAGGCGTCGCGAAAAGGCATGCCCTCGTCGGCAACCAGTTGGTAGGCCTCGGCCGTCGCGAAGATGCCTTCATCGAGATGGATATTCTCGGGTACGAAGCGTATTCCATCGAGTACGTAAGCCATGATATCCACGCTGTCGACGGCGAGGTCGATCGCACGAAACAGCGGCGCTTTGAGTCGCTGCAGATCGCGTTGGTAGCCTGATGGCAGCTTCGCCGTGATCATGAGTGACTCATCGAGGCATGCCTGTGCGGTCGCCGAGGATGAGCGCAGGAGTTCGAGTACATCCGGGTTGCGCTTCTGCGGCATGATCGATGACCCGGTCGTGGTGTTGGCGGCGAGCGTGATAAACGCGAATTCCTGAGTGTAAAAAAGCAGCAGGTCGGCGGCCAGTCGCCCGACGTCCTGCAATAGCAATGTGATCTCGAAGATCAGGCCACTCTCGGCCTTGCCGCGCGATAATTGTGCGGCCGTAACGGGTGACTGTGTAGTAGCGAATTCGAGTGCGCGTGTGGTGTGCTCGCGCGCCAACGGCAGGCCTGGCGTGCCATAGCCTGCAGCCGAGCCCAGTGGGTTCTTGTCGATGCGCCGACCGGCGGCTTTGAGCCCCGCCATGGCATCCGCGAATGCTTCATCGAATCCTCCGCACCATAGCGCAACCGTTGACGGCATCGCGTGTTGCATGTGCGTGTAACCGGGCAATACGACGTCGCCCTGACGATCCGCGATCGCGACAGTTGATTGCCGCAGGCCGCTGACACGTGTACTCAAGTCGGTCGCCGCATCCCTGAGGTAGAGGCGCAGCGCCGTGAGGACCTGGTCGTTGCGTGATCGACCGAGGTGCAAGCGGCCGCCGGCATCGCCGATTTTTTGCGTCAGCCGTGTTTCTAGTGCTGTATGAACGTCTTCGTTCTCGAGCGTTATTTGCCAGTCACCCGCGTTGAAGCTTTGCTCGAGCTCGGTCAGGCCGTCTCGAATAGCCGCACAATCTTCATCGCTTAGAAGTTTCTGCGCGGCCAGCATTTCTGCGTGCGCAATAGAGGCCCTGACGTCGTAGCTTACAAGTCGCGCATCGAGAACGTGGTCCTCACCAGCCGTAAAGCGCAGGACGCGCTCATCCAGCGGCAGCCCCTTTTCCCACAAGCGACTCATGACGGCTCGTCACCCTGCTCGGCGGGCGTCAACGCGTCTGTGCTGTTAACGACCAGCGTGCCGGTGCCCTCGTTGGTAAATACCTCGAGCAGCAGGCTGTCGGCTAGCTTGTAGGAGATAATGTGTACGCGTTTTACGCCGTTGGCGAGCGCGAAATCGATTGCCGCGGCCTTGGGCAGCATGCCGTCCGCAAGCTTGCCTGCGGCCTGCAACGCGCTCAGTGCAGCGCGATCGATATAGCTGATCAGTGACTGTGGATCGTTTACGTTTTCAAGAATGCCCGGCGCGCCGGTTGCAAGAATGAGTTTCTCGGCGTCAAGCTCGGCAGCGATAGCGGCCGCGACTGTGTCGGCGTTAATGTTCAATACAACACCGGACTCGTCGCAGGAGATGGGGCTGATAACAGGCATCAGGCCGTTGTCGAGCTGCTTGCATACGATATCCGCATCGACGGCATCGATGTCGCCTACAAACCCGTAGTCAAGCGGCGATTTGCCCTCACGTTCGACGGGCGGGCGCTGGTGGGCGCGTATTAGTCCTGCGTCAATTCCGGAAATCCCCACGGCCGGAATTTGCAGGTCGCGACAGGCCGCTAAAATCCGTGTGTTGATCTGACCGTTGAGGACCATCGTCGCGACGTCGAGAGATTCGCTATTGGTCACGCGCCGGCCGTCGATGAACGTTGTGTCCACACCGAGTGCTTTCGCCAGCTCAGTCGACTGCGGGCCGCCACCGTGAACGAGTACGACGCGAATGCCGACCTGATGCAGGATGCCGACTTGCTCCATGAAATCTTTCGT
Source organism: Pseudomonadota bacterium (assembly GCA_022564475.1). Lineage (GTDB taxonomy): Bacteria > Pseudomonadota > Gammaproteobacteria > Steroidobacterales > Woeseiaceae > UBA1847. The sequence goes on from JADFLJ010000016.1 coordinate 7,642, forward strand.
TTGCATGCGGTCGGCGAACGCGTCGCCACCGACTTTGAGAACAAATACCTTGCCCTTGAACAAACGAATGTAAGGCGCCGCGTGCTTAAGTGCCGCTACGACGATGGCGCGATCTTTCCTGGACGTCATGCTGAGTTTCCGAGCATTTGGTGCAGGACGGCCATTTGCGCCAGCATACGGTTACGAGCTTCGTGTATAACAATGCTGCGCGGACCGTCCAGCACGGGCTCGCTGACAACGACGCCGCGTCGCACGGGCAGGCAATGCATGAAGCGGCAGTCGTCTTGCGCATTATCAAACCAGGACTCGTCAACACACCACGAGATCAATTCGTTGCGCAGCTTCTGGTCCGCGATGGTGTCGCCGTAAGACGTCGTCGATGACCAGGACTTTACGTAGATCACATGCGCGCCTTCCATTGCTGCCGTCCGCTGATCCGTTTCCTGCACCGAGCCGCCTGCTGCATCGGCCGCTCGTCGCGCGCGTTCCATGACTGTGTCGGGCAGTGCGAAACCCTCGGGCCGCAATACCGTGACATCCATGCCGCGTCTGGCTGCCGTGTACAAGGTCGATGCGGGTACGGCAAGTGGCAGGGCTTTGGGGTGATAGGCCCAGCTCAGCACGAATTTGCCGCCATTCGCAGGAATGGAAAAGTCATCCAGTGTCATCCAGTCAGCCAGGTTCTGGCAGGGATGACCGATAGCCGACTCCATATTGATATAGGGCGTGTCGATCAAGTCGATCAATGCTTTGAATTCCGTATCGGCCAGATCTTGCTCCAGATCCTTGCGCTGCGCGAATGCGCGGATGCCGATGGCGTCGCCATAGGAAGCGATCACGGGTACAGCCTCGCGAATGTGTTCGGCAGCCGCGCCGTCCATCACGATGCCCGGCCGCGTCTCGATGCCATGAATCGACATAGTGGGAGAAATGACGAAGGAGCCGCCGCCCAGACGTATCATCGCGGCTTGAAACGACGCCAGCGTGCGCAGCGACGGGCTTAGAAAGAGCAGGGACAGCACTTTGCCGCGCAGCGCCTCGGGCTCGGGGTGGGTATCAAGTCGACCTGCAAGTTGCAGCAAGGCGTGTAACTGTTCGTCTGAGAAATCCGCAAGATCGTTAAAGAATTTCATGCTGTATTCCTGTAGTGCATTGTCAGGTCCTTGACTATATTGTGGTTGGCGGCATGAGTGCCAGTGTGTCTGCGAGTCGTGTGACGTGCTGCTCTTCTAAAATGAGCGGTGCGAGTATGCGGACAACCTCCGGGTCGTCGCTGGTGCCCGTCAGGATGTCGTGATCGAGCAGGAAATCACGAACGTCGACGGCGGGGCGGTCGCAGACCAGTCCCAGCAACAGCCCGACACCTTGAATTTTTCTTACAGGCCCGACGACGCACTGTTCACGAATCTGCAGTTCACGATGACGAACATTTTGTAAGAGACCTTCCGCCTTGATCGATTCGATGACAGCGACAATGGCGGCTGCGGCTACAGGCCCACCACCGAACGTCGTTCCCAGGTCGCCCGGCCCGAAGTGGCCGGCAATCTCATCGGAGCACAAAACAGCGCCACAAGGAATGCCACCGCCCAGTGCTTTGGCGCTCGTAAGAATATCCGGTTCGATTCCATATATTTGCACGGCGAAGAACTGACCCGAGCGTCCGATGCCGGATTGCACTTCGTCGGCAATTAACAGCGTACCGTGGCTTGCGGTTGCAGCGCGCAGCGTCTCCACAAAGTCTGTCGATAAATCATGGGCACCGGCAACGCCTTGCACAGGCTCAAAAATAACTGCGGCAACATCATTGCCGATCATTTTTTTCGCTGCGTCGCAATCGTCGCGTGGAATGAAATCCACGTCGAAGGGAAGCATCGGAAAGCCATACCAGCGATCGCTGTTCCAAGTGACCGCGGCGGCAGCGGCAGTGCGACCGTGGAAGCCCTGCGTGATCGCAAGCATCTTTTTTCGGCCTGTGGTTACAAACGCCATGCGCAATGCATTCTCATTGGCCTCGGCACCCGAGTTCACGAAGAATGCCCGACGCAGATTGTTCGGTGCAATCGAGATCAGTTGTTCCGCGGCCTCGGCACGAATATCGAGCGCGACGGCATTGCTTTGAAACAGCAGGTCTTTGCTTTGTCGTTGTATGGCTTCGACCAATCGAGGGTGTCCGTAACCGAGTGCCGCGACAGCGTGACCGCCGTACAAATCGAGAATGCGTCGGCCACTGGCCGTGATGATGTCGCAGCCAGCGGCGCGTACGGGAACGAACGGTAGATGGTCGTAAACCGGAATCGTTAATGCTGTCTCACGTGAACGTGCGTCGGTCATTTTCTTATCATGTCCAGGCGGGGGCCGGTGCGCCAAGCCCCGTCGTTTCAGGTAAATCCCATAAGCGATTCATCCACTGCATCGCACCTCCCGCCGCGCCTTTGACGAGATTGTCAATTGCAGAGGTCACGACGACTGTGTCGCCGCTGGTGGCGATGCCAATATGGCAATAGTTGCTGGCGACGACATCCTTGAGTTTTGGCATTTCGCTGACGATCTCGACAAACGGTGCGTCAGCGTATGCGTCCAAAAAGAATTGTTGTAACTCGGCCTGCGATATTTCCCGATTCAATTTCGCCTGCACGCTTACGTATATGCCACGCGCATAGGGCCCGGAATGCGGTACGAAGTTGATGCTGGCCTCTTTACCGGATGCAGTCTTCGCGAGCCTGACAATCTCAGCTGTATGGCGATGCGTCAGGGGCTTGTACGCGTAAAGGTTGCTGTGTCGTTCGGGGTGGTGCGTGCCCGGCTGTGGGCGCTTACCCGATCCGGTGCTACCTGTTATTCCTGTGACAAATAACTCGCCGTCGGTAGTCGCAGAGCCAAGCAGAGGAACAGATGCGAGCAGAATCGCCGTGGCGAAACACCCCGGGTGAGCGATGTGAGGCGTGTTGATGGTGGTGACATGCTCGGGTACGCCGCACTGAAAACGGGCCATGAGTTCGGGTGCGCCGTGTTCGATGCCGTAGATGGATTCGAAATCCCTCAGATTTGAAAAACGAAAATCAGCGGATGAATCGACAACGTGTACGTCCATGCCTGCTTTTTCAGCAGCCTCGAGAGCGACTTTAATGGCTCCGGCCGATGCGCCATGCGGCGCTGCAGAAAACATCGCCAGCCTGGATCCCGGGGCTATGGCCGCCAGCCACTCAGTGTGGGATACGAAAGTCATTTCGCCGCAGACGGCGGACAGATGCGGAAAGCACGCTGCAATTCTGTCGCCCGCACGGCTTTCAGATATTGCCGCCGCGAGTTGCAAGTCGGGGTGCATTGAAATTAATCGCAGCAATTCTCCGCCGACATAGCCCGTGGCGCCAATCACGACTGCCTGTATCTTGTCGCTCATGAGGTGGCTCCGGCCAATACATCGGCTATAGCGTCACCAAGTGCGACGCCATTCGACAATGCGTTGATACCCGTCAGGCCGACGTGCTCCCGTATCTGCTGGATGCCGACGGCATTATCGGTGGCGGGTCCTGTGACAAGCAGTGGCTCGATATTAAAGTCTTCACGCAGAATTTTCGCGCCGCCCCAGGCCGAGACCGGGTCGTTGGCACACAAGATGACTGCAGTCAGTGCATCGCGAATTTCATCGTCTGTCAGAATCGCTTCCACGCCGTAGCAACCGAGTAGTCCATCGCCCAGTTCAAGCACGATGACGTCGGGCCGGTTTTCGGCAAGCAGCGTGAGTAGCGAGCGCGTTAGTGCGGGACCATTGTCGGCCGTGGTTGTCACTACGCCAAGATCCGAAAAAATCATGGAATCACGTGCGCCGGCGTCTTCCATTGCGAGAATGTCCCGCCGCAGCGACACGCCCGTTGCCTTGCACGCCGCGACATGCAGTCCTCGATGGCGCAGTCGACCGACGATTGCGCACGCAGCGGCCGTCTTGCCGGAGTCCATGCAGGTGCCGGCCAGGGCCACGACAGGCACGCCGCCAGTGTCGAACGTCGCGTTGTAATCAAGCCGGCTTGCGCCCACGCGGGCGGGTACGCCTATGCGTTCGCCCAGATAGGGAAAATCCAGCACAGTGCCGAGTACATTGCAGTCGAACGGCGGACCGACGTCCGGGTTTGCCGAGTCACAGATGCCGAGTACGCCCCCGATATTCAGAATCTGGATCGTGTCGCCGATATTCAATGCGCTCGGCAGGTGGCCTGAGTAGCCTCGCAGTGCATTGCGATGCCCTAGCGCGCCCACAACGATGTCGCCCTGATTCACGGTCGCCATGCGTCCTGACGTAAGTTCGAGCTGGTTGTAGCGCGTCTTGTTGTTCAGCACTCGTACGGCAATGAGTACGCCTTCCTCACACGGAATGTCTTTGGACAGTCGTAACTCGCCGCCCACGTCATTGTGTTGCGCCACGGATGCCACCTTGTCGACGATGACGGACTTCATGCGGAGCCCTCGCCGGCGCGTTGCTGCAGCAATCCAGGCAAGGCCAGAATGCGTGCGTGACCCAGTGCGTCCGCGGCTGTCCATTCGCCGGCTGCCTCGCCGTAGACAGCTTTCGATGCTGCCAGCAGCGAGTAAGGTGACGTAACGCCGTCGATGAACAAGTGTCCCGGCCGGAGAGTGAAAGCGACGTTGCCGCTCACTCTGCGTTGCGATGATTCGAGCAAGGCCTCGATGTCTGCGCAGACGAGATCCAGTTGTTTGCCTTCGTGTACGAGGTCGCCGTAGGTCGCAGCGATACGCTCCTTGACGCGAGCCTGCTGCGCACTCAACACGAGTTTCTCAAGTTCCCTGTGTGCGGTGATGAGCGTGATCGCGGCGGGTGCCTCGAATGCAACGCGACCCTTGGTGCCCAGCACCGTGTCGCCAAGATGAATTCCGCGGCCGATGCCGTAGCGGCCGGCCAGAGATTCCAGCGTTTCGATCAGCTGTACGGGTGACATTGCTTCGTCATCGAGGGCTATTGGAATACCCTGATCAAACTCGAGGCTGTGCCGTGACGCCGGCTCTGGTTGATCGAATGCACCGCAGGACAACACCCAGGCGTTCTCGGGCAATGAGTTTTCCGAGGTGAGCGTCTCGCGTCCACCGATCGTGATGCCCCAGAGACCGCGATTGATTGAATAGTCCGAGCCTTGTGCAGGAAGCGGCAGCTTGTGATCTTTGAGGTAGGCGAGCTGTTCCTCCCGTACCCAGTTATTGTCTCTGACGGGTGCAAGAATATTCAGCCCGGGATTGAGTGTGCGCAGCGCGACCTCAAACCGAACCTGGTCATTGCCGGCAGCCGTACAGCCATGTGCAACAGTTGTTGCTCCCCGGTCTGTCGCGAGTTGCGCAAGCCGCGCGGCTTGTACGCCGCGTTCGGCGCCGACGCACAACGGATAGGCGTTACCGCGTAATACATTGCCGGCGATCAGGTGGCGGATAACGTCGTCGAAAAAACTCTCTCGGGCATCCACCCGGACATGCTCGATCGCACCGAGTGCCAGTGCCCGTTGCGCCAGCTCCTCAGCTGCGCTCGCGTCGATTCCACCTGTGTCGATGGTCGCCGTAATGACATCGCGGCCGTAGGTAGCCTTTAGCCAAGGCACGCAAAATGACGTATCGAGGCCGCCGGAATACGCAAGAATTATGGGGGATTGATCGCTGCTCACGAGAGACTCCAGGAAAACTAAAAGGCGTTATCGCGCGACTGCACGATCGATTCTGGACGTGAGGCGCTTTTGTCCGCCAATGCTCGTGGTTGCGACAAATACTGTGTCATCGCCACCGATGTTGCCCACGATTTCGGGCCAGCCGCTGCGATCGAACGCGAGTGCAACCCGCTGCGCTGCGCCAATGGCCGTTTTTACGACCAATAAATTTGCCCCGGCTGCCTTTCTTCCGCGAATCAGATTTGCGACAGACGCCACCTCCTGATCGCCGTCGCGGCTGGAGTCAGGCAGCTCATAGCCGCTACCGGTCTTGATAACGCCGAGATCTTTAAGATCGCGGCTGACGCTGGATTGCGTCGCCGTCAGGCCGCGCGCAGATAATTGCCTGACCAGATCCTGCTGTGTCTCCACGGCATCCATGGCCAATAGCTCGCGAATCGCGTCGCGCCGCGCAGTCTGCTCTGTGCCCGAATTCGGCATGCGCTTACCTTGATTGCATAAATATGTGCATAATAATAGCAAAATGTGCATAGTCGTTCAAGCATGAATTTCAGCCTGCCGGATCCGGTACACTGCGGCGCTTTCCAGCGTGCGAGACAGAAATGCAATTACCGGAGACCGTCGAAGTTGAAACAGGCGCCAACCCAGGCGGCACCGTGATCTGGCTGCACGGCCTCGGTGCTGATGGCCATGACTTCGAGGCGATCGTGCCGGAGCTTCGATTACCCGCGTCATTGCCCTTGCGCTTTGTTTTTCCGCATGCGCCCGTGCGACCGATAACAATCAATGGCGGCATGGAGATGCGTGCGTGGTACGACATCGTGAGTTTCGATAAAAAAGGGCGTGCAGATGAAGCGGGGATTCGCGCCAGCAGTGCGTTGGTCGATGGGCTGCTTGAGCGCGAACAGCAACGCGGCATTGAAAGTTCGAAAATCGTGATCGCAGGCTTTTCCCAGGGTGGTGCAATCGCCTTGCACAACGTAATACGCTCGCCGCTGAAACTGTGCGGGCTGATGGCGCTGTCATCGTACCTGCCGCTGCGCGACACAATCGATGCGGAGCTTGCAAACAATCCGCATACGGGCGACGTGTCAGTACCGGTCTTTATCGGCCACGGCACCTCCGATCCGATGGTGCCTTACGAGGGTGGTCGCGATTCTGCCGATGTTCTGAGGTCCCTGGGTTATCAGGTCGAGTGGCACGAATACGCCATGGGGCATTCTTTATGCGCTCAGGAAATTGCAGACATCGGTCATTGGCTGCAGGCGATCTACTCCGACTGAGCCGCCACGCCACCGGTGAAATCAGAACGACCGCTGCTGCTGCCGTCGGCTGTGAAGCGCACTTCTGTAAATCGAAACCGATTCTCATTATCGCGTAGCAAAACGCTTGAGCAGCGCGTGCCGTAATCCGCTTGCACAATAAACGGTGCTGACATGGCGTGCGCCTTCTCGAATCCAAGCTGCCCTGATTCGACCTCAGCGACGCGGGCCTTTTCCCGATCGCCCAGCAGTGTCAGCAGCGTCGAAGCATTGACACGACCCGACGCAATCAGTTTGCTCAATTCGCGCGTGCTGCGCTCGACTTTGACCCACGGCGAGTCGAGTATGGCGTTCGCGACGCCGTAAATTCCAGGGGGCAAAACCCTGCATCCGCCGCCCCGATTGGACAGGTACGCGAGTTCGATGCCATCGCTCACGAGCAGGTTAAATCCGGCATAAGCGTCGGCGTCGATATTCTCGAGATAGTCGCGGGGAGAGCGGTCGCTGTTGAGGAATTCTGTAATGAGGTGGCCGCGCGAACGCAGCTTGCCGGACTTGGGTACCGCGTCGCGGAAATTGGTGACGGTCGCAAATCGCCCGTTACGATGCAGCGCCAGCCAGGTGCCACCCGCTTGCAGGTCCCTGCCACCCAGTATGTCCGGCATGTCGGGCCACCAGTGCGCATCCTGTGTCGGCCGGGCGTGAAACTCATCGCGATTGCCGGCGACAATAAGCGGGTAGTCGGCGCTGACCCGGTGTGCGATGACGACGAGGCAGATACTCAGGCTCCCGGGTAGTCGATCCAGTGATCCACCAGGCGTCGTGCGATGGAGATCCGAAACGGCAATTTCGGAAATCCCGAGCGCAACTCCTTACGCGTAAACCACTGCGCGTCTTCAAGTTCACTGTCATTCAGGACGATGTCCGTCGACGTTGCTGTCGCAACAAATCCGAGCATCAGTGACGATGGAAATGGCCAGGGTTGTGAGCTGTGGTAGGCAACATCGTTGGTATGCACATTGGTTTCTTCGTAAACCTCTCGACGCACGGCATCTTCCAGGCTTTCGCCCGGTTCGACAAATCCGGCGATCGTCGAGTAGCGGCCGTCCGGCCAATTCTTCTGCCGACCCAGAAGGCAACGCTCGCCGTCCGAAACCAGCACGATGATCGCCGGGTCAACCCGCGGAAAAATCTCTCGTCCGCAATCCTGATTGGCACAAACCCGGGAATTACCGGCGGCGGCCGAGCGTGCCGACGAGCCGCAAACGCCGCAGAACATCTGCGAGGCATGCCAAATGACCAGTGCTCTCGCATGAGCGGCCAGATTAGCTTCGTCCGGCGGCAGTACCGTGCCGAGAAAGCGCAGGTCATGAAATTCGCCAAGCTCACCGAAGGGTGGGTCGACATCTGCACTGATCGCAAACGCGAACGCAGGACGATCGTGAAACAGTCCGAGAAAAATCAACTCGCCGGGATCGTCGATGAAGCGATCAATCTGCCGTCGCTCGAGCATGATGGCGTGCAACGGGTCGCCGCCCACCAGCGACTGATCGCCCCAAACAGGCACAAAGCGGCTCTCCTGGCTCTCCAGCGCGCTTGAGAGCCAGGCGGGATCCTTGCGGCGTTCACCGATTCGATCCACGAACGCGCCGGCAAAGACATTGTAGTTTTCCATGCAAACTCCGGTTTGTCGGGCGATTTTACCGGATTCTGTCGAGACGAACTTAATGAAAGCCAGGTTTACGATTGCGCTGCGCTTCTATATCGCAAGACGGACAGATCCTCAGATCGAGGGCGTAGGCATCCTGCACATATCGTGATCGGCAGGCATTGCATACCGCAAGATATAGCTCGTCGTTGTAGCAAATGCTTTGCAGGAGATTCCAGGCCCACTCAAAACTGAAAAGTGGTTTGGTATGCAACATCAAATAGGTCTCGAACGCGCGGCAGACTCGGTGGCCGAACTCGACACCGGGGCGCGGCCAGCAGGAATGAACGTTATTGTCTTGCTCAACCCGCAACAACAGGCCGGCGCAATACAGGGCGACCAGCGTCGTTGCCTGCAGCTGATGGGCCGGGTTTTTCACGAATCGCGTGATTTGGCGCGGTGACTTGCCGCGTCGCCGGCGCACCTCCGTCTCGCCTGAATCGCGGAAATACCTTGAGTAGAGCTTACGGATGCGGTCATCCGACAGTCCCGTGCAGTTTCTTATTGTTCTCGTTCGCGCTTCGTGACGAATCATACGAAGCGCCAGCTCGAACTGCCTGCGTTCACCCGCGTAGCGGTCATCGGTCAGACGCATTTGTTTCCCCTTATGTTAGAAATAACCCATATACAGTCTACACTAAGCTTGTACTATCCATACATGGTAATAAACGACATTTTATGGCATTTTCTTCAATTTAGCGGACACACCAGCGGGAGAGTTCAATGGATTTTCAAGGACCTGATGTGGCAGATCTGGACAACGTTTACTCACTTAATCGGGCCTATCTCGATGGGCTGAGTCGGCCGCCAGCCGTAGCGTCAGGCGCCCCGTCAGGCGCGGCCGGCATTGTCGAAAAGCTCACGGCGTTAAGCGTCAGGAAATCCACGTTGTTATCGCAATGCCCGTTCCTCATTTACTCACTTCCTGAAGCCGCCGACCGACGTTGGACCCGTCTGTTCAGCGACGATGCGCAGCCGGACCTGTTTGACGCCACGCGCCTGTCTCCTGAATGTGTTGGCGGACTGGCGCCGGCAACACTGGGTTTTTTATGGGAGCTGGCCAAACGCAACCCTTACGCCACCCGCCTCGTAAGCGGCGCATCACTGGACTGGTGTGAGCGTCTGGCCGACAGCTCTCCCGTGCGCGTGTTCCGATTTGCGATGGGCGAACCGGGCCTGCTGTCGCCGCGGCTCCCGTCGCACCGCGAATTCTGGTCGAAGCTTCTGGGTGCCGGGACCAGTAATGACGAGGAGATCCGGCATGCAGCACAGCTGACGGCGTTGCAGACCGTGTTGACCAACCCGGCCGCAGAGCATTATCAGCGCTTGCCCGCCGCAGCTTGCCTGATGCCAACGCCAGCCCGCCGGGTAGCGGAGAGCGACAAAGGAGGGCCGGAGAGCTAATTATCGCTTCACATATGTCGATTTGGCCGCGCCGTGGTTACAATACGCGGCTTGATGACAGCGCTACGCATAAAAAATCTGCAAAAGACCTATGCCAACGGCACTCAGGCGTTGAAGGGTATTGATCTGACGGTTGAGGCCGGGGATTTTTATGCGCTTCTGGGGCCGAACGGCGCCGGCAAGACGACGGTTATCGGGATCGTCACATCTCTGATCAACAAGTCCGGTGGTGAAGTAGAAATATTCGGTCACAGCATCGACGATGATCTCGCGGCAGCCAAATCCTGCATCGGCCTGGTACCACAGGAGATCAATCTGAATCTGTGGGAACGTGTCGAAAACATCGTCGTTAACCAGGCAGGATATTACGGCCTGCCCCGAAAACTCGCGCAAGAACGCGCCGAAAAATACCTTCGAACACTGCGACTCTGGGACCGTCGTAATGACATTGCTCGGACCCTGTCTGGTGGAATGAAACGTCGCCTCATGATTGCACGCGCACTCGTACATGAACCAAAATTACTGATCCTGGACGAGCCGACAGCCGGTGTGGATATCGAGATTCGGCGATTCATGTGGGATTTCCTGCGGGAAATCAATGCAGCGGGTACGACAATTATTCTGACGACGCATTATCTCGAGGAAGCGGAAAGCCTGTGTCGTGACGTGGCGATCATTGACGACGGACGAATTATCGAAGATGCGCCCATGAGCACAGTGCTCAGAAAGCTGCAGCGAGAGATAATCGTACTGAGTCTTTCGGAAGTAATGAAAGAAGTGCCCAGACTCGATAATTACGAGATGTTGCTGCGCGAGGATAACGATCTCGAAGTGGCAATAGAGCCGTCGCACAATCTCAACGATCTGTTCAGGCAGCTGAACGAACGCAACATCACTGTCGTGAGCATGCGTAATAAAACCAATCGCCTCGAAGAATTATTCATGGGGCTTATTGAGAAGAAGTCGAACAGCGCCGCAAAGGACCCGTCATGAATCTCAAGCTAAACGCGGTTGCGATTCAGACGCTGGTGCGTAAGGAAGTGGTCCGGGTGCTTCGAATCTGGGTACAGACTATCGTGCCGCCGGCAATCACGATGACTTTGTATTTCATTATTTTCGGCAACCTGATTGGTCGCCGCATTGGCACCATGGATGGCTTTGACTACATGTCTTACATTGCGCCCGGTCTGATCATGATGTCGGTCATCACAAACTCCTACGGCAATGTAGTGTCGTCTTTTTTCGGTGCCAAGTTTGCCCGTCATATTGAGGAAATGATCGTCTCGCCAATGTCGAACGCGGCGATCGTCATTGGTCATGTATCGGGTGGGCTAATCCGCGGCTTGTTTGTCGGCCTGCTGGTCACGGCCATTGCATTATTTTTCACCAAGCTCGAGGTTCAGCATCCGCTTGTTACAGTGTCGATTGTCGTGCTGTCATCTATTGTGTTTTCGCTTGCCGGGTTCATCAATGCGATTTTTGCGAAAAAGTTTGATGATATTTCAATCGTTCCGACATTCATTTTGACGCCGCTGATTTACCTGGGTGGCGTGTTTTATTCGATCTCGTTGCTACCCGAGTTTTGGCAAACCGTGTCGAAAGCGAACCCGGTTCTTTATATGGTTAATGCGTTTCGCTACGGCATTCTTGGTCGCTCCGATATCGATATTTCTCACGCCTACATCATGCTGTTCGTCTTTATGATCACGTTGTTTATGGTTGCCGTGACATTGATGAATCGCGGCGTCGGAATTCGAGAGTAGCCATGTGTGGTCGTTTTGCCTTTTACTCTCCAAGTGAGGCAGCGGCAGCATTGTTCGGCGTAAGCGACTCGGGTCCGGTTGAGCCGCGTTACAACATCGCGCCGACGCAATACATCGCTGCTGTTCGAGATGGCGAGGACGGGAATCGTAAACTGGTCATGCTGCGCTGGGGGCTGATTCCCTCGTGGGCCAGGGATCCGTCTGTTGCTAATCGCATGATCAATGCACGCGCTGAAACGATCGCCGAAAAGCCGTCATACCGGGCCGCCTACAGTCGTCGACGATGCCTTGTACTCACCGACGGATTCTACGAGTGGTGTCGCGAGGGTGACGTGAAGACGCCGTATTTCATTTCACTGCAAAGCGGCATGCCCTTCGCACTGGGCGCCTTGTGGGAACACTGGCATGACAGGCAGCGAGATGAGTCCATCCAGTCCACAGCGCTTGTTACAATCGCCGCGAACAATTTCATGCGTCCAATACATCACCGCATGCCAATGATCCTGGAGTCCGAAGCAGCCAATGACTGGCTGGGTGGAGACAGGTCAATGCTCGATGATGCCGCCGGGAAATGTCCACCACTGCGGGCTTGGCCAGTCGATCGCCGCGTCAATAATGCGCGCAACGATGATGAAGGGCTTATCGATCCGGATGGAGACAGGCTGAGCGACTAGCTTGCACTGGCTGGAATCGGGCGAACCGGCTGAGTCGTGACCATCAGCATGCCCGGCCCCCCATGGACGCCTAGCGCGGTGCCGAGATCAGTCGTAATCAGGCGCTGGATGTTTGGAATTTTCTTACGCAACAAGCGGGCCAATTCAACGGAGTCATCGAGACAGACGGCATGAGCGATGGCCACGATCAGCAATTCCCCGGTGCTGGATTTCCTCGCAATATAGCGAGCAAATTTTTCAAGGCGCTTGCGTCGCCCGAACAAAAAGCCGGCTGTCGCGATACGGCCGTCCTCAAAAGTCCTGATGACCGGGGTCAGTCGCAGCAAGTCGGCGATCACTTTGATGTAGCGCGGTATTCTTCCGCCCTGTACCGCGAAACGAAGGTCTTTCGCCAGCGCAAAAGTCAGCGTCTTCGGAATGAGTGATTCGATGGCCTGAAGCGTGTCGTCGACCGTGCTGCCCGCTACTGCGCATTCCGCAGCAAACACTGCTAACAGGCCCTGTCCTGTCGAGGCATTGCGCGAATCGATAACGCTGATTCGCCCGGGCGCGTTTACACGCCCGGCAGCAGCAACAGCCGCCTGAAAAGCACCACTGGCCTGTGCCGTCAAACTGATCGAAATCACATCTGAAAAGTGGCTGGCGAGAAATTGGTATTGGCGTCGAAAGTCGCCGGGTGCCGGCTGTGATGTGCTTGGGTGGTTTGGGTTGGTCTCGAGTTCCGCGAAAAACGCTTCGGTCGAGATACTGATCTTGTCGAGATAGCCCCGATCACCAAATTGAATACGGCAGGGCACCATGTGTATGTCGAGTCGCTCCATGTCTTCGTCCGCGATGTCCGCGGCCGAATCCGTAATGACCGCGAAGTGCCGTACATCGTTGTGGCTACTAGCGAATTGCCGGTGCATGTCGTCGGCTTTTTCGGCGCTTAGTTCACCGAACTGGCGGCCAATACCGAATACCTTCTCGGGTTCGTCGACATGAATGTGAATCTTGGCCTTCCGCCTGGTGCCGGCAAGTACGAGTGAGTCACCCAGTTCATCCAGTGCCTCGCGCAGCTTGCGGCGGTCGATATTCGCACCAGTTACGATGCACTCGGTGCAATATCGGTAATTCGATTCCGCACCGTCTGTCGTGATGTTGAACGACAACTCCTCCGAAAACAGCAGGGACAAATCCGGTTCCGGTGCGATACGGCCGTGGAGAATGTATTCGGTCATGCCAGTCAGCAGTATGACGAAGCCCTTGGCTCCTGCATCGACGACGCCGGCCTTTTTCAATACGGCCAGCTGTTCGGTGGTGTTGGCGAGCGCTTGTTCAACCTGAATCATGGCGTTTTTCATGACCGATCGAAAATCATCACCGCCGGCTTTATTCGCCTGGTATTGCAGGCTAGCGGCGAACGCTGAGATGACGGACAGAATGGTGCCTTCCTGCGGGTCCGACAATGCATCGTGGGCGTAGTCGCTGCCAAGCATCGCAGCTTTGCCAAATGTGTAAGTCGTGAATCGACTTAGCTCGCCGGCCGAGTCGCTCATACCCTGAAAAAACTGTGCGACGATCGCACCCGAATTTCCGCGCGAGCTGTCCAGCAATGCGTCCGCAAGCGAGGCGAGCATTGTGCCGAGGTGTTTGTCACCTGGCGCAACCAGAATCGGCAGGGCCGTGCCCAGTGACAGGCTCAGGTTGGTTCCCGTATCACCATCGGCGACCGGAAATACGTTGATGCGATTTAGAAAATCCTGTTCATCGATGACTCGATGAATACCGGAGACGAGCGCGTTGGCCAGCCTGTTGCCATCCAGATGGGCAGAGACTGTGTCGCTCAATCGCTCAATCGCTCGATGTCCTGATAGCGTCTACTCGCGCGGCAATATGAATACGATGCCGTTGTGTTCGAGGATCACGCCATCGCTGGTAATTTCTTTCAGGACGGGGCCCTCGTCGAGACTCGAATTCTCCTTGTACTTGTGCATGTTTATAAACACAAAACGTTCAGACTGGACGTCACTGTAAACGTGAATATCCACGTGCAGATCCGGCAGCTGCAGCCTGCCGTTCATACGCAATTCGGTCAGACTCGGCAAAATAGCGGCGGCCGACTGCGGCAGGTTTTTGACCGAGACGACGGGCGTGATGTTTGTTGCTGTTGCCTGTTGCGGCACGGGCGTGCTGCGCGCAGGCTGCTTTTGACGCGCAACGGCGACTTGATCGGAAAAGGAGGCTGACCCTGTTGTTGGCGCATTGGTGGGCGGAGTTGCATCCACGGCCGCAATGGTCGCGGTCGGGCCTGAAGGCCCTCCTACGGCCGCTCCTGCGGCGGCCTGATTTGGCACAGCCTCGCTTACAACGGGTGCTGCGTCCGGTTTGAGCATCAAGCCAAGCAGCACGATAATGTTGATCATGAGCAGGATACCGAGTATCCACATCCAGCGCGGCGCGGCGGCTGCCGCAGGACTTGATGGTACCGTTGCAAACTCGGTGTCGGCCTGCTCTTGCCGGTCGCTTTCGGACTTCTTTAGCGCGTCGAGAATAAATGACATGAATCAGTCCTTTGCGAGCTCGTAGTTTGTGAGGCGAGGCGTGTCTGACGACGCGAGTAATGAATTAATGATAATTTGAGTCTGTCGCCCGGCAAGGCCGTCAACGACCAGTCGATGCTCGCGTTGAAACTCGCGTACGCGGTCGGCAAGACCACCGTCATACAATTCGGAGTCAAGGGGTTCGGCTCGATAGCGCTCATCGATCGTTGCCAGGCTTTGTCTTAACCAGCCGACGTAAGGATCCCGCATTCCAGGATTCAGGGCCACGGCGACGCCGCTCGCGGGTTTCCAGATGAGTAAATACTGCCCGAACCAAAGATCGGACACGACATCGAGATCATGAGATACGCTAACGCCGGCGATCGAGAGTACGGCGCGATCGTTTTCGATGGCCGTCAGCACGACGCGGTGTGAATCACCCAGTTTGTCGGTCAGCGTCAGAATAGCGGGGCGGTTGAGTTGCCGCAGGTTGTTCCACGAACCACGCTGTCCGAGACATTCGTAACCCATTGTCACCAGTTGCTCGCAACTACTATCGGCCAGGCCCCAGCGTTCAATTAGCGTGGTGAGTGCCGTATCAAAGTTCGTCAGATCCATCGCGAGTCTTAATTGTTCGTCGAGTGTTACTTCGGGCAGCGGCGCATCAAGCGGCGCTTGGCTGGCGTTAAAGGCCGGCTCTTGATGGCCCAGGTCCGGCAATTCAAGCGCAAGATTCGTTGTGACGGGCGAGACGGTTGCCGCTATCTGCTTTTGCGTTGCCTGCGGTTGCGAGTAAAAAGACCAGCCACCGACAACGATCAACAGCAGGCCCATGCTGACCATTACTGGCGTTGCCCAGCGCAACAACGGTGACACATACACTTTGCCGGAAATTTCCGCCGCGGCGCGTCTCACCAACGTACGGCTGACACGACGCGATTCATTGCTGTACGCGCCCAATAACGCTCGATCGCAAATCACATTGATCAGTCGCGGCACGCCGTGCGACAACCTGAAGACTTCCCGCTTGGCCGCGCTATCAAATATTTCCCCAAGCGCGCCGGCGACGCGCAAGCGGTGTTCGATGTACTCCGCCGATTCGTCGCGAGTCAGTGGTTCGAGGTGGTAGCGGCCGGTAATGCGTTGTGCGAGCTGCCGCAAGTCAGTTCGCGCGAGCAATTCACGCAACTCGGGCTGGCCGATCAGGATGATCTGCAGCAGTTTTTGTTTCGATGTTTCGAGGTTGGTCAGCAGGCGGACTTGTTCGAGTACGTCGCGCGTCAGATTTTGTGCTTCATCAACCAGGACGATCGTACGGCGACCTTCGGCATGTGCTGCAAGCAAGTAGCGGTTCAGCGCGTCGATCAGCGCTTTGCTGCTGCCTTTCTCCTCTATGCCGTCAATGCCCAGTTCTTCGCAAATCGTCTCGAGAAACTCGATGGCCGAGAGCTGTGGATTCAGAACGACTGCCACGTCTGCGTTATCTGGCAAGCGGTTCTGCAGCAAAGTTCGCACAAGTG
The DNA here is from genome assembly GCA_022564475.1 of Pseudomonadota bacterium. Lineage (GTDB taxonomy): Bacteria > Pseudomonadota > Gammaproteobacteria > Steroidobacterales > Woeseiaceae > UBA1847. Next base: position 24,158 of record JADFLJ010000016.1, read on the forward strand.
TTGTCTTGCCGGTGCCCACCTCTCCCGTGAGCTGCATGAAACCGCCGGACTCGGTGACGCCGTATACGAGGTGTGCCAGGGCCTCGCCATGACGTTCGCTCATAAACAGATAACGCGGATCAGGCGTTATCGAAAATGGTTTTTCATTGAGGCCGAAGAAACTCGTATACATTTAGTGCTGCCGCTGTTGTCCGCTGCATCGGGTCCTGAGATCGGCCCCCGATTCTACCTCATTCGGTGTCCGGCCGACTCAGCGTGCTGGCCCGCCCAACAGCAGCGATGCCGAAGCGATCTCTGATCTGATCGACGGTCTTGTCGACGGGCGCGCTTGCTGCATCACTGTCTGCGAACAGATCACCTTGACTGGACCGTGTGAGCCTGGCCGCGCCGACACCGAGCAAGCGAATTCGCGAGCCCGGATGTTCCGCCAGCCAGCTTGTGAGTAATTCGCAGCTTATGGCGTGGATCTGGTCGGTAGCATTGCCCGGAGGTCGTAAAATCTTCTGCCGCGTAAATGTGCTGAAGTCGGCTCGTCGTATTTTTACCTGCACGGTGCCGGCTTGCAGGCCGGCCTTGCGCAGGCGGCGGCAGGTTCTTTCTGTCAGTCGCAGTAACTCGCGTTGCATGACTTTGCTATCGCTCAGGTCGCGCTCGTAGGTTTCCTCGGCGCTAATCGACTTTTCGCCACGCGACGATATGACGGGTCGATCGTCGATGCCCGCTGCTCGATCCAGTGTCTTGCTCGTGAAGCGGCCGAAGATAGGCTCGATGTCGCGGCGAGTCGCAAGGCGTAGATCGCGAACACTGCGAATGTTCGCTCTGTGCAACTTCTTGAGCGTTTCGCGGCCGATGCCGGGGATCACGGAGACGGGCAGCGGGTCCAGCTTTTCCTGACAATCGTCGGCGGTAATAACGACGAGGCCATTCGGCTTGTCCATGTCGGAGGCGATCTTGGCAACCAGGTTGTTTTCGGCAACACCGACCGAGGCGGTTAATTCTGTCTTTTCCAGAATGCGAGCCTTGATCGCCCTGCCAATGTCCTTGCTGTTGCCAAATAGTTTGAGGCTGCCGCTTACGTCGAGAAACGCCTCATCAAGAGACAAACCCTCGACGAGAGGTGAAAACTCCCGAAACACATCGAATATCTGACGCGATACTGATTGGTAGTGAGACATGCGCGGCGCAACTCGCAGCAAGTCGGGGCATCTTCGTCGTGCTTCCGCGATGGGCATCGCAGAGCGAATGCCGAACCTGCGAGACTCGTAACTGGCCGCTGCGACAACGCCGCGATTGTCGCCACCGCCAACCACAAGCGGTTTGCCGCGGAGTTCCGGATTATCGCGTTGCTCCACTGACGCATAGAACGCATCCATGTCGACATGCAGGATGCTGCGTGGCCGCATCGATCAATGTCCCCGCTCGGTTATGTAGCCAGCGAGCCAACGCAGAGGCTCGGCGGAATGCCCGAAAATTTTCAGATGCTCAACGCCGCTTTCCAACAGCTCGTCGCAGCGTTTGCGTGCTGCCTCAACACCGAACAACAATGGATAAGTTGCCTTGTTAAGGCCCGCATCGGAACCGGCGGTTTTGCCAATGACATGAGTTTCCCCTTCGACGTCAAGAATGTCGTCCTTTATCTGGAAGGCGATGCCAATCGCACGTGAGAATTCATCAAGCGCCTCGAATTGCCCCTGCGGCAGGTCAGCTGCCAGCAAGCAGGCCGCAACAACCGAGGCTTGAATCAACGCACCTGTCTTGAGCGAGTACATGTGCTCAAGATCTTTCGCCGACAAGGTCTTGCCTTCGGCGGCGAGGTCGATTGACTGACCGCCCGTCATGCCGATCGAACCGCAGGCTTCGGCGATCAATGCCACGAGTTTCATGCGCACGTCGGCGGAGGCATTATCGGTGTTTGCGACCACCGAGAATGCCAACGGCTGCAGGGCATC
>JADFLJ010000142.1 GCA_022564475.1 Pseudomonadota bacterium
CTTCCTGCAAGGCCATTTCCGCTGCGCTCAGTTCCGTTCGAGACGACTCCACGACCTGCTCTGCCTGCATGCGTAATTGATCCAGCTCCCGCAACTTTTCTTCTACATTTTCAACGAGCGTTCGTGCGCTGCCCAGATCCTTCTCGACCTTGACGCTCGCTGCCAGCTGTTCTTCAAGCCGCAGCTTGTTGTCACCCATCGGCGCCTGACTCATTGCAAGCTGCTCACGAATACTCTCTTCGCGACTACGGAACTGGGTCAGTTGTGACTGCATGCGTTCGAGGCTTTGCGCTGCTGATTCTTTACTCGACCGACGACTCTCAAATTGAATCGTGATGTTCTGAACGGCCTGACGATCCTCGTTCGATTGACTGCGAACGCGTTCCAATTCCGCCCGTAATTCATCACGGCGCGCTTCGAGACTGGTCTTTTCTGCCTCGAGCCCGGCCAGGGAATCACTGGCTTGCGTGAAGCGTGCTTTGGACTCGCGCAGCTGCTCGTCCGCCGAGATCTTCTCGTTGTCCAGGTCAGTCGATTCCGCATCGATCGCGGCCTGACGCGCGTTCGCCTGATCCATCTGATAACGCGCTGAGTCCAGCGAGACTTTGACCTCAGCGTATTCACTTAGCAACACAGCGGCGTCGTTCTGCACAGCCTCGCGTCGCTCTTCGAGCTGTACCAAACGTCCACGTCCGTCATTTAGCAATTTTCGAGAACTATCGAATCTGGCCTGCATCTCTCGAATGTCATTCTTCAAACGTCGCATGTCATGCTCGCGAGACAGCACGCCTGCTTTGGTATCCTGGTCTCTGGACACACGTATCCAGCTCCTGCCAAACCAGATTCCGTCAGCCGTAATTACCGAGCCACCGTCACCCAGCAGATCGCGCATCGACAATGCGTCATTCAAGGAATCGGCTATGCGAACCATCCACAAAATGTCCTGAATCGACGCCGGCGCGTTGCTCACCTTCGCCGCAAGTGAATTCTCATCGCTGTCTATCGGCGTACCCACACTGCCCTGCAAGACCGTGACGTTGCCGGATTTCAGGTTGCCAATAATCTCGGTGATCGGTTGGATATCGTCCACGCAGACGGCCTGAAGATAATCACCCAACACCGTTTCAACGGCCCTTTCCCAACCATTAGCGACGTTAAGCGTTTGTGCCACGCGCGTATTGTCCGCAAGACCTGCACCGCCCAGCCATTTCTGAACGCCTTCATCACCTTCGCCCATGGCCGCTTTTTGCAGTGCATCCAACGACGCGTATTCTCCCTGCGCCACCAACAGCAGCGCGCGTCGCTCGTCGACCATCTTGGTGAGCTTGGTATCCTGTTCGCGAAGCTTGCGAATCTTGTCGCTAATGTCCGTGAGGTGCCGATCGAATTCATCCCGCGCTTGTCGCTTGCGCAACTCATGGCCGGTCAGCTCTTCATACCTGGCCTTCAGCTCATCCTGGTTGGCGCCGGACTTCGCTTCGTTCAGTTTTTTAGCTCTGTCGGACAAACTCTGCAGACGCGATTCGATCTGTTCTGCCCGCATGGACTCAACATTGCACTCTTGGTGGGCGTCGTTAAATCTCTGTGTCCAGGACTCCCACTGCTGCTGCCAGCCCGCCAATGCTGAGTCAGCCTTTTCCAGCGACTCCGAGGAAGCACTGCTTTGCTGGCGCGCTTGCTCAAGCCCTGGTAACAGCTCGTTCAAGGTCAACTCCAACTGAGCGATCTCATCCTGATCCTTGTCAATGTGATCAACGATTTCTTTGGCGCCAATTACGGCTTGTTGCAGGTCTTTCTCCTGACGCTCCCGAAGTTCGTGCGCGTGCTCAATGGATTGCTCGAGACGTGCAATTTCACTTCCAACCTTGTAGTAACGCCCCTGAATTTCGTTGAACTCGTCGGCCCGTTCAGTCTGTTGAAGACGAGCATCTTCAATGCCGGCTTCAATTTTACGCTGGTCTGCAATGACTGCTTCAAGCTTCGTCTTGCGCTCAGACAAGACTGAATTTGCGCTTTGCGCCTTGTCGTCGAGATCCTTCGTTCGCAGAGCCAGCAGCTCTGCCGTCGTACGGCGCTCGTCTTCTTTGTGGCGACCGTATCGCTCCGCCGTCTTCGCCTGCCGATCAAGATGACGAATCTGTTTAGCCACTTCGTCTTGTACGTCTTTCAGGCGATCAATGTTTTCTTTGGTGCGTTTTATCCTGTTCGATGTTTCGCGGCGGCGCTCTTTGTACTTGGAAATGCCGGCGGCTTCCTCAAGAAATGCGCGCATTTCTTCGGGCTTGGCATCAATTATGCGCGTAATCATGCCTTGCTCGATGATCGAGTAGCTTCGAGGACCCAAGCCCGTGCCAAGGAAGATGCCGGTAATGTCCTTACGCCGACAACGCGTACCGTTCAGGTAATAATTGGATATGCCGTCGCGCGACACCTCGCGACGAATCGAAATCTCGGCGTATTTGGCGTACTGCCCCTCTAGCGTGGTCTCGGTGTTATCGAACAATAATTCGACGGATGCCGTACCAACGGGCTTGCGGGCGCTCGATCCGCTAAAAATTACGTCCATGATCGAGTCACCACGCAGGCGACTCGCGGAGCTCTCTCCCATGACCCAGCGGACGGCATCAATGACGTTGGATTTACCGCAGCCGTTCGGGCCTACGACACCGATCAGGTTGCTCGGAAAGGTAATGGTGGTGGGGTCTACGAAGGATTTGAAGCCGGCAAGCTTAATTTTGCTGAGTCGCATGAAGTGCTGTTACACCTGGGGCCCTGGAAGGGCGCTTAGTGTAATAGAAAACAGCCCATAAAACGATTGTCGCAAGAAATAGACAGGGGTCCCGGAAGTGGCCCGAAATAAGGGCAAATCAGGGCTTCCATGCCGGCCCCATCAATGTATAATCCCGGCCTTTTCTCGGCCCGGCTGGAGTAAGAAATGCCCGTAAAGAACACCGTGAGCAAGAAGCGGAAAAAGGTCTCATCAACGCGAAAAAAAGCCGCGGTCAAGAAGACCCTAGCAAAGAAGTCTGTGGCTAAGAAAACGGCGGCCAGGAAACCCAAGGTGAGCAAGAAAAAGGCAGCCTCTTCCAGGAAGAAGGTATCTCGCAAGAAAGTCAGCGCGAAAAAGCCGGCTGCTCGAAAGATAAGCAAGAAGAAGGTTAGTAAAAAGAAAGTGGCAAGTAAAAAGCCAGGCAAGAAGAAAGCTGCGCCCAGAAAGGCCGTTAGCAAGAAGAAAGCTGCGCCCAGAAAGGCCGTTAGCAAGAAGAAAGCTGCGCCGAAAAAGGCCGCCAGCAAGAGGAAATCTGCGCCGAAAAAGGCCGTTAGCAAGAAGAAAGCTGCGCCGAAAAAGGCCGCCAGCAAGAAGAAAGCTGCGCCGAAAAAGGCCGCCAGAAAGAAGAAAACTGCGCCTAAAAATGTCGCCAGAAAGGCAACCGTTCGCAAGAAGCCGGTCACCAGGAAGGCCCCGCCACGTCGCCCGCGATCGAGCCACAATATCCTGTCAGGACCGATTCACGGCATTAGCCCGTACAAGCCGCTGCGCGAGGAAGAATATATGAGCAACAAGCAGCTCGGGCATTTTCGCAATATCCTGAGTGCCTGGAAAGGTGAACTCATCATAGAGGTCGATCGCACGGTGCACCACATGCGGGATGAAGCGGCGAATTTCCCCGACCCTAACGATCGCGCAACTCAGGAATCCGAATTCGGGCTTGAGCTGCGGACGCGTGATCGGGAGCGGAAACTGCTTCGCAAAATCGAGTCGGCACTCTCGCGCATCGACGATGCGTCCTACGGCTATTGCGATGAGACCGGCGAGGAAATCGGCTTGAAACGCCTTGAGGCGCGTCCAGTCGCCACAATGTGTGTCGAGGCGCAGGAGCGTCGCGAACTTGCAGAACGCCAGTTCCGCGATCGGGACGATCGCTATCGGTAAAACGGGTTATGTGGGGCGGTTCGCCCCCTCTCCCACCGGACCACTGCATTTCGGCTCTTTGCTCGCAGCAGTGGCAAGCTACCTTGAGGCACGGCGCAATGATGGCCGCTGGCTCGTGCGTATCGAAGATATCGACCCTCCCCGTGAGCAGACCGGCGCGAGCGACATGATTGTCGCCGCACTCGATAGTTACGGCCTGGAGTGGGACGGGCCGATCACTTTTCAGAGCACATCAGATCCGCAGCACCGACAGTTGTTGCAGCAATTGCTCGCCGAGGGCCTCGCCTACGAGTGCGGTTGCTCCAGAAGCGACCTCGCCGAGGTGCCGCGAGGTCCGTTGGGCACGATCTATCCCGGATATTGCCGCAATGGCACGAGCTCGCTTGAAACGGCTGTGCGAATTCGTACAAACGACAGGCCGATCGAATTTGGAGACGGTCTGCAAGGACCGCAATCGCAACAGCTCGAGTCCGAGTCTGGTGATTTCATCATTCTGCGACGCGATGGCCTGATCGCGTACCATCTCGCTGTTGCTGTCGATGATGACCTGCAGGGCGTGACAGAAATCGTACGCGGCATTGATTTGATGGATTCAACACCTCGTCAGATCTGGATGCAGCAATGCCTGGGCCTGCACACGCCTGACTATCAGCATATTCCGGTCGCCGTTCACGCGGACGGCGCCAAACTCAGTAAGCTGACCGGTGCCCAGGGCATTCCGATGCACGAAGTGAAGCCCACACTTGTTGCGGCGCTCAGGGCACTCGGACAGAACCCTCCGGAGCAGCTTGTTGATGCCACCCTGGCTGAGGTATGGGCGTGGGCGAAAGAACACTGGCGTATCGACGTATTGCGCGGACAGACGGCTGTGCCGGACCGCTGACAGGCTTTGGCTGTGAACAGAAATCCGCTACGCTGCCAGCGATGACCAACGGCGACGACAAGCGCATCATTCAGAGCGAATTTCGGCCTGCCCCGTGGCTGCGAAATCGTCATCTGCAAACGATCTATCCGTCCTTTCCATGGGCGTTTCGGCACCGGCCGAAACTGCGCCGAGAGGAGTTGGAGCTGCCGGACGGCGATGCCACAGCCGTTGACTGGGTCATCCCGACCGAATCATTGCCGCGCTCGGCGCCAATTCTTGTCATCCTGCACGGACTCGAGGGCTCCGCGAAATCCTCCTACGCACGAATGCTGATGCACCTGGCCGCCAATCTTGGCTGGCATTGCTGCGTGATGCACTTCAGAGACTGCGGCGACTACACGAATCGCCTGCCACGTCGCTACCACGCAGGTGAGACCGACGATGTGCGATTTTTCCTGGGCGAGCTCGACGCGTCCGAACAATACGGCCCGATTGTCGCCGTCGGCTACTCTCTGGGCGGCAATGTGCTCTTGAAATACCTCGGCGAGGCCGGCGACACGACGCCGCTCAGAGCTGCGGCCGCTGTGTGTGCGCCGCTCAATTTGAATTTATGCTCTGACGCATTAAATACTGGTTTTTCAAAGCTTTACCAGTATTACTTAATAAATAGAATGAAGAACGCTGTGCGGCGAAAATTCGATCAGCACACGGCTGCATTTGACTGGGACAAGGCCATGTCCGCCAAGACTTTCGATGACTTTGATGATGCTGTGACAGCGCCGTTACACGGCTTCGACGGCAAGCAGGACTACTACGATCGCTGCAGTTCGGTCAATTTTCTGAACTCGATTGAAAAACCGACACTCGTTATCAACACGCTGGACGATCCGTTCATGTCGTCAGAGGTAATCCCTGCAGCAGAGCGCTTGTCGGCCTCGGTAACGCTTGAAGTCAGCACCCACGGTGGTCACGTCGGTTTTATCGACGGCGGCACACCGTGGAAACCGACCTTCTATCTGCCCAATCGTATCATCGGGTTTTTGGAGCCGTTTACAGCCCGACCGGGGATGTAGGAGGGCCTTTAGGCCCGACCGTGTCGCGGCAGCCGCTCCTTGTACGTTTGTTTTGGGTTGTTTGGCAGCTTGATATGCTGGCCTCGAACCCCGGGGTGAAACCGTGCGCTCCTAAAGGCTA
>JADFLJ010000017.1 GCA_022564475.1 Pseudomonadota bacterium
TCACTTGCAGCGAGTTGTTGCCCGGATCCTTGGCGCCGGTCAGTTTCGCCGCACTCTTGATCAGGTTTTTGAACAAGTCGATTTCGTAATTGTTGGTCGTGCCCTGCATGACCGCGGCCATGCGCTCGAGACCCATGCCGGTATCGACAGACGGTTTGGGCAACGGCGTCATTTGGCCATCGGCGGAACGGTCGAACTGCATGAACACGAGATTCCAGATCTCGACATAACGATCGCCGTCTTCGTCGGCCGATCCGGGCGGGCCGCCCGCGACCTTGGGGCCATGATCAAAGAAAATCTCGGAACACGGTCCGCAGGGACCCGTGTCGCCCATCGACCAGAAGTTGTCTTTCTTGCCCAGGCGCCCGAAGCGCCCGGGGTCGATCTTTATTTCGTTGAGCCAGATGTCGGCGGCTTCGTCATCTTCTTCGTAAACCGTCACCCATAACTGCTCGGGTTTCAGGCCGAGTGTGTCGGTTAGAAACTCCCAGGCATACTGGATCGCCTCGCGCTTGAAGTAATCACCGAAGCTGAAATTCCCCAGCATCTCGAAGAACGTGTGATGACGGGTCGTGTAACCCACGTTCTCCAGGTCGTTGTGCTTGCCACCCGCGCGGACACAGCGTTGCGACGACGTTGCCCGGTCGTAACTACGCTTGTCCTCGCCGAGGAACAGGTCCTTGAACTGCACCATTCCTGCGTTCGTGAACAGCAAGGTCGGGTCGTTGCCGGGCACAAGTGGAGAGCTCGCGACCACTTCGTGGCCGCGCTCACGGAAAAATTCCAGGAACGCCTGGCGCAGCTCGTTGCTCGTCATGGTCTTCATTGGGGGGGATTCTACGGTTATTCGTCGTGTGCGGAAACCGCTGCCTGTATCTGCTCGGGCTCAAATCCTCGATATTGCAAAAACCGCATCTGGCGGGCTTTTTCTTTGAATTCGAGCGGCTCATCGACACCGTATTTCTTTTGCCGCGTCTGTCGTGCCAGCGCAAACCAGTCCTGGCCAAACTCCGCCACGGCTTCCTGAATCATCGAATCACGAATGCCGCGCTGCAACAGATCTGCTCGTATGCGCGTTGGGCCTTTGCCCTGGCTGACACGTGACTGCACGAAGGCTTCCACAAAGCGGCGATCACTCTGCAAGCCATCTTTCTGCAGCTGTTCGACCGCATCGAGGGCGACCTCCGAAGCAAACCCGAACGTCTCCATCTTGCGGCACAGCTCAGCACACGAGTGTTCGCGTCGCGCGAGGTAGTCCATGGCTTTCTTGCGCGCTGCGAGCGGGTCATTATTGGCCGACGGCTCGGTCATGGGTAGGATAATAGAGCAGCAGATCGGTAACTGCTCTCCTCCATGCGCCGCCCGACCATCACGCCTCGGCAGCAGCTTCTTCCTTATCGTCTGCCTTATCGTCCGGCGACGCGTCCATTGTCTTGGGCAGTAATTCCGCACGGATCCGGGCTTCGATTTCATCCGCAATAGACGGGTTCTGCCGCAGGAACTCACGCACATTTTCCTTACCCTGGCCAATGCGATCCTCACCGTAGCTGTACCAGGAGCCGGCCTTCTCCACGATGCCTTGCTGCACACCGATATCGATGAGTTCACCCTCGCGGGAGATGCCAGAGCCGTAGAGAATCTCAAACTCAGCCATCTTGAACGGCGGCGAGACCTTGTTCTTGACGACCTTCACACGCGTCTGATTGCCGATAATCTCATCACCCTTCTTGATGGAGCCAATGCGACGGATGTCGAGACGAATAGAGGCGTAGAACTTGAGCGCGTTACCGCCCGTGGTCGTTTCGGGGTTACCGAATATGACACCAATTTTCATGCGAATCTGGTTAATAAAGACAACCATCGTATTCGAGCGCTTGATGTTGCCCGCCAGCTTGCGCAACGCCTGCGACATCAGCCGGGCCTGCAGGCCCATATGTGAGGCGCCCATCTCGCCTTCAATTTCCGCTTTCGGCGTCAGCGCTGCCACCGAATCGATGACGATGATATCGACAGCACCTGAGCGCACCAGCATGTCGGTGATTTCCAGCGCCTGCTCACCCGTATCGGGCTGCGAGATCAGCAACTCGTCGACGTTGACGCCGAGTTTTTCCGCGTAGCTCGGATCCAGCGCGTGCTCCGCGTCAATAAATGCCGCTGTACCACCGAGCTTCTGAGCTTCGGCAATGACCTGCAATGTCAGCGTCGTCTTACCGGAGGACTCCGGACCGTAGATCTCAACCACCCGACCGCGTGGCAAGCCACCGATGCCGAGTGCGACATCGAGACCAATCGACCCCGTTGATATCACTTCCATGCCCCTGGCGGCGCTGTTGTCCCCAAGCCGCATGACGGAACCCTTGCCAAATTGCTTTTCGATCTGTCCCAGTGCTGCTGCGAGTGCTTTCTTACGGTTCTCATCCATTGTCTTTGCGCTATCCGGTAGGTTTGTAATTGCATGTGATTATATACAGTACATTATCACACAAGCCAGTGACTGCAACACCCCTGTGAAACCGGGTAATTGCTGAAGAAACACGAGGAATCGCCCCGAAGCTATTGTTTCAGTGGGCGATAGGTGACGCCACGCGGCCCGGATATCGACTCGATAAGCTCGAAACCGGACCACTCAACAAGCGCCGGTTGCGCCAATCGCTGCGTCTCGAACTGCCGGGCTTTGTTCACAATCGTGATGTGCGGGCGAAATGTGCGCGACTCAGGCTCAATGCCGGCGTCGCTCAACACGCCGTTCAAGGCCGTTACCAGCCGCCCCAACTCCGCCGGCACGGATTGCGTGGCAAGTACGGCGATTTTCGGGCGTGGCCAGTATTCGGCCTTGTCGAAACGCATCCGAAAAGGCTCGAATTCGATCTCCGCAGCCGCAGATTGAATGTTATGGATCAGGTATTCCGGATAATCGCCGATGAACGCCAGCGTGACGTGCCAGCTACCGCGATAGACGGCCTCGCCCTCAACGAGCTTGGCCGCCGGGCTAATGACGTTCCTGAGCTGGTCTCGCTGGCGGTCATTTGGCCACAGCGCGAAGAAAATACGCTTCACGCTCATCAGGTTGTCGTTCATTTCGCGCGGTCCATCAGTTGATATCAGGATTCTATCCTGTCCAGCACGCCGCGCAATGCCTGCGCGACGGTCTGCACGCGAACCTCGTTACGATTACCATCGAAGCGCTGCTGTTCGCCATCCACGGTTATTCCCGACTTCGTTCTGACGGCCCAGGCAAAACAGACGGTGCCGACGGGTTTTTCGTCGGTGCCGCCGTCCGGCCCCGCGACGCCGCTGACGGCGACAGCAATATCGGCACCGCTCAACTGCAGCGCCCCCTCCGCCATCTGCTTGACAACCTGCGAACTGACCGCGCCATGCTCGGCCAACATCGAGTTTTGCACACCGAGCAGAGACTCTTTCGCCCCATTGGAGTAACTCACGATGCCGTAAGCAAAAGCCGACGAGCTGCCGGGGATGTCGGTGATGGCCTTGGCGATCCAGCCGCCTGTGCAAGACTCGGCTGTCGTGACGGTCTTGCCTGCACTGCTCAACGCCGTTACCAGCGACTCAGCCAGATCCCGGATGCCAACGTCTTCAACCATCTAATAGCGACTCGTATAATTCGACATGCCTGACTGCCATCGTAGCGATCGAGAAATCCTTTTGCATGCGTTTTTGCCCTGCATCGCCGTAACGGCCACGCAGCTCGTCATCGTCGATGAGCGTCCTGATCGCCGTCTGCAGTGCTGCAACGTCTTCCGGCGCAACCAGCAAACCGGTTTTTTGATGCTCGACGGCCTCCGGCAAGCCACCCGCCGCAAAACCAATCACGGCGACCCCGGCCGCCTGCGCCTTGAGCGTTACGACGCCCAGGCCCTCCGCCAGCGCAGGATGCACGAACAGATCGAAACAGCCCATCAAATCGTCCAGGTCTTCGCGAAACCCTGCGAATGTCACGACGTCGTCAATTCCGATCGTTTCTGCTTGTGATCGCAACTGATTGCCCAAATAACCCTCGCCGAAAATAATCAGGCGCAGAGATGGGTGGCTTTGCTGAAGATGCGCGACAGCCTCCAGCAAATAGCGATGGCCCTTGCGCGGGATGAGTTGCCCGGCCGCCGCGATGACGAAGGCATCGTCCGGCAGCCCGAAGTCCCGGCAAAATCCTGTGCGATCGGGCTTGTTCGCAAAGCGATCTGCATCGACGGCGCTGCGAATGACGGCGATACGCTCGTCCTCGACACCACGATCCCGCAAGACATCGGCGATCGCCTCAGAAATAGCAATGACCTTTTTAAAGGGCCGGTATCGCAGCGCCGCGATGAGGCGCATCTCAGTATTGTCCACGCGCCTCGATACGACGGCTGGCACGTCTGCAAAACTCGCCGCCAGGCCGCCCAGCACGTCCGCGCCGCGCCGACTATGACAGTGCACGATGTCCGGCTTCGATTCACCGATGTATTGCGCCAGACGATAGGCGAACGGCAGGTCGAGGTCCCCGGCGCAAAACAGCCCGCGCACGGGAATGCCGTGCTCGCGCGCTGCTGTGTCGATGCCCGAGCCGGGCGGACACACGAGCGTGCAGTCGTGGCCAAGCTCGCGTAGCGCCGTCATCAGGTAGATCACCTGTTGCGGCCCGCCGTAAAGATGGCGCCCGGTTTCGACGTGCAGAATGTTCATGGATATATAATACTGTAGGCGCTGCGCTTACGCGGCTTAGTATAAAAAGAAGAGCAAATGACCGCCGACGTTGCCTCCGTTCACACTCCAATGATGCGCCAGTACCTGGCGATCAAGGCCGATTATCCGGACATGCTGCTGTTCTACCGCATGGGCGACTTCTATGAGCTGTTCTACGACGATGCTAAAAAGGCTGCGTCGCTGATGGACATTACGCTGACATCGCGTGGCAAATCGGGCGGCAATGCGATCCCGATGGCGGGTATTCCCTACCACGCAGCCGAGGCCTATCTCGCAAAGCTGGTCCGCAAGGGCGAGTCTGTCGCCATTTGTGAGCAAATCGGCGACCCGGTGACGAGCAAAGGGCCCGTCGAACGGAAGGTCATACGAGTAGTGACACCGGGCACGTTGACCGATGAAGCATTACTCTCCGAAAACCGCGATAACCTCGTCGCCGCCGTCTTCGCAGACAACACCGCGTTCGGAATCGCCTGGCTGGACTTGGCGGGCGGCCGCTTCCGCATGACCGAGGTTCCCGACCTCGAAGCCGTCGCAGGCGAACTCGAACGCCTGCAACCGGCCGAACTTATCGTCGACGAAGATGCGACGCAACTGCAAAACCTGGTCGAGGGACCGCGTATCACAAGACGGCCGCCGTGGCACTACGAACTCGACAGCGCAACACGCGCGTTGTGTGCGCAATTCGGAACCAGGGATCTAAGCGGTTTTGGCTGCGAGGATTTCCCGCGTGGCGTTGCTGCCGCGGGCGCATTACTGCAATACGTCTCGGACACACAAAAAGCGTCACTGCCCCATCTGAACGCGATTACCGTGGAGCGCCGCGGCGATGCCGTCATCATGGACGGCCCGACGCGCCGCAATCTCGAACTCGAACAATCGCTGACGGGCCACCACCAGCATACGCTGGCCGGCGTTATGGACCGCTGCCGGAGCCCGATGGGCAGCCGGCTGCTGCGACGCTGGATTCAACGCCCGCTGCAAAATACCGACGTACTCAAGGGCCGTTACCAGGCAATTGATTCGATGCTAACCACAGCGCGGACGCAAGCATTGCAGGATCAATTGCAGGGCATCGGCGATGTCGAACGCATTCTTTCGCGCGTTGCATTGAAGTCTGCCCGGCCCCGCGACCTGCGGCAGCTTGGCGAGGCATTGTCTCGACTGCCTGAGCTGCGCACGATGATGGCCACGCTCGAATCACCATTGATGCAATCGCTGCAGGAACAGATATCCGACCACCGCCGCCAGTTCGAATTACTCAACAGGGCGATCATCGATAACCCGCCCATGATGATTCGCGATGGCGGCGTTATTGCGAATTCATATGACGATGAGCTTGATGACCTGCGTGCGATCGCAGAAAACGCCGACCAGTTCCTGATCGATCTGGAAACGCGCGAGCGAGAACGCACAGGTATAGCGAAACTGAAACTTGGCTATAACCGCGTGCACGGTTACTTCATCGAGATCAGCAAAAGCCATGCGCACAAGGCGCCGGATAATTATATAAGACGTCAAACACTCAAGGCTGCGGAACGCTACATCACGCCCGAGTTGAAAGAGTTTGAGGACAAAGTACTCAGCGCTCGTGAGCGCGCGCTCACTCGCGAAAAATGGCTTTACGAAGATTTGCTTGACCAGCTTTTGGACGTTCTCGTCGACTTACAGCGCAGCGCGAACGCAGTCGCCGAGCTCGATGTTTTGAGTTGCCTCGCCGAAAGAGCGGAGTCGCTAAAGCTCTCGAAGCCGGAAATATCGTCAACGCCGTGCATCGAGATTGAGGGCGGACGGCATCTCGTCGTCGAGCAAGTCATCGATACACCGTTTGTTGCCAACGATGTGCTGTTCGACGACGCCCATCGTTTAGTCGTCATCACAGGGCCCAACATGGGCGGCAAGTCGACCTACATGCGGCAGACCGCGTTGATTACCATCCTCGCGCTCATCGGCAGCTACGTACCCGCCGATCGCCTGCGCATCGGGCCCATCGACCGCATTTTTACGCGTATCGGCGCATCCGACGATCTCGCCGGCGGTCGGTCAACGTTCATGGTCGAGATGACCGAGACCGCAACCATTCTCAACAATGCCACCGAACGCAGCCTCGTACTGATGGACGAGATAGGCCGCGGTACCAGCACCTTCGACGGTCTGTCGCTCGCCTGGGCCGCCGCACACTTCATGGGTGAAAAGGCGAAGGCGTTCACGTTGTTCGCAACGCATTACTTCGAGCTGACCGTACTCGCGCAAGAGTTGCCAGGTTGTGACAACGTGCATCTGGACGCGACTGAACACGACGGCCAGCTCGTCTTCCTGCATGCCGTCAAACCCGGCCCGGCGAATCAAAGTTATGGCCTGCAAGTCGCGTCGTTAGCGGGCGTTCCGCCAGCAGTCATCAAGCGCGCGAAAGTCTATCTGAAATCACTGGAAGCACAACGTGCCGAGCAAAATGATAACCCGCAGTCATCGTTGGCGCTCGAGGTGAATGATGACGAGCCGGACGTGTTACGAGAAGCGCTGGACGCCCTGAATCCTGACGAGTTATCGCCACGCGAAGCGCTGGACGCGCTGTACCGACTCAAGAATTTGTAGGAACGGCTTCAGCCGGTGGCTACGCGCCGGTAGTGCTCTCCCGAATGGCTCGCTTCGCTGCGCTTTATTTCGGTCGAGCATCTCCCCGCACGCAGCCACTTACCAGCATGGCGACCGATTCGGGTGTGCTTGTTTGTGAAGCATTCAGGGAGCGTAGCGAGCAGCGAGCAAACAAGTACCCCGGAGCGGTCGGCTGTGTGATGCGGCCACTGGTCGCGGCTGAAGCCGCTCCTACAAGCCGGTCCTACAACCGCTCCTACGTGTCTCGCAGGAACCGGCCACGCCTGAGGAATGCAGCCGTTTGATCTGCCGGCGTGCGGGTAAACACCAGGCCTTTATGGCTTGTTGGCAGAACGATGTGGTCTTTCATGCCCTCAAGGCGAGTTTCTTCAACGGCAACCGTGCCGTCATTTGAGCCATCGAAGTTCGCGAAAAACCGGCCAAGGCCGTAGGGTGCGTCGCCGGCAATAACGCCGACATCGTAGTTTTCACAGACGCCGTGCGCCCACTCACTCGCCGAATTGCGGAGCACACCCGATGTTACGGAACGGCCAAGCAGCACATCGCCCCAGTCCATTGAATCCAGAACATCCGCCGGCCGCGAGCCACGCAATGGTGAACCAAGGCAAACGACACGACCGCTAATTTCTGCGGACTCGTTCGCAAGCGTACGCAACAAGACAACGCCGCCCAGGCTGTGGCCGACCAGATGTGAGTCGCTCAGGTCATTATCGTTAATGAAGTCAGCGAGCGCATTCGCGTTCTCATCCAGCGTGTAATGCAGCGAACGGTAATTGAAGTTCCGTACGTCGAATCCGTATTCGCTCTCAAGATGATGTTTAAACAGCAGCAGGGCCGCGCCGTGCGACCAGACACCGTGCAGCAATACGATTTTACGAATTTCGTCCAATCGGGTCGCGGCTGAAGCCGCTCCTACGCGCGCGGAGTCCGCACTCGAATGCCCGTCTCGCGCAATTGTTCGCCGGACACCTCGGCCGGCGCATTTGTCAGTGGGCATTGCGCTGACTGCGTTTTTGGAAACGCGATAACGTCACGAATGCTGTCAGCACCCGCCATCAGCATCACGATGCGGTCAAGACCGAACGCGATACCGCCGTGCGGTGGGCAACCGTACTGCAATGCAGTCAGTAGAAAGCCGAATTTCTCTTCTGCTTCTTCTTTGCTGATATCCAGCAAGTCGAAAACAGCCGACTGAATGCTTTGATCGTGAATTCGAATCGAACCACCACCGATTTCCGAGCCGTTCAATACCAGGTCATACGCTCGTGACATTGCATTGCCCGGATCCGCGCGCAAGGCGTCGGCATCATTAACCGAAGGCGCCGTGAACGGATGGTGCAATGCTGTCCAGCGTTTCGTCTGTTGATCCTTCTCGAACATCGGGAAGTCGACGACCCACAGCGGGGCCCAGCCCTCTTTAACCAGGCCACGGTCCTCGCCGATCTTGACGCGCAACGCGCCCAGCGCATCGTTTACTACACGGGCTTTGTCGGCACCGAAGAAAATTACGTCGCCGGTTTTGGCCGCCGTGCGCTCAAGAATCGCAGTGACAACATCGTCCGGGAGGAACTTCAAAATGGGTGATTGCAGCCCGTTGAGGCCCGCATCGAGGTCGTTAACCTTGATATACGCAAGGCCTTTCGCACCGAAACGCGCGACATAGGCCGTCAGATCATCAATTTCCTTGCGGCTCAGATCGGCAGCGCCGGGCACACACAGGGCTGCGACTCGACCTTCCGGATCGCCGGCAGGACCCGCGAATACTTTGAATTCGACCGAACTCATGAGATCCGACACATCGACGAGTTCCAGATCAATACGCAGATCCGGCTTATCCGAGCCAAAACGATCCATCGCCTCGGCGTAGCTCATGCGCGGGAAAGTCTCCGGCAACTCGACGTCAAGCGCCTCTTTAAACAGGTATCGCATGAGTTTTTCCATGGTGCCGATGATGTCGTCCTCATCGACGAAGCTCATTTCGATATCGAGTTGTGTAAATTCCGGCTGACGATCGGCACGCAGGTCTTCATCACGAAAACAACGCACAATCTGATAGTAGCGATCGAGCCCGGACATCATCAGCAACTGTTTAAAAATCTGTGGCGACTGCGGCAACGCAAAAAACTTGCCCGGATGGGTGCGGCTTGGAACAATGTAGTCGCGTGCACCTTCGGGCGTCGCCCTCGTCAACATTGGCGTTTCGACGTCGATAAAACCATCGTCATCGAGGAAATTACGCATCGCTTTGGTGACTTTGTGTCGCAGCATCAGGTTGGACGTCATTTCTTCACGCCGCAGATCGAGGTAGCGATACTTCAGGCGCAGCTCTTCGCCCACTTGCTCGTCATGATGGAACGGCGGTGTTTCGGAGCGATTGAGAATCTCAAGTTCGTGCGCAAGCACCTCGACCTGCCCCGTCGGCATGTTCGGATTGATTGTGCCTTCCGGACGTTCACGAACCAGCCCTTTTACAGCCAGCACGTACTCACCGCGAATGCGCTCAGCCGCTGCGAAAATCTCGGCGCGATCCGGATCAAAGACGACCTGCAGCAAGCCCTCACGATCTCGAAGATCAATAAAGATAACGCCACCGTGATCCCGTCGACGGTGGACCCAGCCACAGACCGAGATTTCCTTTCCGATCAGTGACTGATCAACTTGACCGCAATAATGGCTACGCATGGTGCTTTTCCGGGCAGAACGCCGTGAAAAAAAGAGGCGGAATGGTACGGCTTGGGGGGCTATAGAGCAAGCCGCACAAGGCTCGTTCTTACTCGTCCGCCGCGGGAAAAGGCAGCTCGCCGGTTGGGTCCTTGTGCCAGGTAGGCACCACGACCCCCAGGGAGATAATCATCCTCAGCGCCTCATCGACTTCCATATCCAGGACAATCACGTCCTTCTTCGGCACGATGACGATAAAACCCGAGGTCGGATTCGGCGTTGTGGGTACGAAACAGCAAACAATCTCCTCGCCCTTACGCCCCTGCACCTCGCCTAGCTCAGTGGAGGTCTGGAATGCGAGGCTATACAGGCCTTTGCGTGGGTACTCGATCAACAATACTCGCTTGAATGACTGGCTCGAGTCCGAAAACACCATTTCTGCAAAATTTTTCACCGCCGAGTAGATCGAGCGCACGACGGGAATTCGATCCAGTAGTGACTCCCAGCCACCGACAAACGCGCGTCCCACGAAATTCGCTGCCAACAAGCCCGTGACCAACAAGACGATAATCGTCAGGATGACGCCAAGGCCCGGAATGTTGAATCCGAGAATCTCCTCGGGACGATACTGTAGCGGCAATAGCAGCAGCGTTCGGTCCATAAGGCCGACAACGAATCGAATCAGCGTGTAGGTCACCGCCAACGGCACCCAGACCAGGATGCCCGCAACCAGGTATCGGCGTATTCCCTTCAACGAATCATCCTCATGCTGTCTTCGCCTTGCTACGCGATGAACTGGATGAGGACTCGCTCGTCGATTTCACCGTCGATTTCGCCTCCGATTTCTTATCGGCTTTCTTGTCCGCTTTCTCGTCGGTTTTCTTGTCCGCTTTCTCGTCGGTTTTCTTGTCCGCTTTCTCGTCGGTTTTCTTGTCCGCTTTCGCGGGGTCTGTGTCGCCCGCAAGATTGCGTTGATTGTCTTTCTTAAAATCGGTCTCGTACCAACCCTTGCCTTTGAGACGGAATCGCGGCGCCGAGAGCTGACGTTTTAGCAGAGGCTCGTCACAGGCCGGGCAATCGACCAGCAGATCGTCCGCTATCTTTTGCAGCGCATCGAACTGGTGATCACAATTTTTACAGGCATAGCCATAAATAGGCATGCATTACTCTCCAAATTTCTCGAATCCCCGTCGGGGATTGCGGATTATACCCATAGCGGCGATGCCACAGGAGGGCCGTTAGGACCGACTGTCGCGGCTGCAGCCGCTCCTACGCAGCGCTGCGGAAATCGAGGCGATCGTCCGCAACCTCGACCTCAATTAATTCTCCGGATTTGAACTTACCGGCCAATATGTCATTCGCCAGCGGATTCTCGATCTGCTGCTGAATCGCCCTCTTGAGCGGCCGGGCACCATACACCGGATCGAAGCCCGCGTCCGCGAGTTTGTCGAGTGCTTCGTCCGACAAATGAATGCGCAAGTCGCGTTCGGCGAGGCGTTCGTGCAGATAGCTGAGCTGAATGTCCACGATCTTGCGAATATGGTCACGACCCAACGGATGAAATACGACCACGTCATCAACGCGATTGATGAATTCAGGACGGAAATGATTGCCGACAACCTCCATGATCGCGGATTTCATCGCATCATAATTCTCTTCGCCGGACATCTCCAGAATCATCTGCGAACCCAGATTTGATGTCATGATGATGACCGTGTTGCGGAAATCGACTGTGCGACCCTGGCCGTCCGTCAAGCGGCCGTCGTCGAGAACCTGCAACAGCACGTTGAATACGTCGGGATGCGCCTTTTCAATTTCGTCGAGCAGAATCACAGAATAGGGCCGGCGCCGAACCGCTTCGGTCAGGTAGCCGCCTTCTTCATAGCCCACATAGCCAGGCGGCGCACCGATGAGTCGCGCCACGGAATGCTTCTCCATGAACTCGGACATGTCGAGACGCACCATTGCGTCTTCCGTATCGAACAGGTAATCGGCCAGGGCCTTGGTCAGTTCGGTCTTGCCAACACCCGTCGGCCCCAAAAACAAAAAGGAACCAATGGGTCGTTTGGGATCCGACAGCCCTGCGCGCGATCGACGAATGGCGTTCGCGACGGCCGTAACGGCCTCGCCTTGCCCGACAACGCGTTTCTGCATGACAGACTCCATCTGCAGCAGCTTCTCTTTCTCGCCCTCGAGCATTTTCGACACCGGAATACCGGTCCACTTCGACACAATCTCCGCGACCTCTTCTTCAGTCACTTTGTTTCGCAGCAGCGTCGTCTCCTGGTCTTCGTCCTGCAGCGCGTCCTCGAGTCGCTTCTCGAGCTCGGGAATACGGCCGTACTGCAGTTCTGACATACGCGCGAGATCATTGGCACGATGTGCAGTCTCGAATTCGAGTCTTGCGCGTTCGAGCTCTTCTTTAAGATGTGTCGTGCCCTGCATCGCGGCTTTCTCGGCCTTCCAGATTTCCTCAAGATCCGAGAACTCCTTTTCGAGTTCGGCAAGCTGCGCTTCCAGGTCGTCCAGGCGCTTGCGTGACGCGTCGTCCGACTCCTTCTTAAGCGCCTCGCGTTCGATCTTGAGCTGAATGATGCGCCGCTCGAGGCGGTCCATCTCTTCGGGCTTCGAATCGATCTCGATGCGGATGCGTGACGCCGCCTCGTCGATCAGGTCGATGGCTTTATCGGGTAACTGCCGATCGCTGATATAGCGATGCGACAAAGTCGTTGCCGCAACAATCGCGGGATCCGTGATTTCGACGCCGTGGTGAACCTCGTAGCGTTCCTTCAGGCCGCGCAGGATCGCAATCGTGTCCTCAACCGTAGGCTCGGCGACGAGTACCTTCTGGAAACGCCGTTCGAGTGCCGCGTCTTTTTCAAGATACTTGCGGTATTCGTCCAATGTTGTCGCACCGACACAATGCAGCTCGCCGCGCGCAAGCGCCGGTTTCAACATGTTGCCGGCGTCCATCGAACCTTCGGCCTTGCCCGCGCCAACCACTGTGTGCAACTCATCGATGAACAGAATGATCTGCCCTTCCTGCTTCGCGATGTCACTCAACACGGCTTTCAGCCGCTCTTCGAATTCACCGCGAAACTTCGCACCCGCGATCAGCGCGCCCATGTCGAGCGACAAGATACGTTTGCCTTTGAGTCCCTCTGGCACCTCGTTGTTGACGATACGTTGTGCAAGTCCCTCGATGATTGCGGTTTTGCCCACCCCGGGCTCGCCGATCAGGACCGGGTTATTCTTGGTGCGGCGTTGCAAGATCTGAATCGTGCGACGAATCTCCTCGTCGCGACCGATAATCGGATCGAGCTTGCCTTGCTCGGCGCGCTCGGTCAGATCGATCGTGAATTTATCGAGTGCCTGGCGCGTGTCTTCGGCATTCGGGTCATTAACCTGTTGTCCACCGCGCATATCGTCGATAGCTTTCTCAACCGCGCCTTTGACGACACCAGCCTGCTCAAAGAGCGCTCTAATGGGCGACTTACCGCCAAGCGCAGCCAGCACGAATAACTCACTGGAGATGTAGCGGTCGTCGCGCTCCTGCGCGAGCTTGTCCGATACGTTGAACAACTTGCCGAGTTCGTTGCTGACGTGGACGTCACCGCCCGTGCCTTCCACTTTCGACATGCGATCAATCGCATCGCCGAGCTGCGAGCGCAGCAGGTTAACGTTGCTGCCGGCTTTGGTCAGCAGGCTGCGCGCCGTGCCGCCCTGCTGGTCCAGCAGCGCCACCATCATGTGTGCAGGCTCGATGAACTGATGATCCTGGCCCACAGCCAAAGACTGCGCGTCGGCCAGCGCCATCTGAAATTTGCTTGTCAGTTTGTCCATTCGCATGGGCTGTTATCCGGGATTCCTTAAACTCCTCCATAGATGACGTCCGGGTGAGGAAATTCAAGGCCTGCAGCGTCTGCCGCGACGCACAATACCTGTCACGGCTGTGCCAGTGCCTCGTCGAGAATAGCCAGCATGTAATCCGCGTTATCTCTTGAAAACACCATGGGTGGCCGAAGTTTGAGAATATTGGCATCCGGGCCGATCGCGCCGCTGAGGACGCCGCGATCCTTGAGTCCGTTGACGACATCGGCCGTAAACGCCGTTGCCGGCTCGCGAGACTCTTTGTCTTTGATCAGCTCCACTGCGATGAAAAGACCCGTGCCGCGAATATCGCCGATTGCGGTGTGCTTTTCCGCAAGCGCACGTAAACCCGACGTGAGGTATTCGCCAACAATTCGCGCGTTTTCCTGCAATCCTTCTTGCTCAATGACGTCAATAACGGCAAGGCCCGCGGCACAGGACACGGGGTTGCCACCGAAGGTATTGAAGTAGCTCCCGATTGAGGAAAAATCTTCAATGATGTCGCGACGCGAAATGATTGCCGCAAGCGGATGGCCATTGCCCATGGGCTTACCCAGTGTGACGATATCGGGCACCAGACCGTCGGCCTCGTAACCCCAGAAATGCTTACCGGTGCGACCGAATCCTGGCTGAACCTCGTCGGCGATAAAGAGTCCGCCTGCATTTCGAATGATCTGCGCCGCTTTTTTCAGATAGCCGCGTGGAGGCGCAACGACGCCCCCACTGGACATGATGGTGTCAATGACAAACGCGGCAGGCTTAATCCCGCGTTGCCTGAGTTCGTCGACCGCGAGCTGCACGTACCCGGCATATTTCTCGCCGGCAGCGTCACCGCGAAATTCGCCGCGATAGGCGTCCGGCTCTGGAACCGTCGCGACGTATTTCGGTATTTCGCTGGCAGCGATATCGGACGGTGATATTTCGAATGTCGCCTGGGAATTTCCGTGATAGGCAAAATTCGTAACGATAATGCCGGTAGCGCCCGTGACGTAACGGGCTATTCGAAGCGCCAGTTCGTTGGCCTCGCTGCCGGTACAGGCGAATATGGCCGTATCCAGCTCATCCGAAAACTTGCCCGTCAAACGTTCTGCATATTCAAGAATATTGTCGTGCAAGTATCGCGTGTGCGTGTTCAGTGTCGAAATTTGCTTCGTCAGCGCTGCAACCACGTATGGATGGCAGTGACCCACATGCGCCACATTGTTGTACATGTCCAGGTATTTGCGCCCATCGGCATCGAACAGCCAAACACCTTCTCCCCTGATGAGGTGTACAGGTTCGTCATAAAACAATTCATAGGCCGATCCCAATAGCTTCCTGCGCCGTTCGATCATCACAGCTCTGTTGGTCTTCACATCAACTCCCAGATACTCACAAGAGGCACGCTTTTAGAAAAACGTCGGTAACAGTGCGTTGGCCCAGGCTCTGCAGCGTTTCAATTCTTAGTCGTGCCAGCGACGCATCACTTAAAATATAATCCTGATTTTCAGGGTATTGTGCGCCGCGCCAGTTGCCAATGACGAGCGTCACCACATTGCGCGTGATGATAAGGTCGTATATCAGTTCAAGCTCTTCTCGCTGCAGGGGCCGGACACGGTTATATCCACGTAAAAATTTAACGATACGCGATAGCGGGTCGTCGCCGCTATCACACAAATATGCCGCTGCAACACCAACATCGATGACCAACGGCGCCCGGACTATGTCGCCAAAATCTATAACACCGGCGATTATTTCGGAATTGTTCGGGTCGACAAGCACATTGCCTGAATGTAGGTCGTTGTAAATCACCTGCGAGCGTAGCTTGTTCAAGGCGGGTTCTGTGTGCTCCTCAAACCTGTGCAAATGCGTTTTGCAAATTTCTCGCAATGATTCATTTTCGATATAGTCGAGCCATGCAGTCAGCTGCCCGGCGTGC
Source organism: Pseudomonadota bacterium (assembly GCA_022564475.1). GTDB lineage: Bacteria > Pseudomonadota > Gammaproteobacteria > Steroidobacterales > Woeseiaceae > UBA1847. Next base: position 15,767 of record JADFLJ010000017.1, read on the forward strand.
GACAGGTCCCACAGCAAGACGTGATCGCTGCAAGGATGTTCAAAATTCGCCAGCGCTATTCCAAGTCGCGCGAGTATGGATCCGAGTTCCGCGGCGTTGTCGGGCCTGGGTTCTGCTAACTCGAGTGGAGTACCGACGAGCCATGAGAGGACTCGTGCAACGTGCTCCCGACCATCGTCACCGACGATTGTAATATCCGTACGGCCACCAAGCGTACGCATTACGCGCGGCACCAACAAATCAGGGTCTCTTTTTTCAACATGCAGGAGCGCTGCTGACTGGAGATCCGTCACGCCTGCAGCCTCGGCCGAGTTCGCAATTTTCAGTACAAACGCTTCGCCTGCTGTCCCTTCGACGAAGAAATTCTGGTCACGCTCGCTATCAAGAACCTTCAGGTGTCCCTCGATACCGTATTGATCACGTAGAACACGTGCGGCTGCAGCCGCGGAAAATTTGGGCGGCGAAGTACTTAGTAATGTAAACGCGTTATTCATGACAGTGACACCGGGCGTCGTAGGAGCGGCTTCAGCCGCGATCGGACCTAAAGGCCCTCCTACAGCCGTTCCAATCGGTAGATAAAGGAAACGATGCGCCCGGTCGAGCGCTCGCGTCGACAGGAGAAAAATCGCTTTGAGTCTGTGAAGGTGCAGAGGCCTCCGCCAAAGATCTGAGTCACGCCCGCTGCCGCAAGTGTCAAGCGAGCGAGTCCGTATAAATCCGCCTGCCACCGACCATTGTCGTTGGATTCAAAACAGGCTGCGGCCTCCCCGTCCACCGATACGAATGCCTCACGCACCTCAGCACCGACTTCGTACGCAGCCTGCGATATTGCCGGGCCGAACCAGACGAGCAAATCATCTGGCGGCGCAGCCATCGCTGCCACGGTATTCGCCAGTACGCCTGCCGCCAATCCTCTCCAGCCACAATGTGCAGCGGCTATTTCGTCACCGGATCTGGAACACAATAAGACGGGTAAACAATCGGCGGTTTTCACGGCTATTACGGCCTTCGCCTTGCTTGCGATGATGGCATCTGCGTCCGGTGGCACGTCATCGAATGCCGGGTCGCCCGCGCTCAACACGGTCGCGCCATGCACCTGATTCAACCACAGGGGCTCGGCTGGAAGATCTGGCATCCCACTTTGGCGAGTTGTCGTGCCCGCCAGGATATTTTCGGCGGCCGGCCAATCAGCATGGATCCAGTCAATGCTCATTTATTGTCGGTACGAAGTACGTCGAGGAGGTGTGCGAAATCCTCAGGGATAGCGGCGTCAAGCACCAGCTCGTCACCGCTGACAGGATGCAGGAGCTTGAGTTGCGCCGCGTGCAAGGCCTGACGCTTAAAGCCACGCAATTCATCTATGAGAGCTGCCGTCGCGCCTGCGGGCAATCCCAGTCGGCCGCCGTATACGCCGTCGCCCAACAACGCATGACGACGATGTGCGAAGTGCACTCGAATCTGGTGCGTGCGACCCGTATCCAGCTTTACGTCCACAAAACTGTGCGCCCGGTATCGTTCGCGAACCGTGAAATGCGTAACGGCCGGCCGACCATCTTGCCGAATAGTCATGCGAGTTCGATCGACCGGATGCCGCCCTATCGGCTCGTCGATCTTGCCACCTCCTGTCAAGACGCCCCTGCAGACCGCAACGTAGTGTCGCGACACTTCGCGTTCCGCGAGCGCCCGTGTGAGTGCCGTATGCGCTGCCAGGGTCTTGCCGACCATCATCAGCCCGGTCGTATCCTTGTCCAGCCGATGGATAATTCCAGCTCGCGGTAATTCGGCAAGCGCTGGCGAGTGATGCAGGAGGCCGTTCATCAGCGTACCCGTCGGATTGCCGGCCCCCGGGTGCACAACCAGCCCGGCTTGCTTGTTGATCACCAGCAGGTCGTCGTCCTCGAAAACGACATCGAGGCTGATCGGCTCAGGCGCGCTGCGCACTGCAAGCTCTGTCACGATGGTGAGCTCGACTTGCTCACCACCATCGACGCGGTCCTTGGGCTGACGCGATTCTCCGTCCACCAGCACAGCCCCGGCGACCAGCCATGATTTCAGGCGGCTGCGCGAAAAATCCGGAAACATCTTCGCCAGCGCCTGGTCCAATCTCAGACCAGCCAGCTCATCGGGAACAGCCATTTGTCGCTTTTCAGTATCCGTAGTCACGTGCCAAGTTTACGGTATACTCGCCGCCTTTGGCTGGCCAGGACTCGAAAAAATCGCAGCATGACACTCCGCAATTACACCTCCCGGACTGCGCACCCTGGCGCGAAAAAGCTTCACCGGCTACTGCTGGTTGGCTTGCTGTCCGGCATGCTGGTTCTGCTTTCAGCGTGTGCCGGCAACGATGAGCAACAAACCGAGATTGGCAGTCTGCAGGAAGCTTACGAAAAGGCTCGCGACTCAGTCGCCCGTAAGAATTACCGTCGCGGCATCCAGATTTTCGAGGCGATTCAGGCGCGCTTCCCGTTTAGCGACCTGAGCCGGCAGATTCAACTCGAACTCCTGTACGCGTATTACAAGAGTGGTGCCAACGAACAGGCAATCGAAGCTGCAGATACGTTCATGCGCGAAAATCCGATTCACCCGCGCGTCGACTACGCGCTGTACATCAAGTCATTAGCCTATTTCGAAGGCGAGCCCGGCTTCACCGAACGCTGGTTTCGCAAGGACATGACCAAACGGCCACCCGAGGGTGTCGGCCAATCCTATGCAACATTGCGGCGTCTCGTCGATCGCTACCCGGCGAGTCCCTACTCAGCCGACGCCGAACAGCGCATGGTGTATTTGAAAAATCGCCTCGCCGCCTACGAGAATCATGTCGCAGACTATTATTTTCGACGTGGCGCGTATGTCGCAGCACTGAACCGCGCGAGAAGCTCTCTTGAGGAATTTCATGGTGCCGATGCCAACGTAACGTCGCTCAAAATCATGGCATCCGCCTACGAAAAGCTCGGCATGAAAGACCTTGCTGACGATACGCGACGCATTCTCGACCTGAACTTCCCCGACCAGTAGCTGCCGGTCCACGGCGGTCGCGGCTGCAGCCGCTCCTACGGTTTTTTATTGCGGGAATTGATATCCCGAAGTAATCGGATAGCGCCAATCGCGCCCAAACGCCCGGCCACTGATCCGTATTCCAGGCGGCGCCTGCCGCCGCTTGTATTCGTTGCGCTTTACCATTTCCAGAATACGAATGACCGTCAGACGATCGAAGCCCAGGGCTGTAATTTCATCAACGGACAGGTCGTCTTCGATAAACGCCTCAAGAATCGGATCAAGCACGTCATAGTCAGGGAGCGAGTCGCTGTCTTTCTGGTTTGCACGCAATTCCGCGGTCGGTTCACGCGTGATGACGCGCTCCGGAATACAGTCGCCCAATGAATTGCGATACCGCGCCAGTCGGTACACGAGCGATTTAGTACAGTCCTTGATTGGCGCAAAGCCGCCGGCCATATCCCCGTAGAGCGTGGCGTAACCCACGGCCGTCTCGCTCTTGTTGCCGGTCGTCAATAACATGCAGCCGGTTTTATTCGAGATCGCCATGAGCAACAAGCCACGGCAGCGTGCCTGGATGTTCTCTTCGGTCGCATCCTGCTCGAATCCCTCGAACACCGACGTGAGCTGCGCAACGCTGGCATCGTACATTGGCGCGATTGGAATGACGTCGTAGCGAACGCCTAAGGTCGCTGCCTGTTTCGCGGCGTCTTCCTGGCTCATATTGGACGTGAAGCGAAACGGCATCATGATGGCGCGCACCCTGTCAGCTCCGAGTGCGTCACAGGCAATTGCAAGCACCAATGCGGAATCAATGCCGCCCGACAGGCCTATCAGGACGCCCGGGAAGCCGTGCTTGCCAACGTAGTCGCGCGTGCCGGTAACAAGGGCTTTGTAAACGCTTTCCTCGGTCGGCAGCGTCGCAGCGATACCACCGCCATCCGGCGTAACGCCAGCCGCATCGGCAAGCAGCGTGACGCGATGCAGCCCCTCATCGAAAGCGGGTGCCCGAAATGCAACCTCTCCATCCGCATCCAGAGCGAACGAGCCGCCATCGAAAACCAGTTCATCCTGGCCGCCCACCATGTTGACGTAAACAACCGGAATTCTGACATCCGCTATGCGTGCCCGAACTTCCGCCTCACGATTCTTCTGACTGTTGATGTCATAGGGCGAGCCGTTGATTGCGATGACGCACTCGGCGCCCGCTGCGCGACTGTCCTGCAGCGGGCTGCGCTGCCACAGGTCTTCACAAATATTGAGTCCGATGCGAATACCGTTCAGTGTAAAAACCGCTGCCGACTTGCCCGCCGTGAAATAACGCTCTTCATCAAACACGCTGTAATTTGGTAATTCCTGCTTTCGATAATGACACAAGACCTCGCCATCGAGAAAAACAACCGCCGTATTATAGATAACGTCGTCCGCATATTCGGGGAAGCCAATAAGGATCGCTATGCCGCGGACGGACTCCCGAATATTGCTAATCGCATCCTCGACGTTTGCACGCAAGCCCGAATGAAACAACAAGTCCTCGGGCGGATAGCCGCAAACACTAAGTTCGGGAAACACGACAAGATCCGCCTGCAACTCGTCACGCGCGCGGTTTGCATAAGTGGTTATCTTTGCGGCATTACCAACGACATCGCCGACGGCGAGGTCGACTTGAGCAAGTGCCAGTGTGACCTGACTAGCCAAGTACCTCGGCCATCTTGCTGCCAAGCTCGGCTGGCGAGCGAACTGTCGTTACGCCCGCGGCATCCAGCGCCTCGAATTTCGCAGCGGCAGTGCCCTTGCCTCCCGCGATGATCGCACCCGCATGGCCCATGCGCTTGCCCGGAGGCGCCGTAACACCTGCGATGTAGGCCACAACGGGCTTCGAGACATTCGCCTGAATGTATTCCGCAGCCGCTTCTTCGTCGGTACCACCAATCTCACCGACCATGATGACGCCCTCTGTCTGGGGGTCTGCCTCAAACAACTCAAGGCAGTCGATGAAACTCATGCCGCGAATAGGGTCGCCTCCGATACCGATACAGGTACTTTGCCCCAGCCCGTTCGTTGTGGTCTGGTAGACGGCTTCGTAGGTCAGGGTGCCCGATCGCGAAACAACGCCGATTCGACCCTTCTGGTGAATAAAGCCCGGCATGATCCCGATCTTGCACTCACCGGGCGTCATGATACCCGGGCAATTGGGTCCGATAAGGCGGCAGTCGTTGTCGCGCAGAGCGGACTTGACCTTGACCATGTCGTTTACCGGAATGCCTTCGGTAATACAGACAACGAGCTTGACGCCCGAATCCGCGGCTTCAAGAATTGCGTCGGCTGCAAATGGCGCCGGCACGTAGATCATGCTCACGTCGGCATCGGTTTTGGCAACGGCTTCCGCCATCGTGTTGTAGACCGGCACTCCAAGGTGCTCCGCGCCACCGCGTCCCGGCGTTACGCCCGCCACGACCTGGGTGCCATATTCAATGCACTGCTCGGTATGAAAGGACCCCTGGCTGCCCGTAATGCCCTGGCAGATGATCTTGCTGTCTTTGTTAACCAGAATACTCATTAATTCTTCTCTTTAAACTGCGGCCGCAACGGCTTTTTTGGCTGCATCCGTCAGATCATCTGCTGCCTTGATGTCGAGTCCGCTGTCAGCCAGCAGCTGACGGCCCTTTTCTACATTGGTGCCCTCGAGGCGCACGATAACGGCGACGCTCACACCCATCTCCCGTACAGCACTGATAATGCCCTCGGCGATCAGATCGCAGCGCACAATGCCGCCAAAAATATTGACCAGAATGGCCGCAACATTGTCGTTCGACAGAATCAGCTTGAACGCCTCAGCAACGCGCTCACTGGTCGCACCGCCGCCAACATCGAGGAAGTTGGCCGGCTCGCCGCCGTGCAACTTGATCAAATCCATCGTCGCCATCGCGAGGCCCGCACCGTTCACCATGCAGGCGATATTGCCGTCCAGCGAGACGTAACTCAGATCGTGCTCTGCTGCTTCGCGCTCCTTCTCGTCCTCTTGCGACTCATCGCGCATCTCGACAAGCTTGGGCTGACGGTACAACGCGTTGCTATCGATATTGATCTTCCCGTCAAGCGCAACAACATCGCCTTCCCTGGTCGTGATCAACGGGTTTACTTCCACGAGGCTGGCATCGCATTCGAGATACAAGCGATACAGCTTCTGCAGAATATCGCCAAACTGGCGCATCTGCTGCTTGTCCAGCCCCAGGCCAAACGCGAGCTGCCGCGCCTGATAATCCTGCAGGCCCGCATCGGGCGCGATGGTGATAGAAAAAATCTTCTCGGGCGTTTCTTCGGCTACCTTTTCAATATCCATGCCGCCCGCCGCAGACGCGATGAAGGATACCCGGCCCACTTCACGGTCGACGAGCATCGACAGATACAGCTCGCGTTCGATACCCGAGCCTTCCTCGACGTAAACAATATTGACCGGCAGCCCTTCAGGACCCGATTGGTGGGTCACGAGCCGGGTACCGAGCATGCCGTCCGCGAATTCGCGAACTTCGGCCAGCGTTCTCGCCAGTTTCACGCCACCGGCCTTGCCACGGCCACCCGCGTGGATCTGAGCCTTGACGACCCAGAAATTTCCACCCAGTTCTTCAGCGGCCTTGACCGCAGCAGCAGCGGTCTGCGCCGGAATGCCGCGCGGCACCGGAATGCCGTAGCTGGCGAACAATTGCTTCGATTGATATTCGTGCAGATTCATCGCATTTATCTTGTGATTTAAGGGATACGGCCGACGCAATGTCCTGCCGCGAAAATTCCGGCGTATTTTGGAGCAAACGAGGATCGGACGCAAAGCAATTATCGCTTTCCATCTTCGTTTACAATCAGCCCGGATGAATCAGGCAAATATCGAATCAACGGGTAAGCTCACTTTTCGCGGCAGCCGGGATGCCCTCTTGCAGCGCGCCGTTGAGGAGCCCGACCTTACCTGGCGTGTCCTGAGCACGCTGAACGCTTTCAGGCTGCTGATCGCAGCCACCCTGTTGGTCCTTTTCTTCGCCGGTGGGGAACCCCGGTTGTTTGGTGACCGCGTCCCCAACCTGTTTACGGCAAGCGCGTCAGCCTACCTCGTGTTCGCGGTGTTCTTCGGAATCGCGATTCGTCAGCGCTGGCCCGCCTTAACCTTTCAGGCAGTAACCCATTTATTGGTCGACATCTCGGCTGTTGCGGTGCTGATGTACACCAGCGGGGGCGTCGCCAGCGGCCTTGGCGGCGTATTGGTTGTATTCATCGGTGCTGCCAGCCTCGTACTGCCCGCCCAGGTACCCGCAATTCTCGCGGCAATCGCGACCTTTGCCATTCTCGGTGAGGAATTGTTCGCCCAGATAAGCGGCTTCGGCACTAACTACCCGGCCGCAGGACTGTTGGGCGCGATCATCTTCGCGGTGACGCTGGGCGTCCGGCCCCTCGCCAGGCGTATTCAGATGAGTGAAGCGCTCGCGCGACAACGCGGCGTCGACCTGAAAAACCTGTCCGAGCTTAACGAGTACATCGTGCAGCATCTTCGCGAAAGCATCGTGGTGATTGACTCCGACGACCGCATTCGTCTGAGTAACGGATCCGCTGCGCGTTTGTTGGGCGCGTCCGGGAGTATCAGCGGCCGCCAGCTTGCCGAAACCTCGAAACCGCTGGCGGAGTACGTCAAACGCTGGCGCGGCGACAAAACACTTTCCTCCCATCCCGAGATCACCGTGGTAACGAACGGCAACAGCGCAAGAATCACAGCTCATTTGGCGCCACTTGGAAAAAATGAGCAACGCGATGGACCCGCGCTGGTGTTCCTCGAAGATGCCAGCCTCATGAACGAGCGCGTACAACAATCCAAACTCGCGTCACTGGGACGCCTCAGCGCCAGTATCGCGCATGAAATTCGCAACCCGGTTGGCGCAATGAGTCATGCAGCGCAGCTGCTCGGGGAATCCGCCGGGCTGACAGAAGACGACAAACGGCTGACGGAAATTATCCAGACCCATTCCAGTCGTGTCAGCCACATCATCGACAATGTCCTGCAATTGTCGCGGCGCGAGTCTTCACGGCCTGAGCGTTTCGTCCTGAAGCCCTGGCTGCTGGACTTTGCACAGGAGTTCACGCGCACCCTGGAACTGCAGGAAGGCGAAATGACGGTGGTGGACATACCGGACGACATCAAAGTGCGGATGGATCCCAGTCACCTGCGACAGGTGCTTTGGAATATTTGTGACAATGCCGTGAAATACGCCAGCGAAACCGGTGGCATTCTGGTCGAGCTTCACGGTGGACCCAACGACGGCCCGGGGAGGCCTTTTCTCGAGATTCGGGACCACGGGCTCGGCGTAAACCCTGCCAGCGCCGAGAAGATTTTCGAACCGTTTTTCACCGAACGCTCGGGCGGCACCGGCCTGGGCCTGTATATCTCAAGGGAACTGTGCGAACTGAATCACGCAACCCTCTTGTACCTTGACCGCGCCGGTGGAGGCAGTATCTTTCGTATCGTATTTTCCGATCCGGACCGTTGGGAGCCACAGGACGACATATGAGCCGAGCGATAGCGTTAATTATTGATGATGAACCCGACATCTGCGAGTTACTGACGCTGACACTGGCGCGCATGGATATCGCAAGCGAGACCGCTGCCGATATTGGCACGGCGAAAGCATTGCTTGGCAAACAGCAGTTTGACCTTTGCCTGACCGACATGCGACTGCCCGATGGCGACGGGCTGGAACTGGTGGGCTGGATGCAAACGCATGCGCCCGATGTACCGGTTGCCGTGATCACGGCACACGGTAATGTCGAGACGGCCGTACAGGCGCTCAAACTCGGGGCGTTCGACTTCATCTCCAAGCCGCTCGATCTGAACAATCTACGCGATATCGTGGAGAATGCGCTCAAGGTTGACGCATCGTCGGCCAACGACAATTCAAAATTACTCGGCGAATCGGCACCCATGCAGGAACTGCGTGACCTTGTCGATCGAGTCGCCCGGTCGCAGGCGCCAGTCCACATTTCGGGTGAGTCCGGAACGGGCAAAGAGCTGGTCGCCAAACTGATTCATGACAGCGGCCCGCGTGCCGCGGGGCCGTTCGTGCCCGTCAACTGTGGCGCGATCCCGACAGAACTCATGGAGAGCGAGTTCTTTGGTCATCGAAAAGGCAGCTTCACCGGCGCAATCAAAAACAAGACCGGCCTGATTCAAAGCGCGGACGGCGGCACCTTGTTTCTTGACGAGATTGCAGATCTGCCGCTGGCCATGCAGGTCAAATTGCTGCGAGTTATTCAGGAAAAGACCGTGCGGCCGGTCGGCGCCTCGGAAGAAGAAACCGCCAACGCGCGTATCCTGTCGGCAACGCACAGGAACCTGTCGGACATGGTTGCCGAAGGGCAATTTCGCGAGGATCTTTACTATCGAATCAATGTGATAGAGCTGCACGTACCCGCGTTGCGGGACCGCGGCGATGACATCGGCATCCTGGCGGAGCACATCATGAATCGCCTGAGTACGTCTGCGAAACTGGATGCAGGCGCGAAACAGGCGCTGTTGTCCTATGCCTTCCCAGGCAATGTTCGCGAACTCGAAAACATGCTGGAACGAGCGGTCACCTTGTGCAGCAGCGGCACGATCAGCGAGTCCGACCTGAACATGCGAACGCAGACATCGATTCAGACTGACTCGGCAAGCACGGCCAACACCAATCTCGGTGACCAGGTTGAAGATGTGCAACGACAGGCAATCGTCGATGCTCTCGAAAAAACCCGCTATAACAAGACCGCAGCGGCCAAACTCCTTGGCCTGTCTTTCCGTCAGCTACGCTACCGGATCAAGAAACTCGGCATCGACGCGGGCTGACAATTTTTGTCAGCTAGTGACAATTGCGGCCCGTGTGTCGCTATTTTGTCACAGGTAGGAAGCCCTCATCGCTGAGCGTAATCATCTCTTACGCGTTTATAATCAATATGTTATCGGTTTTTATTAAAAGTTGGCACAGGGATTGCTTTATACGGGTACAGGCGAGTTCGCCGTATTTGAAAACTCTCATTTTCATGGAGATAGAGAAATGAAGAAGCAACAAGGTTTTACGCTTATCGAATTGATGATCGTTGTCGCGATCATCGGCATTCTGGCAGCAATCGCAATCCCG
>JADFLJ010000143.1 GCA_022564475.1 Pseudomonadota bacterium
GAAGCTTTCGATATTGAGGTCGCCCGGCATTCGGCAGGCCTCCGGCGCAACCGTCAGCACGATGCCTTCCAAATCGTCCTGCCACTTGATCTGACAGGCAAGCCTGGAGTTGGCGTGCAATTCGCTGCCCTCGCCCTCCAGCGCCGCAATCTCGAAATCGGTTTGCGGAGGGAGTTTCCCAAGCCAGGGCTCTTCAATGAATACGTGGCAGGTAGCGCATTGACATGAACCGCTACACAAAGCTTCAATCGACAGCCCTGCCTGTCGAAGAATCTCCATCAGACTGGCTCGTTCACGCGCCTCAAGTTCGTATTTCGTGCCGTCACGATCGGTAGCAAATATCTGTGCCAACTCAATGTCTCTTATGCCGGATTTTCGAAAACCTCACCGTTTGGAAAGTAGTCTGACCACACATACCAGAATATCTTGTTGTAATGTGGTATCGGACCAAGTTGTTTGCCCTGATATTTACCACCAACACATGCCCCGGTCGCTAACCACTCGGAGCCACTCTCACGGTCGATGAATTTATCAGCCTGGTCTGAACACTCGAACGTCAACACCGTATCACCGTCGACACGGCGATCGTATACCTGGATGAAATCGTCGACGCAAAAGATTGCCAGAGATTTTCCACCCAGCTCATCATTAATTATTCGTTGTGCCGTGACAGCTGTAACCGGGTATGCCCTTGCATGGTCGCCTTCCAACATACCAATAACACATGACTTCAACGGTAGACGCTCGTCGAGTTCATGCTGCAGCGGGTACACCATTACAGGACTTGCCGGATCGATTACATCGGCCCTTGCCAGTAGCTTGAGGTAAAAAATGTCGCGCCAGGTAATTGAACGGAACCAGACCGGTGAATTTGGATAGTGTTTCTTCCAGCTGCCAAGGCTGGTCATGATTGTCGGCACTGTGGACAGGGGATCGTTCCTGCCTTCGAGCCGATTATGGATCTGTACAACCGAGCAGCGACTGTTTTTATCGTAAAAAACCATGTTGTTGGCCAACGCCGCTGTAATCGTAATATCGGGGTTACTGAAATTTCCCTCAAGGGCATATGACATGGAGCTGTGCGCCAGAATGCAATGCGTCATGATGAATGGAGCATCTCCCTCCGGCTGAAAAACGATGTGTGGCCGGCGTGCAAGCCTCGCAATGAAGGCGTATGGATTCCCATTTTTGTCGATAACGCCAACAACTTCTTCATCATCTGCAAACTTTTCAAGCGCCGAGTCTATCGAAAAATAGACCGGGTGCCTTATTGGCTTGAAAAGCATTTTTGCGTGCATCAGGAAACCGTAAGACAGCAGGATCAGTACTGCAGCCACGGAAAAAACAACGAGCATCGAGTAACTACCTGCCTGGTTGTTTTGATAAACAACGTAAATGAGCAACGCCAGTGCCCCGGCAATCAGCGCACCCGATTGTGAATAGATGTAGCGGGCACCGGCGGGCGAGGCCGCCAGCTTGTTCGTCAGCATCAGTATTCCGAGCGTGCCAGGCAGCACTGCAACGGCCGTCAACAGAACCGAAATTATGGCGACTGCGTCCAGTGTGTTCATACAACTACCCCAGGAGTCTTTTGGTGTGTGCGATCCAGCATAATCCGTACTGTACCGTACATTTCCTTATGTTGTACAGAAAATACCCGGAGATGTTCGATCGGTCAACCATTCACGGGGTGAATATGCGCCGGGTTGTTGTCAGGGTGGTGGTAAGCCTCAAGAAAACGATCAACAACGTGCCGCGCCCTGACACTGACTTCCTCGGCCGATGGGACCGGGCTGTTCAGGTAGAGCTGGTCGATATATCGCTGATGCAGGAGCATGCCACGAAAAAACTCGGATGCCTCGTCTGCACTCCTGATATCGATAAGGCCTTTTTCGATCAGGGTCTCGAAGTAATCACGCAATTGGGTATGGCTACGCAACGGACCGCGCTCGTAATACAAACGTGCGATATCCTGAAAGCGGTCCCGCTCGGCAATGATCAGTCGCATCAGAGAGCGGTGCTCGCGTGAAAATATGACTGACATCCGGGTTTCCGCGAATTGCACCAGCGTATCGCGAACATTATCCAGTGACTGCAGTTCAGAACGTTCATCGCTGGACACAATCGAGTCGACGACGGCACGAAACAGATCTGCCTTGGTTGGATAGTAGCTGTACAGGGTTGCCTTGGATCCACCGGACTTTTCGACGATGGCATCAATGGAGGTCTCACCATATCCAACGGACAGGAACAATTTGGTCGCCGCGGAAAGAATCATCTCTTTCCTGCGCTGGCCGCGTGAAGACACCGGGAGCGATTGTTTCTTGCCGGCACTGCCTTTCTCTTTTGCCACTTTCTTTTTCCTGGCTGCCAAAACCTAACCTCTCATTTCATATAGATCTGAAGCCATCGGTACAGCGCTATAATAACCATCCATCGGGACCCGATATGCTGTGGTATTCCTGAAACTCGAGAAGTCCTTCATACCCCAGGTTGCGGCCGATACCACTGCTTTTGAATCCGCCAAACGGCCCTCGATTGTCCTGCGCCAGCGGCCCGTGACCATTCAGGTAGGTGTATCCGGCCTCGAGTTGTCGTGCAACCCTTAGGGCTCTTTCCTTGTCCTCGGTCCAAACCGATGAACACAGACCATATTCTGAGTTGTTCGCAAACTCCACGGCTTCCTCTTCCGTATCGAACGGGATGATCGGTAGTGCCGGTCCAAATTGTTCTTCCTTCACGATATCAAGTGTCGGGTCCGGATCGAATACCAGTGCCGGTTTCTGGAAGTATCCATCACCGTACAATTTTTCATCAGGCACCGTACCGAACTCCTGCACATCAGCACCCCGCTCCCGCGCCTGGCTCAGCATACCCTTGATTACAGCGTACTGATTTTTGTTATTAACCGGCCCCATGTTCGTGTCAGGTAACAATGGATCACCGATCACCTGTCGCGACGCCACGGCGATCAAACCCGCACACAGTTCATCATAACGGGATCGATGCACGTAAACACGTTTTAGCGCCATGCATATCTGGCCGGAGGTCATAAACCCTGCCAGGTATATGCGCATGAATGCTGCGTCATCGAGAATCGCATCCTCAAGAAACAAACCGGCATCGTTACCACCAAGCTCAAGTGTCACTGGCGTCAGGTTTTCGGCGGCAACTCGCATCACGTGTCTGCCAACCGGGATGCTACCTGTGAAGTTGATTTTTCTGACCCGCGGATGTGACAACAGCGCGTCGCCAATCTCGGACGCCGGGCCTGTTACGACGTTGAGAACACCCGGTGGCAGCATCTCTGCAATTTTCATGATGGTCAGAGTCGGCACCATCGCCGAATTTTGCGACGGCTTGACGACGCAGGTATTCCCTGACACCAGAGCCTGCGGCAGCTTCGCTCCGAGGATCGACAGTGGCCAGTTCCATGGCACGATCAATGCCGCCACGCCACGCGGCTGCCGCGTAATAATGGTATCGAATGGCGGCCCTTTGAGTTCATCGTCAGCAGCGAGGCGTTCCGCCATCGCTGCGCAATGTAAGAATCGGTCCCCGAGGCGCGTGAGTTCCATGGTCGATTCCTTGAGAATCTTGCCGTGCTCCCGCGTAAACAACCTGATTCTGGATTTTAGTTCCGCTTCGTCTGCGGTCAAATGCTCGGCAATCTTCCGCAAATAATCAGCTCGCCGCGCATACGATAAAGCCGCCCATGCCGGAAATGCCGCATGCGCCGCTTCACATGCTGCATCGATGTCATGCACGGTAGCGCTGGCCGCTTCTCCCACCAGTTCATCCGGGCGTGACGGGTTATGCAGTGGATAATATTTACCGCCACCGGGCTGCCGTCGCTCGCCGTCTATGTAGAGCCCGGTCTTCACTACAGAATCTTTGCCTGCCATTTCGACACTCACTTCCAATTATTGTTACGGTATAACACGACACGAGCGTTTGTATATAATGCCCGCCGATTACCGGAGATACCTTATATGACCGATTCCACGGCCCCGGCGCTGGCAGGTGACGTTGTTGCCGACGTCATCGATAACGGTCAGATCAGCGGCCAGCAAATTCTCGTGGTCGGGCTGTGCATGTTCTTTAACATGCTTGATGGTTTCGATATCACAGCGATGGCGATCGTTGCCAGCGCAGTGTCAACTGAATTACAGCTCACTGCCGACCGGCTGGGCCTGATTTTCAGTTTTGCGCTTGCCGGGATGATGGCGGGCGCGATGTTTCTGGCACCGGTGTCCGACATTATCGGTCGTCGCAAGCTTATCATTCTGAGTATCACGCTGGTTGGCGTGTCCGTACTTTTCACGGCTAACGCGTCCTCGCTTGCGGAGTTCATGGCCCTGCGTTTTATCAGCGGTGTTGGAGCAGGCGCGATGCTCGCATGTCAGGCAACGCTTGCTGCTGAATACAGTCCCGAAAAATACCGGTCATTGTCGGTTGCGTTGACGACAGCAGGCTACCCACTCGGTGCGATGATGACTGCAGTTGTTGCGGGCTTCATCATGCCGGAGTATGGCTGGCGCGGCATGTTCTGGTTTGGCGGTGCCGTCACACTTTCGATGGGCCTGGTTGCATGGCTATTTATTCCGGAGTCACTTAAATTTCTGTTCGAGCGCCGACCGGACAATGCACTGGATCGTGTCAACAAAATTCTTCTCAAGCTGAAGAAGGACACGCTCACCGAGTTACCGCTAATAGCCAAAGCGGCAACACGGGAATCGAAAAACTTCTTTGGAGTTATGAGAAGCCTTCTTGCCAGGGAACACCGGGTGGTGACACTGGTCCTCTGGACAACGTTTTTCCTTTGTTTCAGTACGCTTTACTTTCTGATGAGCTGGATCCCGAAGCTGATGGAACAGACCGGCTATTCGGCAGAGACCGGCCACCTCGCGTTTTTTCTGTTTAACCTGGGAGGTGTTCTTGGAATCCTGACGCTCGGCATGATGTCGACCCGCTGGAAACTGACAAACCTGGTTTTTGTGTTCCTGTCACTGTCAGCCGTTTGCATGGTGATTTTCGCGGCCGCACCCAATCAACTGAACCTGCTGTTAGTTGTTATCTTCCTGATGGGTATTCTTCAACAAGGTGGATTCACGGGGCTATACGCCGTCGCCGCAAAGGTATATCCAACGGAAATTCGCAGTACCGGAATCGGTTGGGCTATTGGGCTGGGGAGGTCAGGCGCAGTTCTTGGTCCCGCCGCGGCTGGTTTCCTGATCGCAGCCGGGTTTAGCATGTCAGCCAACTTCTATATCTTCGCGATACCGATGGCACTGGGCGGATTCATTTCCTATTGGCTAAAAGTGAAGTGATCTTTTTTTCCAATAAATCAAGGCCTTATCATCTTGGTCCCTACCCGCTCGAACGTCTCTCCCGGGACAGGAGCCGCCTGGTTCGGGAAATCGAAGCATCGAGAACGCGCCGGCCAACGAACGACAATTCATACGCCGCAGGATTCGGTGATTCGATTTCCAACTACCACGAGATTTTCCATAGCTTGCGGGATGATGACCCGGTAGCGGCCAAAGCGCCTGTCCCTGACGATTTGCGAAGGCGCATGATCGATATCAAAGGGTCGGCGTATTTTCTCAATGCCAGCCAGGTAGGAATCTGTTCGTTGTCTGATTCGTGCTGGCTCAGTGAATCGACGCCACAGAATCACGGCTATGCGATTGTCATCGTGGTTGAACACAGCCGTATCCCCGAAAACGGCACGCTCGCTAATTCCTGGGTGGCAGATTCAGTTACGGCCGCATCCGCATTTCGTGCCTATGAAATAGCCATTAGCGTCGCGAATCACATTCAACTCATGGGCTTCTCTGCGCTTGCGCACGACGAACGTCACGGCGACGTCAACCTGGAGCGCCTGACAATCATGGCGGGTCTCGGTTGCAAAGATGAAAGCGGAACTTTG
>JADFLJ010000144.1 GCA_022564475.1 Pseudomonadota bacterium
GGGACAGGTCCTGCTCCCTGATCAGCATGATTACCACACCGGTAAGGCCGAAAAGGACGCTCAACAACACCGGAATCCATACACCCAGCCATCCTTCTATCCTGGCCACTGGAACAGATATAAGTACGGCTATCAGGAGACCTATGAGCAGGCCGGTCAGGCCGGCGAGGATGCGGGAGGCTGATAATGCCTCTATCCTCTTGCGGACTCGGCGGGTGGGCGCCAACGTTACATAAGGTGTAAAGGCACCGCCCAGAATGGCTCCGGCCAACGCGCCCGTCAGCCCCCATGGAATAAAGCCTGGAGTCCCCAATCCGGTGCTCACGGCTGCTCCGATTTGCCAGCCCGACAGACCGAGTAGGACAGCGCCAGCTATGCGGAGGGCGACGTACGAAATCACTCGCTCTTCCTCTCCTGCCTCGCCACTCCCAGCCACCAAAGAGGAAACGGTGCTTCACGTACCATTAGACTACCGAAGGACAATAGAATTGATTTCAGCACCCTGCCATCGAAGGTGCAGCCTCCCTGAGGCCAGCTTCTTCACATAATCATCCCACAGTGTAGCAAAGGGTACTGGTCGTGTCAAAAACGGGCGCACGCGCTCGCCCTCATCCCAGCGCACGGAGGAAGTCGTAGCCCAAGGCGCAGCCGTACGCCACACCCACCGATCTCACCGTCTTGCCGACCCACGCCGCGCCAAAGAACTGCCACAGGGGCATACGCATAGCTCCAGCGATCATGCCCACGATATCGAATATCGGGTTGGGAATCGCCGCGATTACCAGGACCACCATCCAACCCCGACGCTCCACCCACGGCCGAAGACGCCCATACCATCGGTTTTCTCTGAGAAGCCCACTGCCGGCAACGCCCGCCAGGTATCCGGTGCCCTCTCCCAACGCCAGCCCGGTTCCGCCTATCACTCCTGATAGCAGCGGGTTCAGCAGCGTTCCACCCGCACATACGGCGAGGAGGGCTGGTACCGGAAATAATAGCGTCGCGCTGCCCAGGACCGACACGATGAAGATGGCCGGGTAGCCCAGCGTCTCTACGGTGGGTAGGCTGTCCCGGTAGACCAGGGCGACGGTCACGATGGCCAAGACGGCGAGCAGTACCAGTAAAGGGAGTAACCAGTTCGGGATCCTGTGCCACCACCGAGTCGCCGTCCATGGTCGCTGTCTCATGTAGCTCCCGCCCCCGCGTCGCCTCCTGCAGCTTGGTCCAGGAAAGCCACTACCCTGCTATTGAACTCCTGCGCGACCTTATTAAACGCAAGTCCGTAACGCCGGAAGACGCGGGCTGCCAGGACGTACTGATACAACGTCTGACGGCGATCGGTTTCGACTGTGAGCAAATGCCTTTCGGTGACGTCAGCAACCTGTGGGCGCGGCGCGGCACATCAGGTCCCGTACTGTGTTTCGCCGGACACACCGATGTCGTACCGGCCGGCAATCTCGACGACTGGAACAGCGATCCCTTTGACGCCGTGATTCGCGGTGACACACTGTTCGGCCGCGGCGCTGCCGACATGAAGGGCGGCATAGCCGCGATGCTTGTTGCCATAGAAGAATTCGTCGCTGAAAACCCGGATCACGACGGCAGTCTCGCCATGCTCATTACCAGCGATGAGGAAGGACCGGCGCGTGACGGCACGCTAAAGGTCATGGCCGAGCTGACTAACCGCAATGAGAAGATCGACTGGTGCATCCTGGGCGAACCGTCCAGTGGCAAGCAACTCGGCGATACCATTCGTATAGGACGGCGCGGTTCATTGAGTGCAATATTGACGGTTCGCGGTATTCAAGGACATGTCGCTTACCCGCAGCTCGCCGATAATCCAATCAGCCGATTCGCTCCGGTGCTGGCCGAGCTCAATGAGATCGAATGGGATCAGGGCAATGAATTCTTTCCACCGACAAGTTTTCAGATTGTCAGTATCGAAGCCGGAACAGGCGCTCCCAATGTCACACCCGCCGAACTGAAAGCGCGTTTCAATTTCCGCTATTCATCTGAATGGGAGCACGACGGCTTGCAGCAAAAGCTCGAAGAGATTTTCGATTCACATGACATTGACTACAAGCTGGACTGGCACCTGTCGGGCAAGCCGTTTCTGACAAAGCCCGGCAAGTTAGTTGATGCGCTCAGCCAGGCCGTGGAGGAAATAAGCGGCAGTCCACCCGAACTCTCAACGGGTGGCGGCACTTCCGACGGACGATTTATCTCGCCGGCCGGTATAGATGTGGTCGAACTCGGACTGAGTAATGCGACGGTTCACAAGGTTGACGAGCAGGTGAAAATCGAAGACGTGATTGCACTCTGTGGCATGTACAAGAGAACAATGGAGTTGCTGCTAAACGCGCCTGACGTTGTTCCAAATGCCAATGCTGCCAAGTGCGATCACAGCAATGAATACCCAGGCAGGCATCGAAAGGCCGAGTAGCTGCCAATCGACATCGGCGCACTCGCCCGATCCCCGGAACACCATATTGATCACATCGGCCAGTGGAAAATTCTCCCACATGTAGTCAAGCCCCGGGCCACACGCCGGAACCTGATCTTCGGGCAACATCTGCAACCAGGCATGGCGTCCGGCGACAATTGCGCCCAGTGACATGGGCAGCACGAGAAACAATGCATAGACGAAGCGCCCCACTCCACCCGGGTTGTGCAGGGCCGCAA
The DNA here is from genome assembly GCA_022564475.1 of Pseudomonadota bacterium. GTDB lineage: Bacteria > Pseudomonadota > Gammaproteobacteria > Steroidobacterales > Woeseiaceae > UBA1847. The sequence goes on from JADFLJ010000144.1 coordinate 2,680, forward strand.
GCAGAAATACCAATCCCATGCCGACCACGGCAATGCGCTGAAGAATACAAAGTGGGCAGGGTTCGAGCATGAGGTAATGTTGCGCGTAGAGCGCGTAGCCCATTAGCGCCGCACACATCAGGAAACCGGCAAAATTAAGAATCCGTTTGTCAGGTATTGTCATACCATCACTCGAATTTAAATCCGATGTCTAACTGTACACGATCAAAATCGCGTTTGACTCCACCCTGGAAACCGTCGATCTGATTCAAGAACACCGTTCCTGCAACATTGATATTGTCAGTCAGCATATATTGTCCCGAAAATATGTGGCCGCTTGCATCGGTACCGCCGCCGCCGAAATCGGAATCGTTAAACGTTCCAATAACCGAGTCCGCCTCGATGTCCAGATACGTCCATCTGAATTGCATATTTCCTTGCTGTTTAGTCGACCCAAGCCTCGCGCCAAGCGCATAGGCTGTATCTTGCCGATCAACCTCGTTGTTGACCGTGTAATGACCGTAGAGTTGCAATGGCCAATCGCCGATCGCAGTATCCAGTTGCATAAATAACTCGAAATTCTCGTATTCGAATACAAGATTGCCGTTTGCATCGACCGTATTGCCTTTTGGCGCGCCGTTGTAGAAGGGCTCGTTTCCGATCGTATTGCTGTATCCGAAGTAACCGAAACCTGCGGTCAATTTCGTTCGCTCACTGAGTCCTGTGACAAGGCCAAGCTGCCCGATGTAAAGAGCTGAGTCGTCCTGACCGCTGCGCTCCTCCGCGGAAAATATGCCCACATTGCCGAAGAACATGCCGGCGTGATACCTGGCCGAGATGCCCTCAAGATTGAGGTCGTTATCCCAAATCAACGCCACCTTGCCTGCCCTGAAAAGTGGCGTCTTCATCTTGCCCGCATGGATATTCAGCGAATCCGTCGCTGCCCAATCGACATAGAAAAGTTCCAGGGCGATTTCCTTACTGGTAAACCCACCATCACCCGTTACGTTTCTCGACACAGGATTGTCGCCGCCCGTTGCCAGGCCGAAAACGATCTGCACGTTTTCGTGTACCTCGGCTTTGATACCAAAACGAGCGCGACCGCGTTCACGATCCCGATTCGCATCGGGATTCCCTTCTTCATGAATGTCCTCGTAACGCAGCCGCAAGTCACCGTACAAGGCAACACGATCGACCCAGGACCCGGCATCGTCTTCTGCCCGCGCCGGCTGTGCCAAAACGCCGATCATTAGCACACTGCCTAATGCAGTCGCGATGGATTTCATCAGACTTTCCTGTGCGGTATTTCAGCGACCTTCTGTCGCAAGTAAACCGGGATCACATCCTCGGCAGCGATGGCTTCGCCGCGCTCAAACGCATCCGAACCCGGTTTTAGCAAAAATTCTGCGTGCGGGTGCAAAAGCTTTGCCGCGCCGCGCAAGTTTGCACGATTTCTCTCCAGCAGATCGGGATATCGTTGCCATCCGTAGCCTGCAGCGACGAAATCGCCACCCTCATGCAACTCAGGGATAGCGTCGCAGCCCTGCAAACGTTCCGCAATCAGGGCCATCACCGTATCGCCAGTCACCTCGTACAAACCGAGATAGACCTCTTGCATGTGCGCGTCCTGAGCAACCGCGACGCGCGCAGGACTCGTCGCGCCAACTTCAGCCGCAAGCACCGCCATAGATGACACCGGGGCGATCTTCAGGCCGGCTCCAAACGCGAGTCCCTGCGCAACCGAGGCTCCAATACGCATGCCGATGAAAGACCCGGGACCGTTGCCGAGCACGATCCCGTCGAGCTCGCACAAATCGACTTCGGCATCCGCCAGCACTGACCGAATCATGGGTATGAGCAGCCGCGTGTGTTCACGCGGCTGTTCCTCATGCCGCGTGTACACCTGTTCGCCAATCTGCACAGCGACTGTACAAGCGATCGACGACGTATCCAGCGCCAGCAAATTCACGCAACGACCGCGGCGGCTTCATGCGCACGCAGGAAGCTTTTTGCTTCTTCGATAGACGATGTCAACGGCATCGGCTCAAAACTCTGCAAAAACTTGCGGCCGTAGTTCTTGCTCGTGATGCGCGGGTCACACAGGACGATCACGCCATAGTCATTCTGGTCACGCAGCAAGCGTCCCGCTCCCTGCTTCATCGCCAGCACGGCCTGCGGTATTTGATGTTCAGTGAACCCATTGCCGCCATTTCGTCGGATGAATTCCAGACGCGCCATCATCAATGGATCGGCGGGCGAGCCGAACGGCAGCTTGTCGATCGCGACCACTGTCAATGCCTGACCGCGCACATCGACGCCCTCCCAAAAACTGCCGGTGCCGAGCAACACGGCGTTGCCCTCATTGCGAAAGCGCCGCAACAAGTCGTCCCGTGGCGCACTGCCCTGCACCAGCAACTTGCGGCCCGCGAGCACTGACTTGTTGGTTCGAAACCACTTCCTGGCATTGCCCAAGGCCCGGTGGCTCGTGAACAGGCAAAACATGCCGCCCTGCATGGATTTCAGCAACGGTGTGACGGCCTCCAGCATGGCGCCCGTGTGCAGGGGATCGGACGGCATGGGCAAATCGGGTGGCAGAAAAACCAGTCCGTTTTTCTCCACGGCATAGGGAATCAAGTCTCGGCTGATCTTGAACGTGTTGAGCAGGGTTGCCCCCTTGGCCGGTGCCCCAAAAGCATAGAGCCGCTTCCCTGCCGCAATCTCCCGGCGCAAGATTGCGATGAGTTCCTCTCCAATCGACCACACCCTATTGGCGAATTCGCGATAGGTTTCGATCTTGCCATAGCCATGCCGTTCCTCCTCGGCGCGCATGCGGTTGACAGAAGGGTCCACCGGACCGGTGCCCTTCCTGGTAACGAACAGTTCCAGGGAACCCCCATGAATCGGCAGCAGGTCCGACCGCACGATTTCCAGCCCGAAACGGCTGAAAAGCGCATCCAAAGATCGAATCGTCCAATAGGTCAAGTGCTCGTGGTAGATGTTGTCGAACTCCGTGTTGCGCAGAATTTCGCCCAGGTAGATGGCCTGTACGTAAAATACGCCTTGGGGGCCAATGAGATCAGCCACCCCTTGGGTGACGCTCAGCAATTCTTCGAGATGGAAGAATACACCCGCCGCAGTTACAAGCCGGGCGTGGCCCTTGGTTGCGATGATTTCCTGCGCCACCTCTCGGTTGACGAATCGGTTGAGCGTGTCGACGCCATTTGCCTGGGCCAGCTTGGCCAGATTGCGGGCCGGTTCGACGC
>JADFLJ010000018.1 GCA_022564475.1 Pseudomonadota bacterium
GAACCAAACCATGAACGCGTCGCCCATACAGCCGCGCCAGCGTAACAATCTCCTCCGGCTTCGCGCGGCGGGTGCCTTTCTCAATTGCAATCAAAGTCGGCCGGCTACAGCCGAGAGCCTCGGCGGCGGACTCCTGGGTGATGTCGCGAGCCTTGCGGGCACTGGCAAGGCGTGAGCCGAGAACGCCTGGATTTGGGTTTTGCGAGGGCATCTGAACGCTCTTGGCAGGATGGCTTAATTTGACATATTGTGACTATAGTATCATTTATAAGTTTACAATGTCAATCTCGGAGAAAGCCCCGTTTGGGCCTCCCTGTCGAGGAGGCGCCAAACCAGGTTGTGTCGCAACTTTAAGCCTGATAGGGAGTTGCAAATTCCCATGAAACCGCACAAATATCGTCTTGGCTTTGTTCCGACACGCGCGTAGAACGCGGGATTGACTTCGGGCGGGTGTCAGTTACAGTTGACTGCAGAGTTGACGTGCGGGCACACACCCTCTCACTTGTCATGGTTGACGATAATAATCTGACGTTTGCGAACGCGCATGAAGCGCAGTCGTGTGGCCGTACTCACTCGCGGCCTGTTTTTTTGCGCGTGCTGTTTCAGATAGTGAATCAACATGGCCCGGCCGAGCCGCGGGTCGCTGCCGGCTGCCGTGGCGGCAACGATCCCGCCGAGACTGATGCCGGGCGGCGCGAACCAGTTAAAAGCCACTCGAGCCGGGAATAGAATGACAAGCGCCAAAAACAGGCTAAGAACGCCCGCAATAATCAACGCACGGCGCGTCGGCATTAAAGCGAGCGCTCGAGCGTCAGCGACGCGTTGATGCGTCCCGGACCGGCACGGTTCGCAATCGACATGCTGCCTGCCTGAACTTCCATTGAGTAACGTGTACTCAGGTCGCCCAGCCACAGTATGAGGTCATCAAATGCGATATTTTCAAACTCGACGCGTATGCCATTCGGCGTTGGCTGGCGACGTTTTAATGCGCCATTCAGTCCGCGGGCTCGTAAAGTCTGGTCAACGACAACAACCGGCGTTTCATTGCTGTTCTCGACAGCAACTGCACGCGGGTTTGCGCCACTTTGGATGGCAGCCCGCAATGGCTTTAATTCGTTTAGCGAGCGTTCCCATACATCGACATTCGATCGCAGCTCTTTATGTCCCGTGTCGAATGGCAGCCACAGTACGCCCCAGACCAATGTCAATGCGACCACTACGCCGCCGACACCGACAAACCATTGCTCGCGAACTTGCAGGGCATCAAACCAGGCCTTCATGCTCCGGTCTCCCGGATCTGAATGCGACTGTTTACGCGGTCACCGACACTGTCAGCAGACTGCAGCGATGCGTTAAAGCGTCCGGACGCATTAACGGCCTGCACAATTCGGTCGAGTGTCGAAATATCCGGTGCATTTAGTCGCACGTCGATAACTCCAGCGCGGTAACTGATGGCCTCAACTGTGGCCGCTTTGTTATTCTGCAACGCATCTGCGAGCTGCAACAGCGACGGCAGGAAGATCGTTTGCTTGTTGCCTCCCGCACCGATGCTCCGGCGCAGTGAATTCACGGTCGCGACCGGATCGACGATCTCACGAGTATCGCCGGGCCGAAGTTGTCGATATTCCTCTGCGAATTGTTGCTTCAGGGCACTGTGTTCCGCCGACAATTGATAATAATCCGCGGCCTTGCCGACAATGCTGACAATGCCGAGCGCGAGCAAAAACATCGCAGCATATTTCCAGGGTTTGAATAGCTCAGCCACTTCAGTCCGCGGCCCGAAGCGCCCTTGCAAGAGATTAATTCCTTCACCGCTGGCAACCGTAATCGCGAGACGCGGCAATACACCATCGGGCAAGAGGCTCACATCCACACTGGATAACTCGTGGCGCAGCAACGCCCAGTCCTTTTCGTAGGTCTCATTTGCAGCGCTGTCGCAATAGACGAGCAGGTGCCTGGGTGTTTCGGCATCCGAGTCACCGATAATGTTGGCGGCGACCAACACTTCGCTCGGGCTCATTCCGGAAATGACAAATGTCGACTCGTCACCATCGTTGAAGAACAGCTGATCCTCTGCAAGCAGTAAAGACGCAGTGTTTGGTGTCCTGGCAAGACCGTGATTCTCAGGGATGATGCTAGCTGCCTGGATGCCTGCGTCGCTCAATCGCCTGATCCAGTCGAGTAGCGTCGTTTTAGCAACCACGGCCACAGACAAAGCGCCGCTGGCGTTGCGTTTGCCAGGTGCAAAATGCAGATCCTCAATATCGTCCGCGACCTGCTCTTCAAGCGCAAAGGGCAGGGCGGCAGTCAGACGCGCCCCCTTCGCGGGAACGTGCACACTAAACGTCAGTACCTCGGCAGCGGGAACAAGAACGATGACGCGGCGTTCGCGGATTTCCCGTGCCGCGTCTAAAAGACTGCCGCTGCCGGCGTGCCCGCGGCGCGTACCGCGATCATCAACAGCGATCCAGCTCACAGGCTGTTCGGCATCTTCGCGAAGACGAATTACAAGAAATTCTGCCATGCTCAAATAGTTCCAAAACTGCGCAATATCGGGACGACTGTGCCGCGCTGCGGGTCACGCTGCAAGACACTGAAATAGGTGATGCGAACCGTATCAATCTGCACGACGACCTTCAATTGAAAATAGTCGCTGGTCTCCCGCAACCCTCGCGCCACCTCAGCGCCCAGGTAAGGTGCGAAAGTATTCTCGATGTTAGCAAAACCGGATTCCGCACGTTCGCTCATCAGAGATTCGGCGATCTCGTTCGAGATGCCGTCACTCAACGAACGCAGGACAGCAAACGTCGCTGTGTTTACATTGATTTCGGTTCGACCGGGCAATGCAACGATATGCGGCAACAGGACGTCGAACGTCGCCTTGTCCATACCCTCAAGCGCGGCCAGCTCGCTCACAGAGGTCAGATGCTGATTTGCACTGCGATAGGGTGGGATCATACCCAGGTATATCGCGTCTTCGGCACCGGCAAGCTCGGCATTTTGATCGGCATCGATCCAGTCCGCGCTTAAGTCTGCGAAACGGGGATCGATATTGAGAACCTCAAGAAGACGCCGAAACTGTTCAAGCGATTGCTGATCAATGTTGCCATTTTGTCGCACCAGGTTGTTTACATTGAATCGGCCTTGCAGATCCTGCACGTTACCGTGCAGCACACCCTGAATAGTATCGCTCTCGATCGGCAATACAGGCATCTCTGCAGCCCAGATTTCGCCAAGGTGGTCTGTCTGCGAATCCTCAGCATCGTCACGTAGCATGCTCATGACCCAGGACTCTGCGCCCAGGGCCGCCTGACTGCCTTCGTCGTGGTACAGCATCGTCATCGTTCGACGCACGTCCATCGCGTTGTCCCAGCTCAGGCGCAGACTCAAGCTGGCGAGCAATGCCATGATCAGCAGGGCCGTAATCAGGGCAACGCCCTGCTGGCGATGACGGAGCATCTTGTGGTTCACGGCGCCACCTCGAAAAAGCGCCGTAGCTCGCCTTCGTCGACCAGCGTTAACACGACCTCAACTGCCTGGGGACGCATGCGTTGGGCCCGCGCCCCGGTTACACCTTGTGGTGGCCATTGTCCGATCCAGTCACCGCCCGGCACTCGGAATCGAAATAATATGCTTTCAACGTCACCCATCATTTCTGTAATGACAGGCTCACTGGTGAACGTCGGGTCGAGCACAGTCCAGTGGTAACGCAGTAATTCGCCATCTTCGATTCGCCAGGCGACTCGCTGCAATGTGCCGCGTGGCAGTCCTGCGGGGTTTGGCCAGCCACCGCGCGTCACCTCGAGCGCAAATTCCGTAGTTTGAGTGCTGCGGATAGAAGGTATAAATCCGTCGCCGATCAGGTTGCGTACAGGTCGCGGTGCCGCCTGCATCAGGTCCTTGCCCAACATGCTCATCGTGCGCTGGATTGCCTGCAGTCGATCCATTCGGGCCGTTAGCAGTTCCGCGTTGGAGAAAGACTGCCCGAGCGCCTGGTAGGCCATGGTCGACATGATGCCGAATATTCCGAGTGCCACGAGCACTTCTACGAGCGTAAAACCTGGCGCCGCGCGGCGCTTCATGTTGTCTCTCCGGTGATGCCATCGTCCTCGATGGCGAGTTGCATCCAGGCACGGTTGCTTTGCCCGGGAATGATCGGCTCACCGACAAATCCCGTGACTTTGCGGATCGGATTGTCAGCGCCCGGAAACGAAACTTCTACGTCAATACGAAAGAGGTTCTCGACGCCGGTTTCCGAAACTTCAGCACGCCACTCCCAAAACGCATTCGCATACTCAACCTCGCCACTTGTCGTGCCTGTTTCGGGTACTTCGTTTGCGAGTCGCAGCTCGACTATCCTGTTTTGCGCGATCCAGCTGGCGTAGGTCCGCTCGCGCAGTACCGTGGCATTGTTAAGCATGCTGCCCATCGTAACGGCCATGCCCGTCAATGAAATTGAGACAATCACCAGCGAGACAAGGACTTCGATTAAGGTGAAGCCCTTGTTGCGGCGATAATCAGCGTTGCATATCTTCATCGTCTATGAATTCAATGTTGCCAAACAGGTCGCCCTTTAGCGCGACAGCCAATTGATCGGTCTCGCGCCTGATACTGACCTCGAACGGTGTCATATCGCCACTCGAAAAAATCAGCAGGTGGGGCGCATAATTTTTAATCTCCGCTGTTGAATTCGCCTGATCTTCTTCACCCAGGCCGAGAGCATTCTTGTCCAGCAACACGCGTTTGTCTTCCAGATACAGGCTGATCTCCATTTCATCGGGAATCTTGCGCGTGCGCAGGACGTCGGCTGCAAAAATATCGTGCCATTGACCAGTGTAAGCGTCGTACTCGACAAAGCGGTAGCCTCCGAGCAAAAACTCGATTCCGAAGTCGCGGCCTTGCAAGACAGCGTCATCCTGCGCGACCTCAAGCAAGGACATCAGCCGCCGCACCTCGGTGCGAATTTCCCGATCGTCGCTGACCAGATTGAGCGACATGACTGCTATCGACAGAATAATACTGACGATAACGAGCGTGACGAGTATTTCGATCAGCGTGAAGCCGCGCTCACGGCAAGCGTCGATCACTGTTGCGTGATTTCCCAAGAGGGTGGCTTAATCAGTCGCCCAGTTGCCGAGATCAGCATCAATTCCGACGCCGCCGGGCCGGCCATCGCGGCCGAGCGTGTAGATATCGATCTCGCCGTTGTTGCCTGGATTAAGGTAGAGGTAAGGATTTCCCCATGGGTCCTTCGGCATGCGATCAAGATAGCCCCCGGTTTTCCAGTTGCGGACATTGGGGTCGTTCGGTTTCGTAACGAGTGCGTCGATTCCCTGTTCAGTCGTCGGGTACGCGAAATTATCGAGCCTGTAAAATTTCAGCGCATTCTCGATATTGGAGATTTCGGCATTCGCTTTGGTGATCTGCGCATCGTCTACACGCCCGATGACGTTCGGTGCGACAATCGCTGCGAGAATTCCGATAATGATGACGACCACCATTATCTCAATCAGGGTAAATCCGCGCTGCTGCGAAGGTGCCTGCCACAGCTGCTTGTTACTTGTCACAATTCCTACTCCGATGCTGTCGATCCAGCCGGCACAATGCCGGGATTGACTCTACGATGATGTAAACGCGAGTATACCAAACATGGGGTTAGGCCAAGGGCAGGAAAATTGATTTCAAAGCAACTAATACTCGGCTGGGCGCTGCCTGCAGCGATTGTGATCGCTGCCACAGTGATCCTGTTACTCGGCGATGACGCGGCATTAGGGCTGCGTTACGACAGGGCAGCAATAGGCGGCGGCGAGATCCTGCGGCTTATATCCGGCCACGCAGTCCATCTCGAGTTTGCGCATTACCTCCTGAACGTGGCGGGCTTGCTGGTTGTCTGGTATCTGGTTGGCGACTCGTTCTCGACCAGAGCGTGGGCCGTCATCATCGCCACCAGTATCGCGACAATGGACGCCGGGTTCTGGTTTCTCATGCCCACTCTCGCCTGGTACGTCGGATTATCAGGACTCTTGCACGGTCTTCTTGCGGCCGGAATTTCAGGTATATGGCGAACTCGCCGTGTCGAGGCACTGATTCTCGCGGTCCTTATGCTCGCGAAACTCGCGTACGAGTCATTAATCGGCCCGCTCCCCGGATCGGAAAGCGCCGCAGGCGGCCATGTGGTCACCGCAGCGCATTTGCTGGGCGCCATAGGCGGCTGCGTCGCGGGCCTGGCCATTTCCATTAGAGTCCGGTCCGCGCTGCCTATATAATTTGCCGCCTTAGACCAACATCAGCACTTAGATATCAACGCATACGGAGCGAAGAGCGAATGACGATTGCGATGGTTTTTCCGGGGCAGGGATCCCAGTCGACAGGTATGCAGGCGGACCTGGCCGAACATTTCGATGTGGTTTCCGAGACCTATGCCGAAGCTGCAGAAATTCTTGCTTACGACCTCTGGTCTCTCGTACAGGACGGGCCGACCGAAAAACTGGGTGAAACCGTCGTGACACAACCGGCAATGCTAACGGCCGGCGTTGCAGCTTATCGGGTCTGGCAGGCCGCCGGTGGCGGCGACGTGTCACTGATGGCCGGTCATAGTCTTGGCGAGTACACAGCGCTGGTGTGTGCCGGCGCCGTCGATTTTCCGGACGCACTGCGGATCGTCATGCGACGCTCGGAACTGATGCAGGAAGCGGTGCCAGTCGGCATCGGCGCGATGGCGGCCTTGCTCGGGCTGGACGATGACGCCGTTGTTGCGCTGTGCGATGAAGCATCGACGATCGGTATCGCAGAACCGGTCAATTTCAATTCACCGGGGCAGGTCGTTATTGCGGGCCATGCGACCGCCGTCAGGCAGGCAGTGGAATATGCAAAGGAACACGGTGCGCGGCGCGCAATTATTCTGCCCGTAAGCGTGCCATCGCATTCGTCGCTGATGCGTGGGGCGGGCCAGTCACTTGCCGCGACGCTAAACGATACGGCGTTCGTGACGCCTGAAAAGACCGTGATCAGCGCAGCAACCGGTCTGCCCTATACGGACGCAGACAATATTCGCCGCACGCTTTCGCTGCAGGTTTACAGTCCGGTCTTGTGGGTAAAAACAGTACAGGCGATGATCGCAGAGGGTGCCGATATTATCATTGAATGCGGCCCCGGCAGGGTGCTTGCCGGACTCATGCGACGTATCGACAAGGGCATAACTGTTGCGCACCTCGACAACCACGATAGCTTGCAAAAAGCCCTGCAAGCCTGATCAATTGAGTACCACAAGGAATCCAACATGAGCAGTCTTTTCACCTCAGACGTACTGGCCGGGGAGATCGCGCTGGTGACAGGCGCCTCGCGCGGAATCGGAGCAGCAATCGCTGCAGCACTCGCAGCAGCGGGCGCGACGGTCATCGGCACGGCAACCACCCAGGGCGGGGCGGATGGCTTCTCTGTGGCATTAGGCTCCGGCGGTCGCGGGGCGGTTCTGAATGTCGCGGACGATGACTCGGTGCAGACGCTGATCAAAGACATTCAGGCGAACGAGGGGGCGCCGCTAATAGTCGTCAATAACGCCGGGATCACGCGCGATAATTTGCTCATGCGTATGAAGGCCGAGGAATGGGATGACGTCCTGGCGACCAACCTGACGGGCACGTTCAGAGTCAGCAAGGCCTGCCTGCGCGGTATGATGAAGGCGAAAAGAGGACGCATGATCAATATCGCCTCGGTCATCGGGGTTACCGGTAATGCCGGACAGGCGAACTACGCGGCCTCAAAAGCCGGCCTCATTGGCTTCACAAAGTCTCTGGCACGGGAAATTGGTTCCCGCAACATCACCGTAAACGTCGTCGCGCCGGGCTTTATTGACACGGATATGACCCGGGATCTGCCTGACGAGCAAAAGACCGCCATGTTGAGCAGCATTCCCTTATCACGGCTCGGGGATAGCCGGGATATAGCCAATGCGGTGCTGTTTCTGGCCTCGCCAGCGGCTGCTTACGTGACGGGCGAGACACTGCATGTGAACGGCGGCATGTTGATGGACTGAAATAGTCTGAAAATCAAGCCTTGTGTGTATAGATTGCGAACGACGATTCACATACAATACGCATCCTCGGTAAGGCAGTACCTTGAAAAATCAAAGACTTACCGTTTTTTAAGAGTCTTCTCAGGAGAAGCAACCCAATGAGCAGTATCGAAGAACAAGTTAAGAACATCGTTGCCGAGCAACTTGGTGTGAAAGCAGAAGAAGTCACCAACGATGCTTCATTCGTCGATGATCTTGGCGCTGACTCGCTTGACACTGTTGAGCTCGTGATGGCACTCGAAGAGGAATTCGAAACTGAAATTCCTGATGAGGAAGCCGAAAAAATTACGACAGTGCAGCTGGCAATCGATTTCGTTAAGTCACGCAACAAAGAAGATTGAACACTGATGGCGCGGTGGCAATAGCTGCCGCGCCATTGCTTTATTCACGGCAGTCCTGCCGACCTCCAGCGGAAAAATTTTGAGCGAAAGACGCGTAGTCATAACCGGGATGGGAATTATCTCTCCCGTGGGTACCCGGCTGGATGACGTCTGGGCAAACATCTGTGAAGGCAATGCGCAGATCGGTGTTTTGGACGAATTCGACACCTCTTCTTATCCGACGCGTATCGCGGGAACCGTTAAGGACTTTGACGCCGATCAGTACCTGTCGAAAAAAGACCAGCGCAAGAACGACCCGTTCATTCACTACGGCGTCGCCGCGAGCATGGAAGCCGTCGAGCACGCCGGTCTTGAAATCAGCGAGCAAAACGGTCATCGCATCGGTATTGCAATGGGCTCCGGCATCGGCGGCATTAAATACATTGAAGACAATCACTACAAGATGATTGCCGGCGGTGCGCGCAAGGTATCGCCGTTTTTCATTCCCGGCAGCATTATCAATATGATTTCCGGCCAGGCCAGTATTCTGCAGCACATAAAGGGCCCGAATATTTCCATCGTTACAGCCTGCGCTACGTCAACCCACTGTATTGGTATCGCGGGCCGCAGCATCGCGCACGGCGATGCCGACGTGATGTTGGCAGGCGGTGCAGAGCATGCAACGACCGAGCTGGCGATGGCTGGTTTTTGCTCGGCGCGTGCGATGACCACCCGTAACGATGACCCGGCAGCGGCGAGCCGACCCTTTGATATTGACCGTGATGGTTTCTTGCTGAGCAACGGTGCCGGTTGTCTGGTGCTGGAAGAGCTTGAGCATGCCAAGGCACGGGGTGCCACGATTTACGCAGAGCTGATCGGTTTCGGCATGAGCGGCGATGCATTCCACATCACGTCGCCGCCTGCTGATGGCGATGGCGCGCGCCGCTGCATGACGGCCGCCATACAGGATGCCGGCATAGATCCGGCGGATGTCGACTACCTCAATGCCCACGGCACGTCGACACCGGTCGGTGACATTGGTGAGACGATCGCGATAAGGCGAACCTTTGGCGATGCAGCCGACGATTTAATCGTTAGTTCTACGAAGTCAACAACGGGCCATATGCTGGGCGCAGCAGGCGCGGTCGAAGCGATATTTTCAATTCTGGCGATACGCAACCAGGTTATTCCGCCCACAATGAACCTGGATAATCAGGATCCCGCGTGTGATCTTGACTACACCGCTAACGCAGCGCGCGATGCGCGCGTGAAGACCGTTGTTTCCAACTCATTCGGTTTCGGCGGCACCAACGGAAGCCTGGTCTTTCGCGAGTTTCAGTAGGCCGGCCGCCGTGACAATCGCCCCATGCTCAGCGAGGCTTGCATAGACGCGTTACTGGTCAACGAAGAACTGGCAGATCTTGTTGGTGAGGCCCTGGATTCAGGCCAGATCGATTCACAACGAGCACATACTGCCTGGTTACTCATTGCACTCGGTCAAGAGGACTATTGAGTCCTAAATTTACCGACCGGTTCGCGCAAATCTGCGCAAATTCAATTTCTTTCAAAGTGCCATATGGGTTAATTTGCACCCATATTCGGCATTAAGGTGACGAGATTTGTGTTGATCTGACCAGATAATTTCGACGTGACATTTCGGAAGGCGAACCGCTAAACGTACACCCGCATAGACTCAATCCCAAGTTGGACTGATTTCAAGCCCCAGTTCAAACCAACAATCAACAAGTTAACCGTATATGGTGATCTAGCTTCTAACCTTATTTGGTAATTCATGCGCGATCGTGGAGCCCAGTAACCAGAAATTTCCGTATCAATTGGAGGCGTCCCACGTTTGACACGTTGCACCTGAATTGACGATATTGTCGAGCAACTTCTTTAAGGAACTAATGTTCATAGGGGCGGTACCATGAAGTTCTTGTTATTAGCACTTGGCGTCGCTGCTCTGGGCGTCTTCGCAAGCAGTTCGGCCATAGCCAGGGATTTCGTAGTAAAGCCGACACCGCTCGATCGAATGGCTGAGAAAGAAGTTGATGCAAACGTTCAATCGCTTTCGCTATTTCTTCGAGAGAATCCAGACGGTGAGTTGCGTTACTGGGCGGCTTTGGCTCTCGCTGAGCTCGGCGACGACGAAGCGGTTCCCGCTCTTGTCGAAGCAGCGTTCGATAGTGACCCAGTCGTGCGAGTCGGTGCTGTCTCAGCTCTTCGGGAGTTTTCTACAGACGATGCGATGCGAACCATTGAGGCTGCAGTCAACGATCCATCCATACTCGTAGCATCCGCCGCTGTGACGAGTTTGGCTTACATAAGTAACGAAAAATCCGTGTCTGGATTGACTACAGCGTCAGATCGTGAAGATCTGGATTTGAGTGTTCGGCGTCAAGCATTGAACTCGCTTGGGCAAATAGAATCCCCAGCAGCTATGGCCTCCCTTTTGAGGTATCGGTCTAGCACAAACTTGGAATTGCGATCAGAGGCTATCGTTGGAATATCAAGACGCGGCGGAGAAGTAGGACTTGATGAGTTATTCGAAGTCGCACTTCAAGAGGACCTTAGCGAATCTGCTAGAACCAAAGTTACTATCCACATTGAGGGGATTATCGGCGAGCGCCTAGAGCCAGATGGTGCCTATACCCAACAACAACTAAAGAAAAACCTAGCCGAATGGTGGCGTTTGAATACCGGCTCAACCATCGAATATCCCACACGGAACGAGGAGGTCGAGTAAATGATTGGTCAGATAAGAACAAGCCGACTGACGAGCACGCTGTGGGTAAGTTTACTTGCCTGGCAACTTACTTTTGTCGCCGTGGCTCACCCGATCGACACAAACGATCATCCTCACACTACATCTTCGATTGTCTACGAGTTAGACGGTATTGAGGACGGCACTTCGCCGCACAATCATTTCAACAACGATACATACGGAACAGGGGGCGACCTCGAAAGCCCTTACGACGTGTCATTTTGCTGGGACAAGACCTCTAGAATAACGCATATGGGAAGCCCTACGCTGCCATTTAACGCAGCACATTGTTGGGTTAACCCTTCGATAATCTTCCTCAATCAGAGACCCACATATGCATTTGCCGCGAACTGGCCATCAGAGTTCGACGCAGCAAAGGCGCCGATTCGGGAAGCATTCGACAAGTGGTCGAGCGTTACCTCCCCATTTGTATATGTAGGCGCGGTTATCACGGAGGGGCCAGCGATTACCGCAAACATACTGATCTCAATGGCTGATTCAGTTCCGGGAGACCCTCTCTCACCGGCCGGGTTGTCGATGTTGGGAAATTTCGGCGATTTGGTATTTAACGATAACGTCAATTGGGGGTTCGACATCAACGCCTCGGCCATAGCTGATGACGAACATCACATGTTTTCAGTTGCATTGCATGAGGTCGGCCATGCATTCGGATTCGATGAGACTATTAACAGCGATAGCATCATGTGGAACACTTCCACTAGCCCTCCAATTGGCTACCCGAGAGAAAGTGGAAGCACTAGATTCTTCTCTGGTCTTATGAGTGACGACAAAGTTGGTGTAAAAGCAGTATACGGAAAGTCCATCGGGCTCCCGTCGCCGCCCACGGACGTCCTCCTTTTTTGCGATGGTTGTGACGGTTATATAGGCCATTATACCGGGACATTTGACAGCACTAACTTGATTCCTGGCGACTACTTCGAAGCCGAGCGCCGCATTGGAAATGCTTGGCAGCCTTGGTACGAGGGCGGTTCAGTTTGTCTTCCTACTTCATCACAAGGTGACGTTGACATACGGGTTCGAATAGAAAATATTATTGGTTATTCAATTTGGATATACCGATGGGCATATTGTGACTGTGGTGGTAGTGGTGGAGGACTCTAGAATAAAGGGGCTAATGGAATGAAAGCAAAAACACTTATAGGATTGCTCGCGCTCGTGGTTTCCACGGCTTACTCTCTCGAACTAGAGAACATCTCGGTCTATCGTGATGTTGATGGACATTTGACGCACGCCTCCGAAATCGGTCTTAAAAAATTGGCGAAGGAAGCACGTAAAAGTGGACATATCAGTATATGGGTGACATTTGATATGGATTTCGTTGGGATTCCAGAGCTTAGAACACCTGAAGTCGAGCAAGCTGAAGCCGCTGTGAAAGCAGCAATGATCGAGGACGTGATAGACCCTATCGGCAATGACGCGGTTTTGTTAACGATACCGGCTTTCTTGGAAAGCGCCCCCGGATGTTTCGTGGAAGTGACGGAGTCGGGTTTAGTATCAATTGTAGAAAACATCAAGGTCAAGCACGTCTCGTACTTTCAGTGAACGTCTGATACTGAACTTAATTACTGAACTTAATTACTGAACTTAATAATTCGTCCGCCACTATTAATTACAAGACTTACCCTTCTGTCAGTTCTGTCAGTTCTGTCAGTGAGTGATTTAGGTGTTTCAAATCACAGGAACGTTCAATCGGGTGGTATCCTGCTCCTGGTTGTTCTTCGAGGCTTGAGTCGCACCCGATTTTAGCCACCATGGCTGGCACTCAAACGTGCCTATTTCACACGGGATATTAACTAACCATTGCCTGAGTTTGAGTTATCGATGACTCAGGCAACGGTAAGTTATTGATAGAAAAGGCTTAATAAAGTGACTAAATCCCATGTTTCCGCCGTGCTCAGGCGGAGTATTGAGACGACTGGCTACAGCAGCGTGCAAAAGCTGGCTGCCGACCTGGATTTGCCCGCGCTGCATCGCTGTGCACCGCAGCGTTATCCCTTCTTATTGCAAAGCACCGCGTCAGCATCGTCGCTGGCCGGATTCGATATTCTTTTCGCATGTCCGGGAGAATCACTGGTACTCGAAACGGTTGGTTCGTTGAATAGCCCGGACGCCTCAGGCGGCTTTCTGACATCGCTGGACGAGTGGTGGCAAAGGGAATCTGCTGACAAAGTTCCGTCTGCGCTGCCGTTCTACGGCGGCTGGTTCTTATACCTCGGCTATGAGCTGGCAGCGGAAATAGAGCCGGGGCTGGAGCTGGATGACGACCCGGTGCTGCCAACGGCATTCGCGGTTCGTTGCGCAGCCGCCGTCATTCGCGATAAGAATTCAGGCGAGTGTTTTCTCGTCGTTGAAAAGGATGCGGAGTTCGATACAGCGCAACTGCGTACGGACATTGCGGCAAGTAAACAGAATGACCACGGCGCCAACGGTGACCTGGTACAAGCACGAATAAACGAAGAACCTGCCGACGAGTTCACGGCTGCTGTCCGTCGAGCCAAGCAGTACATCTCTGCAGGCGACGTTTATCAGGCCAACCTGTCGCGCGAGTGGTCGGCTAAAGGCGATAAAACTCTCGCTGCCAGTCAAATCTATGCGTCGCTGAGTCAGTCGAATCCTGCGCCCTTCGCGGGCATCGTTCGCTGGAAAGGCGCGACGATTATTTCATCCTCGCCCGAGCGCTTAGTGAGAATCCGGGAGGGTGTTATCTCCACTCGGCCGATAGCCGGGACGCGACCCAGGTCCGACGATCAGGATGTTGATGACAGTCTTTCTGCGGAGTTGTTATCCCACCCGAAGGAACTTGCCGAGCACGTCATGCTGATCGACCTCGAACGCAACGACCTGGGACGTGTTTGCGTTCCGGGCACTGTCGAAGTTGACGAGATGATGGTATTGGAAAGCTATGCGCACGTGCATCATATTGCCTCTAACATACGCGGCGTATTACGCGACGACGTTACACCGGGGGATGCAATTCGGGCCGTATTCCCGGGTGGTACGATCACAGGCTGTCCGAAAGTACGCTGCATGGAGATCATCCAGGAACTTGAAAAGGGGCCGCGTGGGGCCTACACGGGGTCCTTTGGCTATCTCAATCGAGACGGCAGTCTGGACTTGAATATATTGATCCGGACAATGGTTCTGCGCGACGGGAAATTATCATTCAGAACAGGATCCGGCATTGTTGCGGATTCAGAACCCGATGCAGAACTCGCCGAAACACGCGCCAAGGCAGAGGGCTTGTTGCGCGCCCTGACATCATGAGTACCTGGTTTCAACACGGGCAAGCGGTTGATGCCATGCCCCTCGACAGTCGTGCACTGCATTATGGCGATGGTCTGTTCGAAACGATTGCCATACGCGCTGGCAAAGCACGGCTGTGGGCCTTGCATGTCGAACGTCTGCGATCAGGCTGCGAGCGACTGGGGATTGAAGCGCCGGACGAAGACGGACTAAGCAAACAGCTAGAACATGCGTTGCGATCAAGCACCGTTGATACGCAGTACGCGCTGGCCAAGATAATCGTCAGTGCAGGCTCCGGTCGCCGGGGGTATCAACGACCTGCAGACGGGAGTGCAGAATTACTCATCGGGATTTTCGAGGCTGTGCCTCCGGATGCAGAACTCCTGCGACACGGAGTCGTGACGCACTCATGCGAAACCATTGTTGCTGTGCAGCCGGCATTGGCTGGCATCAAGTCATTAAACCGACTTGAACAGGTCCTCGCCCGCAAGGAGTGGCAAGATCCGGAGGTATTCGAGGGACTCATGTGCGATGCAGACGGGCAGTTGATCTGCGGTACCATGAGTAATGTATTTGTTATCCATGGCGGCTCTGTATCGACTCCCGCTCTCGATCGCTGCGGCGTGGCAGGCGTGATGCGGCGACACGTACTCGACACGCTGTCGGCCAACGGAGTGACCGTTGCCGTATGTGATATTGCATGGGATCGATTCCTCTCGGCCGACGCAGTTTTTCTCACCAATAGCCAGTTCGGTGTACTGCCGGTTCGCGCATGCGATGAGCAACAGTGGCAGGTAGGTTCGCTAAGCAGGAAAATCCTGAGCTTAATGGCGCAGGCCGGCATCGAGGAATGCGCGGCGTGAGTCGCTGGCAGAAAATCCTTGGTTTCGCCGTCATTGCAACGACCGCAATTATTGTGTTTGCGGCCTTACGCGTGCAGGCGTACCTGACGTCTCCAGTGACGGTTTCTGATGGCGGTACCGGTTTCGTCATTTTGCCCGGCACTTCATTTCGCGAAGTGGCGCGGCAACTTGAACAAGAGGGTATTACAGACAACGCGAAGCTCTTGCGCTTGTACGCGCGTTGGACAGACAAAGCGGGCTCTGTCCAGGCAGGCGAATACCTCATCGAGGCGGGTACCACGCCGATAAGGCTTTTGGAGCAGTTCACGTCGGGCGATGTACAGCTGTATTCCTTCACGATTATTGAAGGCTGGAATCATCGCGAGTTGCTGGGCGCATTGCGGTCGCATTCGCAGGTTGTTGCTGAACTGACCGATGAAGACTGGCCGGCGTTTCTGGACGAGCTCGGTGCCGATACGCGTATTCCCGAAGGCCTGTTTTTACCGGAGACTTATCGTTTTCCAAACGGTAGCAGTGACAGAGCGCTTCTTAGACAGGCGTACAAACTGATGCAATCTGTATTGCAGGAGGAGTGGGTCGGGCGCGATCAAAGCTCCCCGGTGGCAACGCCCTACGAGGCCCTGGTGCTCGCCTCGATTGTTGAAAAAGAAACCGCGCGTGCCGATGAACGCGAAAAAATTGCCGGTGTTTTTGCTCGCCGACTCGTAAAACGTATGCGCCTGCAAACAGATCCGACTGTGATTTACGGTATCGGGCCGGACTTCAACGGCAATCTTACGCGCAATGATTTGCGTACCGACACAGCCTACAACACCTACACAAGACACGGTTTGCCACCCACTCCGATTGCAATGCCGGGCAGGGCGGCGATACATGCGGCACTGCATCCGGCCAAGGGTGAAGAATTGTTTTTCGTCGCGACGGGGCTGGGAGATGGCAGCCATAAATTCTCAAAGACCAAAGAGGAACATGACGCGGCGGTGCGCGAGTATCTGCAAAGATTGCGGGAGAATCGCCGCTAGGCAGACATAATGAGCAATGCAAAATTCATCACGATAGAGGGCATCGAGGGCGTTGGTAAATCGACGCACATGGATCGGCTTGTCAGGCACATCAAAGCACACGGCCACAGCGTCCTGACGACGAGAGAGCCCGGTGGCACGCCCACAGCCGAGTATATTCGCGACGTTGTTCTGGGCCACAACGACGAGAACATCCCGGATATTGCCGAGCTATTGCTCATGTTCGCAGCGCGGTCTTTGAATGTGGAAAACATCATTCGGCCAGCGCTGTTGGCCGGCACCTGGGTTGTTTGCGATCGATTCGCGGATGCGAGCAGGGCCTACCAGGGAGGCGGGCGCGGGATTCCGATGCAGCACATAAATACTCTGGCGGACTGGGTGCTGGGCGATCTGCGCCCGGACATCACTATATTGCTCGATGCGCCCGTCGATGTTGGCATGTCGCGAACCACGAGGCGCGGTAATCCGGACCGCCTCGACGTCGAACGTGCTGAGTTTTATACACGCGTACGTGACTGTTACCTGGATCTTGCAAAGGCGGAACCGGAGCGATTCGTCATCGTAGACGCGTCGGGTACGCTGGACGAAGTCGGAGCATTGATTGACGCGCTCGCGACCGAGATTCTAGAGAATAAGTAACATTGATTTAATGAGATAAGGTATTGAATAATAGATATTTCATGGCATAAGGAATTTGCAGAGCAGTGGCTGGGCAGAGCGCGACAATCGCGCTTGCCGCACGCCGTGTTGCTTGCGGGGCCGCACGGCACGGGTAAACGCGCGGCCGCCGCCTGGATGGTGGCGCAGAAACTCGGCATCGATCGCAGCCATGACCTGCCGCAGTTCCCATTCGAACGTCCTGTGCATGCTGATCTTCACTGGTTGGAGCGCCCTGAGGACAAAAAGTCGATTGTCATCGATCAGGTGCGTTCGCTGGTGCGCGAACTGTCCCTGACGAGCTACCTGGGAGAGGGCAAGGCTGCTGTTATTGAACCCGCGGATATCATGACGACCGAAGCGGCCAATAGCCTCCTGAAAACTCTGGAGGAGCCACCCGGTGACACCCTGCTGATTCTTGTTGCGGATCGGGTCGGCCGCTTGCCCGCCACGGTGTTCAGTCGCTGCCAGCGCATCGAAATCCGCATTCCGGGGGAAGCAGACGGCCTGCAATGGCTCGATAAGCTGCATCCAGGTGGTCATTGGCCGGAAGCGCTGCGAGTCGCCGGACTGGCCCCATTAGCGGCAATCAAGGCTGCGGAAAGCATGGAAACGAGTAGTGCAATGGCCAGGGATTTCGCGAATATACTAGGCGGCAGCACGTCGCCCATCGATGTGGCCAGTACCTGGTCGAAAATTGAGCCCATATTCGTTCTGGACTGGCTTTCACGGCAAACGCAGATGGCCATCCGTATGCTGCAGGCAGGTGGCAGCAGGCCGCCCGGGCTTGCGATTGGTGAATCTGCGTTACAGCGCATAGACAGGCGAAACCTGTTTTGCTATCTAGACAGAATAAATCGGCTTCGTGGCCAGCCCGGCGGTTCCTGGAACGTCCAGACCGCATTTGAGGGGCTGCTGATCGACTGGGCTTCGGGGCTGGATAAAAAGGTGATGGAATGAGTAAACCAGGATTACTGACACTGACAATCAAGGACAAGAGCGCCTTGTATCTTGCGTACATGCCTTACGTGATCAATGGCGGTCTGTTCATCCCGACCAATAGCTCCTATCGCCTCGGCGATGAAGTCTTCATGCTGCTGAACTTAATGGGCGAAGAAGAGAAAATTCCGGTCGCAGGCACTGTCATCTGGATGACACCAAAAGGCGCGCAGGGCAAGCGCACCATGGGCATAGGGGTCCAGTTCAGTGACCAGGATCAGGGCAATACGCAGAAGAAAATCGAGAATTACCTGGCCGGCGCACTCGGCGGCGACAAGCCTACGCACACAATGTAGGAGTGGCTTTAGCCGCGACCAGCGACCCCTCGCGGCTGTAGGAGGGCCTTCAGGCCCGACCCGTCGCTCCTAAAGCCCGCGCCTACGCGTCCCTATTGATTCCGCCGCGCAGCACGAACGCCTTGAATCCACGCTCGCTGAGAATATAGGCACCGGCTGAGCTGCGACGCCCCGTGTCACAACACAAAACGTAATTACGATCCTTGTCGAGCGTGCTGATCTTCAGCCGCATGAAATACAGCGGGATATTGATGGCGTTGTCGAGATGCTGGTTGTCGAACTCGCTCGGCAGGCGTACGTCGAGCCACTGACCGCCTTCCTGCACGATCTTTTTCGCGCCGGCGGCATCAACCCAATCCAGCATCGGTTCATTCAGGAGTGTTTTGAAATCTTCCTTGCCAAGACGCATGACGGAACCGTCCGAAACCATCGTCACGGTCGCATTGCGCTTGGCATCCGAGATCAGTGCCTCTTCGCCAAAAGTATCGCCGACGTTCAGCGCAGCCAGCTTGATGCCGTCCTTGCTCAAGGGCGTCTCACGCGTCACGAGCGCCTCGCCTTTTGTCAGTACATAGAAATAATCGCCTTCAGAGCCCTGCTTGAGAATGACGTCGCCGGACTTGTAATTAATCTGCTGCATGCGCATGAAGATTGCTTGAATGTTTGCTGGCGGGATCTTATGGAATGCCTTTGTCTGCAGCAGCATCGTCATCCAGTCTTCACCGCCACCGCCACCGTCTTGCCCATGGAGTTCAGACACTTCATATGTGCCCGTTTGATCCCAGGTCAGCATGACGTCCAGAAGGTCGCTATCAATCGATATGAATTGCACCCGGTCCCTGGCTTTTGCGGTCACGCGGCGGGGAAAGACGGGTGCGATAGGGTTCCTGGCGAAGTCAGATCCACCCTCGACAATGCCGACTACCTTGCCTTGATCTTGTAGCTCGAGAATGCCGGTCACGATGTAGATCGTGCGCTTTTCGGTATCCCCTTCCTTGAACAGAACCTGGCCGGGGGACAACTCACGAAGCTGTACCTTGCGTGATAAAGCGGCAAGGTTGTCGCGTTTTAATCCATCCAGCGGCGAAAATCGCTTGAGCAGTTCCGTTGTCATCTGCCCGTCCGTCATATGTGTCCTGATTAGCTTGAAGTTAGGTGCGTATTCTACCTTTAATTCAACAACTTCCGGTACTACTGATCACGCGCATCGTGAAGCGGCGCACACTTTGGATTGGGGAACCCGTTTAATCAGGGCTTAAGCCTGGACCAGCCGGGATGGGGCGCAAAGCGCTCGCCATGCCTGGCCGCCAATTCCTGCAGACGAGCCTGCGTCTCCTCCAGTCCACGCGAACGCGCGTATTCCAGCGGCCCACCGTGAAACGGCGCGAATCCCGTGCCGAATATGACACCCGCGTCCAGCAAGTCGGCATCTGTGACAATTCCATCCGCCAGGCAGCCTACGGCCTCATTCACCATTGGCAGTATCAGCCGGTCCTGCAGGTCATCGGGAACCGGGCCTTCACCGGCCGGGCTCTGCGCCTTACCGTTTTCCCATTTGTAGAATCCCTGGCCGGATTTGCGCCCCAGGTTGCCTGCATCGACCATGGCCGACAAGCGCTTCAGCCCTGCCGAATCCATGTCGGCGCCGAGTACTTTAGAAACATGCAGCGCCACATCCAGTCCGACGCTGTCGGCAAGTTCGACGGGCCCCATCGGCATCCCGAACGCGACTGCTGATTTGTCGATCGTGGTGAGAGCTACGCCTTCTTCGGCGAGCGCCATTGCTTCGCCCATGTACGGGGCCAAAATGCGATTGACGACAAAGCCTGGCGCGCTCTTGCATTCGAGTGGCAATTTGCTAATGGTTTTTACGAATCCGAAGCCGATATCGAGTGCTTCGCGCGTGGTGTCCTCACAGCGAATTACTTCGACGATCATCATTTGCGCGACCGGATTGAAGAAGTGCAGCCCTATAAATCGTTCGGGCCGGTCGAGAACAGAGCGCAGCTCTTCCAACGGGATGCTGGACGTATTCGTTGCCAGCAAGGCGTCTTGTTTCATTTTGCCTTGCAGGTCTCGATACAAGGCCTGCTTGGCCTCTGTATTTTCGTAAATTGCTTCAATGATGAGGTCTGCCGCAGCCACACCATTTCCTGCAACGTCTGCTACGAGGCGCGCGCTGGTGTCGGCGCGCTTCTTCTCGTCACGGACGCGTTTTGCGAATAGCTTTTCAGCACGTTCGAGGGCAGGCTCGATGTACTTCATTTCCCGGTCCTGCAAAGTCACATTCAGGCCGCGCAACGCACACCATGCTGCGATGTCACCGCCCATGACGCCTGCGCCAACGACGTGCACGTTCTGCACCTTCTTGACGGATTTGTCACCTTGCGCCTTGAGTTTGTTCTGTAGAAAAAATACGCGGACGAGGTTACGGGAGGTACTCGTACAAAATAAATCCGCGATCGAGCGGGCCTCTGCCTCGAATGCGACCGCGCCACTCGCGCCGAACCGTGACCACAGATCAATAATCGCGTAGGGGGCAGGGTAGTGTTCCTTTCTCGCCTTGCGCGCGACCTGCTGCAGCAAAACTTTGCGAATAAACGGTCGCAACGGCGCGCTGCTGAGCAATCGCTCCAGCAACGGCGCTCGCTTAACTGCGGCACCCGAGCGCAGCAACTCCGTTGCTTCCGCACGCCATTTGTCGTCGCTGGTGATGCGATCAATCAGGCCAATCGACTGGCCCTTTTTCACATCGATGGGCGCTCCGCTAAGCATCAAGGCCATCGCCGGGCGCACACCGACGATTTGAACAGCGCGCACAGTGCCGCCAAATCCGGGATGAATGCCGAGTTGTACCTCGGGCAAACCAAGTATGCGCTTGTCGTTCTCGAGTGCGAGGCGGTAGTCACACGCCAGCGCAAGCTCCAGGCCACCGCCCAGTGCAAACCCGTTGATGACAGCGACAGTCGGGCAGGCAAGCGCCTCCAGGCGATCGATGACACCCTGGCCAAGTCGAATCAGCTTGTATCCTTGCTCCGGCGTATCGATTTTCGTGAACTCGTTGACGTCGGCACCCATGATGAAACCCGAGCGCTTGCCGGAATAGATGACAACGCCAGTCGGCAAATCTGACTCGAGTTGCTCAAGCAAATCATCGAACTCCAGTAAAACCTCTCCCGACAATACGTTTGCGCCACTGTCCGCCTTGTCAATTTTCAGCCAGACGACACCGTCATTATCGGTTTCAGAGTTCCAGTGTTTCATAGTTATTTCGTTCCAACGTTAAAGTCACAAATGAGTGGCAAGTGATCCGAGTGGCGAACTTGTGGCACCTCGAAATGGTTCACCGTTATGCCATCCTGATACAGAATAAAATCCAGCTCTTTGCGTGCCGAACGACTCGGGTATGTCGGCAAACTGTCCACGTTAGCGGATTTCAGGCCCGCCGCTTTCATGAACAGGTAGATCTCGTTTTCACCCCAGAAGGTATTGAAATCCCCGGTGACAATGACGGGTTTCTCGGTCACGGCAATCAAGTCGTACAGCGTCCGCAGTTGTAAATGCCTGTGGCGGTACTTGAGCGAAAGATGTACCAGGAAAATCGCATAGTGCTCCATCTCAATTTCAATGATAAGGCGTTTGATGCCCGTATCGAAATAATGAAACTTCTTGCCATGGACGCGAGACGCCGCCAGGAACGCGTTGCCCTGCTTGCGAACGATGGGCAACAGTTTGTTGATCGATTTTTCGCCGTACTTTGTTTCGTACGAGGAATTCATGCCCAGGTCGGATGCGATTTTCTCAGCCTGATTCACCATTCGACTTCTGATCGACCCGGTATCGACCTCAACCAGCCCGACGATATCCGGATCTACTGACTTGATGAAAGACGTGATTTCCGGCAGCACATTTTGATTTCCAAGCACATAGCCTGCGCCCGGAAGCGGCATGTGCATACTCGCGCCGCCGCCGACGGCGTATCGAATATTGTACAGGAGGAGTCGCATGCGCGGCTACGATACCCTAAAGTTGCCGGAATTGGATAGAATTGACACGGGGCTTTTTGCGAGGGGTTTGGCATGTACGAGAATAATCCGATTCGAGTCTTCGTGACTCACGCATTTAGCGAGTCAGACGACTACCTGCGTCTGTTTGAATTTCTCGAATCCGACGACAGCTTCTACTACGTCAATGTGAGCAAGCCCGAGGAAGCTCCCAAAACAGGCAGCATGGAGGAAGCGAAGGACATACTGATTCAGCAAATCAAGGAATCCGAGGCGGTATTCGTTCTGCCATCGATGTTTGAAGCAAAACCGGATCTGATGAATTTCATCATGGATGGCGCCGATGCTGCCGGCAAACCAATGATTGTCGTGCGACCGTTTGGTGGCGTCACGGAGACGCCGCAGGTACTCATCGATCGCACCAATGAGCACATCAAATGGGATGCGCGTGAGATGGTCGATGCGCTCAAGCGCCAGGCCCGACTGGAAGACACGAGTCGCTGGGAATCAATTGATTTTCCGGGTTACGATGCGAACGGTGAGATTAAATAAAACAATAGCTTATCAGTCCTTTAGATAATTGACATGAATAATCGGCCCATCGTCATCGCACACCGCGGCGCCTCGGGCTATCTTCCTGAACACAGCTTGCCGGCCAAAGCACTGGCCTATGCATTCGGCGCTGACTACCTCGAACAGGATGTCGTCGCGAGCCGCGATGACGAGCTGGTCGTTCTGCACGATATTTACCTTGACCGTGTCAGCAATGTCGCCCAAAAATTCCCGAAACGAGCGCGGTCGGATGGCCGCTTCTATGTCCGTGATTTCGATATGGCGGAATTGCGATCGCTGTCTGTGTGGGAGCGCTTCAGGGCGGACGGTTCGGCCGTGTACCCCAATCGCTTCCCCGTAGGCGAGGGCAGTTTCAGGATACACACGCTGCGGGAGGAGCTGCAATTCCTGCGGGACATCAATACATCGACGGGTGGCGGCGTTGGATGCTATGCGGAAATCAAACGACCGGCCTGGCATCGACAGCAGGGCGTGGACATCGCGCCTGAATTACTCTGCATCCTGGCTGAATTCGGCTACAGCACCCGGAACGATGCTGCATTTGTGCAATGTTTTGACGCGGAGGAGCTCGTGCGAATTCGTGTCGAACTGAAATGCGAACTGCGTTTGGTGCAACTAATCGATGACCAAAACCTGCCCTCTGCGAACGGTCTTGCGCGCCTGTCCGCAAGCGTTGATGTGATCGGACCCTCGATAAGTCAGCTCTATCAGTTGCGTCAGGGCAAGGTTGAGCCCACGTCGCTCGCCCATGATGCGCAGCGCTTCGGTCTGCACATACACCCGTACACCTTTCGCCGCGACGAGATACCGAGTGGTTTCGGCGATTTCGATGCACTTTTGGAGTATTTCGTGTCGGAGCTCAAGGTGAATGGCTTGTTCACGGATTTCGCGGATCTCGTGTGCCAAAAACTCGATCAGCAACGCTGAAATCAGTACCAGAATAGCGAAGTAACACGTTGTTTAACAACGAAAACCCGATTTTTTGCAGGCCTGGTTAGTTGCTGAATATGGTATTCTCCATCCACATTGACGTGTATCAGGACTGAGAACCCGGTCCTTTCCTGAACTGACAAAGCGAATAATCATTGCACGATGTTTGTAGAACTTCCCCAAACCCTGATTTTGATGATTGCCGGAGCGTTTCTGCTTGGCTGGATCCTGTCAGTAATCAATTCCCGAATTGGCGACAAGACCCGTGCACGTAAGCGTGATCCCAGGGATGATCGAATTCGATCTCTGGAGGCAGAACTTCGGGTTTCAACGACCGACCTGGATGAGTCACACAGCAAGGCAAGCAAGCTGGCGACGGAATTGGAGGACAGTCAGGAAGGCGTCGAAAAACGAGACAACGTCATCACAAAGCAATTATTTAAGCTCGACGCAACCACCAAGGACCTCAAAGACTCGGTATTGAAAACGCGTGAACTTCGAGCCGAACTCAGCGATCGGGCAACCGAAAACGTCAAATCGGAAGTCAAGCTGCGGGAAGTCGAAACCGAGCTGTCAATTGCACAGGCGTCAACCGATATGATCGCGACGGGCGTCCTCGATTATTCGCTAGCACCCGATCGCGAAAACAGACGCAAGACTGACGTCGATGACGATGACGATGAAGATAGCGAAGAATCGGACCGCAGCACCGCTGCAACCTAACGCGCAGAGTTATTTTCACGCAGGAAATACTCGATCTCATCAAGCAGTAGTTTGCGCGCCGCCGCGTTAACCATCGAGTGTCCGCCGTGGTCTACCTTGACCAATTTAGCGCTCTTGTCATTCTTTACCAGTGCCTTGTACATCTGGTCGGCCTGACCGACGCGTACGCGATGATCGTCTTGCGCGTGAATAATCAGGAAGGGTGATTCGAATCGCTCTACCTGATGATATGGTGATACCGAGCGCGAGCTTTCTCCTTCAAGCCCGATGTGGCGTGACCAGACAGTGCCGCCGACATACTCATTCGAATCGGCAATAAACTGTGGGAGATTATAGACGCCGTTGATGCCGACGCCACAGCGATACAAATCCGGAGAATTTACGAGGCCGATCGCTGCCGAGTAACCGCCGTAGGACCAGCCAATGATACATATACGATCCGCATCGGCGATGCCTTCATCCACAAGCCAGCGCGCCCCTGCATCGACATCATCCTGCATGATCCCGCCCCATTGTCCGCGACCAGCATGCCTGAATTCCCAACCGTAGCCGTCAGAGCCACGAAAATTTGCTTGCAAGACTGCGTAACCCCGCGAGACGAGAAACTGAGTGAGAAACCAGTAAGACGTGTCGGTGCGGGACGCCGGTCCGCCGTGTGGCAGAACGATGGCGGGGAGGGCGCCAGCATCTGCGCCGGCCGGTAGCGTCAGATAGGCCGGTATAATTGTCCCGTCGGCGCTCTCATACTCGACTGCCTTAACGTCTGCCAATATATCCGGGTCCAGATTTTCATTGAACCACCCGATTGGATCCATGGTTTTGGCGTCCCGATCCCAGAGCAACAACATGCCAGGTTCGCGGGAGTTTGAACTGTGAACGACGAGCTTGCGCATGTCCTTGCTGAAACTGCGAATGTAATTCCGAGAATCCGGGATCCACGAGATTCCGGGGATGCCGTGACTAGCGGGAGCTAGCGGACACATCCGGCCGGTCCGCATCCACTTCTTTCGTGGCCACCGTCTCCTGGGATTCATAGCCCCAGCTCAACAACTCGGCGTGGAATCCGCGCATCTGGTCCGACATTATGTCGATGAAGTTACTCACCGCGCGGCCCAAGAACTTCCCTCTTAACGTGCATACGCCTATGACCGAAGTCTGGAAGATGTGGTCCAAGCGGACTACTCCAAGTTTGTAGTGGTCTTCCTCGTGGAGAGTGAAGTCGCTACATATGGCCAGGCCCATGCCAATCTCGACGTATC
>JADFLJ010000145.1 GCA_022564475.1 Pseudomonadota bacterium
TCAGGATTTGGCCACCCGGCGACAGTCATTATTGCGCTGGTTCTGATTATTAGCCGCGGGCTGTCCAATTCCGGTGCCATCGAGCTGCTCGCGCGCCATGTCATCGATGCAACGCGCAAGCTCGGGGCGCACATTGCGATCATGTCGGCGCTTGCAGCGTCCCTGTCGGCGATCATGAACAATGTGGCAGCGCTCGCATTGCTGATGCCGCTCGATCTGCAGGCGGCCAGGAAGTCGGGCCGCAGCCCATCGTTGTCTCTAATGCCGCTGTCGTTTGCGTCAATTCTTGGCGGCATGATTACGATGATAGGCACGCCGCCCAATATTGTTGTGGCTGAGTATCGCAATGCCGCGCTGGGCGAGAGTTTCAGTATGTTCGATTTCGCGCCTGTCGGTCTGGCCTGCGCAGTGGTCGGTGTCGCGTATGTGGCCTTGATAGGCTGGCGCTTGTTGCCGGCAGGGCGCAGCGGCGCGGTTGCGGGCACGGAGCTGTTCGATCTGGCGGATTACATCGCCGAAGTGAGGGTGCCGGACGGCTCGATCGTCATTGGCCAACGCGTGCGGGATCTCGATGAGCTCGCGGCGAAGAGCGACATCGATATCATTGGGCTGACGCGACAGGGCAGGCGTTTCCCCGGGCTCGCGCGCCTGACAGAGATTCAAGCTGGCGATATTCTGGTTGTCGAAGCCAGCCCTGACAGTCTGGATGAGGCATTAGGTGCCCTGGAACTCGAATACGTTGGCAAGGGTCAGGGCATTCTTGAAGACGATGAG
Source organism: Pseudomonadota bacterium (assembly GCA_022564475.1). Classification (GTDB taxonomy): domain Bacteria; phylum Pseudomonadota; class Gammaproteobacteria; order Steroidobacterales; family Woeseiaceae; genus UBA1847. Next base: position 775 of record JADFLJ010000145.1, read on the forward strand.
CTGACATTGAGCGAAGTCGTCGTGCAGGAAACGTCCAAACTCGCCGGCCGCTCCGCGATGTCGTTTCGTTTGCTGTACCGCTACCGCGTCGCGCTGGTTGGCGTCTCGCGACAGGGCAAACGATTTCGTGAACAGATACGTCGACTGGTTGTTGACCCCGGTGACGTGCTGTTGCTGTTGGGATCTGAAGAACGCCTTGCAGACGTCATGGGCCGTCTGGGCTTGTTACCGCTGGCAGATCGTGGTCAGCGCGTCGTGCAACGCAACAAGATCTGGATCGCAGTTGGCGCATTCGCTGCGGCAATCATCATCGCCAGCATGGGGCTGGTCTATCTGCCGATCGCGCTGGGTTGCGTTGTCGCCATGTATGTAGGCCTCAATATCGTACCTATACGAGATGTGTATGATTCGATCGAGTGGCCGATCATTGTATTGCTGGGGTCGATGATTCCGATAGGCAGCGCATTGCAATCAACCGGCGGTACGGCGTTGATCGCCGATGGCATCGTCTCGATGTCCAGTGGCATGTCGCCCGTATTCGTTTTGACCCTGCTTATCGCAGTGACGATGACCTTATCCGACGTTATGAACAACACGGCAACGGCTGTCATCGCTGCGCCCTTGGCCGTGGATATTGCCGGGCGACTCGGCGTTAACCCGGACCCGTTCCTCATGGGCGTCGCCGTCGCCGCCTCATGCGCGTTCCTGACTCCGATCGGACACAAGAACAACACGCTGATCATGGGTCCTGGCGGTTACCGCTTTGGCGACTATTGGCGCATGGGTTTGCCACTCGAAATCCTCATCGTCGTCGTCTCGGTGCCCGTCATATTGGTCGTCTGGCCGCTTTAGATTTATGTAAAAGTGCTGTCGCCAAATGCCTGAATAGTGGGTCGGAAAGTGACAAAACGGACACAGGCCACGGCAACCGCGCCGATTCGCTAAATCCTAAGTACCTGATTTATAAGACTCGTTGCTTCTTTGGTCGCCTGCCTGAATGTTGGCACAGGCTTTGCAATGACCTGATTAACGGATTGCGCCTTGTGTGGATTACACGGGCTTGGGCAGCTAAGGAGATCGAGATGGAACGAGCGACCATTCAGGACTGGATTGAAAGCCAGGTACTGCTGAGTAGCAGCGTGCAGCGTGACGTGAAGTACCGGATTTACCGCGAGAATAACAAGCACTATCAGGATATTCGGGAGTTGGATGACACACCGATTCATACACTCGAATTACCGGACGGCATGAAACTGGACAGGAGCAGCTACGAAGTGTTGCTGCGCTACGTCCTCACGGACATCGTGGCGGCGTAGACGTATCCACATAGTTCCAGGCGCTCACCAAGGGTCGGTGCGACGTCTTTGACGACTCATACTGTAATTGGCTAGCCTGACTTTGATGGAAGGCTTAGGATAGGTGGGCCAGTCTAAAGTAGGCTAGATATCTGAATGTCGCTGTTTTCGGAATTAAAGCGCCGCAATGTCCTATACCTTCGCCCTCTTCACCACAGGTCGTGGCGGCGGCACTGCTAACTGACATCCACGATGAGGATTGATACGCATCTGTATCACAGTTGGCTGGCCAGCATGTGCCTTTATTTATCCTGCGTCTCGAACGGTTTGGCCAGCGTGGATATTTGTCAGGAGCCGACAGCGGACTCTCATCTGTCGATCGCTTATCAAAAGCACGAGAAGTCTTCGTTCGAGAGAGGCCTGGGTGAGACCCGGCAAGAAAACTTCGAATTTGATTTGCAATTCGATTTGAACAACAAGTGGGCGATTGGCGCCGGGCACCGTTATACGATCTTGAATGTCGATGGTCTGGAGTTGCAGACGAATGGCCATCTGCATACTTTTTTTATTCCCTTGCACCGGGTGAGCCAGGCTGAGGGAAAGCGTTTTCGCTTCAGCATTGCGCCCGCGCTATCCGCTTCGTCCAACGTCATGAAAGATCCGGGTGAATACTCGGCTGATGCGCTGCAATTATTGGTGGCCCTCGTTTGGAACAGGCAAGTATCTGCTCAGCTCGGCTTTCGATACGGGATTTGTGGCGATCAACGTTTCGGAAACTATCGAATCTATCCTTTGGTCAGTATTGATCGGCAACTTCATCCTGACTGGAACATGGAATTGGGTTTTCCAATTACGCGAATTAGTTATCGCATATCAAAAAATCTTGTTTCTTCATTGCAGATCGCTCCTGACGGCAACGAATGGTACGTCGCTGACAAGGACCTGCGAAAAAAATCCAAACTGGTTTACAAGGCTTACGCGCTTGAATGGGCTTTTGACTGGCGAGCGCATGAGCATCTTTCGCTCACGGCCAGTGTTGGCATTCAATTTGATAATCGATATGAATTGACGCTGTTCGACGATAGCCGGGATAGCGTTTCCGGCGAATCGGTCACTCGTATTGGCACGGCTTTTGTGTGGAATTTTTGACAACCAGGATAATAGTTGCCTGACCGGGCCGACCCGCGCTATCGCGTCGCATGATCTACCACGACTTGCCAGACTCGCAGCAGATTCTCACCAAGAATCTTGCGAATGTCTTGTTCGCTATAGCCGCGTTCGAGCAGTCCCCTGACCAGGTTTGGGTACGAGGATACATCCTTGAGGTCGACCGGCAGCGAGTCACCGACACCGTCGTAGTCGGAGCCAATGCCGACATGTTCGATACCGCTGAGTTCGACAACGTGGTCGATGTGGTCCAGCACGTCTTCAAGCGACGCGTAGGGCAGCTTGCCGTGTTCGGCCTCCCAGATAAACTTGTGCTGTTCGCTGACTTCCTTGCGACTCAGTTCCGGCTTATCTGCTTTCCATTCTTTTTCGGCAGCCCGCCTCGCCATCGAGTACTCATTCGCTGCGGCCGTCAGGAATGCAGAGCCGTAATTAATCATGATAACGCCGCCCGAAGCAGCGAGCCGCACAATCATGTCGTCATTCATGTTGCGTTCGAAGCCTGGAGTGAAATGCCGCGCTGACGAGTGAGATGCGATCAGCGGCGCTTCCGATACGTCTGCAGCTTGCCAAAAAGCCTCATCCGACACGTGACTGATGTCGACCATGATACCGATGCGGTTCATTTCTTTTATGAGCTCAACACCGAATTCACTGAGGCCATTCCATTGCCTGTTCTCATCGTAGGACGAATCCGCGATATGGTTCGACAAGCCATGCGTCAGGGTGATGTAACGGATGCCGCGATCATAGAAGTGCTGCAATGTCTCGAAACTACCTTCGATGGGTGAACCGTTTTCCATACCGAGGGGAAATGAGATAAGGCCGGCCTCGAAATGTGCACGCACATCGGCCGGCGACAAGGCAATCGCAAACTTGTCCGGTGCCGATTCGACGATGCCCTCAACCATATCGATCAATTCATCGGCAAGCGCCCGCGAACCGCCGTCTGCCTCCAGTTCCGCCGGTGTGTAAATCGACATGAACGGCGCGTTCAGCCCGCCTGCAATTGCTCGCGGATAGTCGAAATCGCCGCTTTCAGTGGCCCTGGATACATCGTCCGGCTTGCTTTGCAGCCGGTAGGGCACATCGATGTGGGTATCGATAATGATGCTGCTATAGGCGATTCGTTCGGCTTCGGATTGCAGATCCGGTGTCGCCTCGACGGCTTGCTCCTGCCGGCCACAGCCAACGAGTACGGATACAACAATTACGGCGAGCAGGTGAGATTTTGTCATTATTTAGGTCGTTTGGCGGTTGAAAAGGATCGGGATTGTAACCATAGTAAGCATTGTGGTGTCCAATTTTAGGGCACAGGCATTTAACTACAGCAGGTTTTTCAGGAGCCTTAAAGATGAGTGACGAGAATCCGCCCGTAGATCACGAAGCGATCAATGGCGAAAACGAGAAGACGCCAATCGAGGAACATTTGAAATCGCGGTCCACATGGCTGCGGCTCGTGTTCATGCTGGTGTTCTGGATTTTGGCCGGTGTCACGACGTTTGTTGCATCCGTCGTTATTGTTCTCGGTTTCTTCTGGGTGTTGTTTACGGGCGAGACAAATGAACAGCTGCGCAAGACGGGGCAGGGAATCGCGGCCTACATTAGCCAGATTATTAATTACCTGACTTACAACACCGACGATAAGCCGTTTCCGTTCGGCGAATGGCCCTCAGCGGACCAGAACGACTGAGGCATTTTTCCCTAGACGGGAAGTTCGCGCTGGCCAGGCTGCCAGTGCGTGAGATCGACGCGTGCGCCGCCGATACCAAGTTTTCGTACCCATTTGGCGGCAGCATCCAGCGTCACCCAGGTCTTGACCTTGCCTTTTCCCGTATGGGCCGTAATCGCGCCGTTCGCTGTTTTGGCCTCGATGTGAAATCTCGCGCCCGTGGCGATGATGGTCACTCTGCGAATAGCGCCGGCGGCAACCAGAGCCTTTAGCGTTCTCTCATCCATTGTGTTCCCTCGGCGTTGGGTCGATCTGTGATCTGGGGATGGCAATGCCTGCCTGGTCGCAATGGCGACGAATCAGAACTTCCACCATGTTCGCGACGCTGCGATGTTCGCGCGTGGCTGCCTCGCGCACTGCAGCTTTCACATCGGGATTGATGCGCAGGTTCAGTGTGGAGACTTTGCTGCGGGGCATGCTGCATAATGTACAGCATTTGGGTTGTAAATGTAACGCACTTTGACCTACTGAGTTGCGGCACTCAGATGTTGGCCGGCACGCGACAGCAGTTCGCTCCAGTCATCCGCAGCCCGGGCGGCCTCCACGGTTTGCCGCATAGCATCGATGCGCGCTTGTACCTCTTCGCGCATTTCGAGAAAGCGGGGCTCGGAGCGTAGCGACGCAATTAGTGGATCAGTGTCGGCAGTCCAGAAGTCAAACGGCATCACGCTGACGAAGCCCTCGGCAACGGCGTCTTCGAGTCGGTTGAGCGCGGCCGATTTTCGGCCTTGCAATGCCAGGACCTGGACATCCCGAATGCCGTGTCCGGCGGAACCGACACGCGGTACCGTCGCTGAAACGGGCAATGCTCGCTCGAGCAGGCGGTTTGCAGTAGCTGCATTGCCCAGTCGCCGCCCAACA
>JADFLJ010000019.1 GCA_022564475.1 Pseudomonadota bacterium
GACAATGTCGAGTTCGGGACTCATCAGCGGCTCAAAAAAACGACTCGCGGCCAATCGGGCGTGAAGGTCGCGTGCGGCCTGCAGGCTCTTGTCCAGCCTGGCGGCCAGTTCGCCATCTTTGATGAGTGGGAATAGTTGTTGCGTTGCCCACAATGCGACTGCAGAAGCGCCGGCCCGTGAACATTCAAGGCTGATCTCGCCGAGGTGCAACTCGGTAGAACTGAAATAGGTGTACGGCGAACCGTGTTTGTAGAATTCGCCGACTGACGGGTCTTTGAATAACACGCAACCGCAGCCATAGGGCTGTAAACCGTGCTTGTGTGGATCAATGACGATGGAATCCACACCGCTTAGTGCAGCAAACGCTGCACGTGCGTTATCGCCCAGTTTGCTGGTCAGACCAAAGTAGCCGCCATAGGCAGCGTCCGCATGCACACGCACAGCGTATTTTTGTGCAAGATCAAGAATGGCAGGCAGATCATCGACTGCCCCAAGGCCCGTATTTCCCATCGTTGCGACAATGGTGCCGACGTTGCCGACGCTGAGAAGCTGTTCAACATGGCACATTTGCATGCGGCCGTCATCATCGACGTCGACGGCCTCAAAACTCAAACCAAGAACTTCACTGATGCGGCTGTGCGTGTAGTGGGCCTGCTGCGATGCAATGATGCCCTTATCGGCGTGCAATCGACGCGCGACCCATAAGGCTTCGAGGTTGGCCATCGTGCCGCCGCCCGTCAGATGCCCCAGGGGCTGCTCCCAATCGAACATGCGGCCTATCTCGATGACACACTCCTTCTCGAACGCCGAACTCGCTCTACCACCGTCGAGGGCATGGTTGTTCGGGTTGACCCAGAGCGACATGGCATAGGCAATGCGTGCGACCGGGTGCGGTGGCTTCAACATCTGGCCCGCATAGAGGGGGTGGTAGTAGGGGTAGTTGTCTTGCATGCGTTCGGCGACGTTCATGAGAATATCGGCCGCTCTCTCTTCGTCGAATTGCGGGGCGAAGGCGGGCAGGTCCTCGTAACCTTCGGCTAACCTGGTGAGCGCATTGCTGAGGAGCTTCAGCTCCGCGGGGTTGATCATATTCAGTATCCGCTGGGTCTATGGGCGAGAGCTTACCGCCAAACTCGCCATTAGCGGTACTATTGGCGTATGGATCTCATTACTTTCGCCGCCCCGTTTTTCGTCGCCGCCACTATCATCGAACTGATCGTCGACAGACTTCGCGGCAGCAAGTTTTATCGGGCCAATGATGCGATCAATAGCCTGAGCACAGGCATGCTGTACATGAGCCTCGGCTACTTCACGAAATTTGCAGCGCTCGTTATCTGGGGCTACGTGCTGCAGAACTTCGCGTTGATCGACATGTCGACAAGCTGGTTCGATGCGTCGCCTCGAGGAGTTGCCCTGTGGGTTGTCGCGGCGCTTGGCTGGGACTTTTGCTATTACTGGTTCCATCGCGCGAGCCACGAGGTTTCAATTCTCTGGGCGTCTCACGCCGTGCATCACCAGAGTGAGGACTACAACCTCTCGACGGCCCAACGGCAAACCAGTTCAGGCTTTTTGTTCGGCTGGATTTTCTACCTGCCCTTGTTCGTCATTGGTTTCCCGCTCGAAGTCCTGCTCACGGTTGGCGCCGTCAACCTGATCTACCAGTTCTGGGTGCATACGCAGATGATTGATCGCCTCGGCGTCATGGACAGGATCATGATCACGCCGTCGAACCACCGCGTGCACCACGCGCAAAACGCTCCCTATATTGACAAGAATTACGGCGGCATGCTGATTTTGTGGGATCGCCTGTTTGGCACCTATGCGGCCGAGCGTGACGACGAAGCCGTTGTCTTTGGTGTTCGTAAACCATTGGCGAACTGGAATCAGTTCTGGGCAAATCTGCAGGTTTACGACTACCTGCTGTACGACTCGATCAGAACGAAGCGCTGGAGAGACAAAATAGGTGTCTGGTTCCGCCGCACAGGGTGGCGACCGGCCGACATGGAAGCAGCTCATCCCAAACAGCAGTCAAATCTCGTGGAGTTCAAAAAATTTGACCCCGATATCGGGCAGGGGATGCAGCGTTACGTGTTGTTCCAGTTTCTTGCAGCGATATCGTTGGGGCTCCTGATCGCGAATGTTTATATCGGCGGCGGTTTGAGAGCGATAGCTGCGCTGTGCATCATGTTGTGGGCGCATCTCTATACGATCGGTCTGTTGAATCAGGGGCGGCCAAATGCCTTGGTGTTTGAATCCTTGCGCCTGGTGGTCGTAAACGGCGCCGCGTTATTCGCGATGCGGTACAGCGAATTTGCCGTAGCGCCGGCAGCTTGGGTCTGGATTGGTATTTATACGTTCGTGTCTATGCTGTGGATAATAAAACTTAAAAATCTTGTAAAAACAATCACTAGCACAGCATAGTTAATATCGAATAGAGACGCAGAATGAGCGATAAACACACCCGGATCAAGACGGGAGCCCCGTGGGAACCGATCATGGGTTACTGCCGTGCCGTGCGTGCCGGCTCGATTGTCGCGGTGTCGGGTACCACGGCCGTCGATGCGGACGGGCAACTCGTTGGTGAGGGCGACATGTACGAGCAGTCGCTGCAATGCATCCGGATCATCGCTGCAGCCCTGGAGAAAGCAGGTTGTGGGCTAGCCGATGTGATTCGGACGCGTGTCTACGTCACGGACATCGATCGGTGGGAGGAGGTCGCGCGGGCTCACAGCGCCGCATTCGGAGCCGCGCCGCCTGCGTCGACGATGGTGGAAGTATCGCGGCTTGTAAATCCGGCCATGCTGGTTGAGATCGAGGCCGATGCCGTCGTCCCGCCGGTGCAAGACAGCTAGATCTTTTTACGCGTCCAGATCTCCGTTCGACCCAGCAGCGGCACACCGATATAGCCGCGAATCGCTTCCTCCTGAGTAGTGGAATCAACGCTGTCGATCGGTATGATGCTTGCCGAGTAGCCATAGCTACCGACAATAGCAGTTAATCGTTTCCTGGAGAGTTTGTGTTAAGACGAAATTTCATCCGCGTCCTCGCGGGTAGTGCAATTTTCTCATGGGCAGGATTTCGGTCTCGCAAAGCGGTAGCAACGGAAATCAGCTTCGCTCACGGCGTAGCAAGCGGTGACCCGTTGTCCGATTCCGTTGTTATCTGGACACGAATTTCGGGTTTGACGGACCACTCGATTGCTGTTCGCTGGAGTCTGGCGAGTGACCCGGAAATGACACAGCTTGTTCGCGAAGGTGTTGCGAACACCAATGCAGAGCGCGACTACACGGTGAAGGTAGACGCCGATCGTCTGCCGGCAGGCCAATATCTATGGTATCAGTTTAAGGTTGACGGTGTGACGTCGCCGGTCGGGCGGACGCGAACCTTGCCGGTCGGATCTGTCAATGCCGCGAAGTTTGCAGTCGTCTCCTGTTCGAATTTTCCGTACGGATATTTCCACGCTTATCGTGAGATAGCCAATCGCGATGACCTCGATGCTGTCATTCATCTTGGTGACTACATTTACGAATATGGCTTGGGCGAGTATGCGACCGAGAGGGCCGAGACGCTTGGTCGAGTTCCGGAACCCCCCACCGAACTGCTCACACTTGATGATTACCGTCGTCGTCACGCGCAATACAAAGCGGACGAAGATTCCATCGCAATGCACGCACGGCACCCTCTGATCGCTATCTGGGATGACCACGAAATTTGCAACGATGGCTGGCGCGCCGGCGCATTGAATCACCAGGAGGATGAGGGCAGTTGGGAGAGTCGCCGCGATGCTGCCATTCAGGCCTATCTCGAATGGATGCCAATACGCGCAGGACACGATCGTGAACACACGAAAATATATCGTACGTTTCGCTTCGGCGATCTGCTGTCATTGATCATGTTGGACACGCGCTTCTACGGTCGTGACCAGCAGCCCGACGTCGGTAAGGATGTGACTCCCGACAGTGTGGCGGACGCGATGCAGGATCCCGAGCGTCGTGTATTGGGCCGCCGGCAGGAAGCCTGGTTGCGTGAATCATTGTCGAATGCTGCCGATGCAACCTGGCAGATCATCGGCCAGCAAGTGCTCGTATCGCCGTTACGCAGCGCTGATCTGGAGCCCTTGCTCGACCGCGAAAAAGAGTCGATGCTCACGCCGGAGTATCTTGATCAAATTACAGAGCTGAGTAAGGACAACCCACCCGTATTGCTCGACACCTGGGATGGCTATCCAGTGGCGAGACAGGATTTTCTGGAGGACATAAGCGCGTTAGCGCCGAATCCCGTGATTCTAAGTGGCGACCTGCACACGTCACTGGCTGGAAATCTGATTCCCTCCGGATTTGAGAAGCCTGTTGCCGTGGAGTTCATGACGGGCTCAGTGAGTTCACCAGGATTCGCGGAATACTTGCCCGAAAAGAAGCCGGGTGCTCTGCGTGACGCGACTTTGGAATTGAACCAAAACCTGTCTTACATGGAAACGGATCGTCGCGGCTGGATGTGCCTTAACGTGACGCACGAGACTTGCACAGCGGAGTGGCACTTGCTCGATACTGTGCACGCGCAAGAGTATTCGAGTGTTATTGATCAATGCCTTGCTGTTCGTGCCGGTCGAATGAGCGACGGTATTTACGAAGCCTGATGCAAACTGCCTGCGCATGAAACGTCGAGTGCGTGTTTCGCGAGCGGCAGCTCGACGCATCGCATTCGCGGCACAGGGCTTTGACCGGCCGCGTCCGGACGGGGCTCCGACTGCACGCCACTATCGGCGTGTCATCGACACCATGGGCCTGCTACAGCTCGATTTCGTCAACGTTCTCATGCCGGCGCACTACCTGATGCTTTGGTCGCGTCTCGGTGCATACAAGCGAGCGAATTTCGATCGATTCGTTTATGGCAAAGGCAACAGTCAAGGTTATTGCACCGAGCAATGGGCGCACGAGGCATCGATCGTGCCGAGCAGTACCTGGCCGCTGTTGTCGCACCGTCGAGCCTGTTTCACACCCTGGAAAAACAATCCGATCCTGCGGCTCCCAGGTCGGGATAAATACTTGCAGGAGGTCTTGCGCGCCGTCGAAACGAACGGCGGTCTGATCGCAACCGACTTGCCGAGAGTTCCGGGGCCCAGGCGTAAGCCAGGCGACTGGCATCGTTCGCTACCGCGTTGGGCGCTTGAATATCATTTCGGCCGCGGCAATCTTACCGTCGCGAATCGCATGCCAAATTTTCAACGCGTCTACGATCTTCCCGAGCGTGTGATTCCTCAGCGATATCGCGACATGGAATATAGCGAGGCTGCTGCCAAGCGCGAACTGATCCGTCTGGCCAGCAAGGCGCTGGGCATAGCGACCGTGCAGGACCTCGCCGACTACTACCGCATGACGCCCAAAGAATCCGCGCCGTTTGTTGAGGAGTTGCTTGCGGCGGGTGATTTGCGAGCGGTTGCAGTAGACGGTTGGAATGCACCTGCGTATCTGGCGGCGGATGCACGTTCGCCGCGCAGCATCGGCGGCGCGTCGCTGTTATCGCCCTTTGATCCGATGGTCTGGTTTCGACCGCGTGGACTTCGTTTGTTTGATTTTCACTATCGAATCGAAATCTACGTGCCCGAGGCGAAGCGCAAATGGGGCTACTACGTGCTGCCGTTTCGAATCGGCGAAGAGATCGTTGCCAGGGTGGATCTCAAAGCAGACCGTAAAAACGGCACATTACTGGTTCAATCCGCGCAGGAAGAGCCGGGTTTCGATCGTAAACGTACTGTCAACGCATTGAGTCAAGAATTGCAGTCACTGTGTAACTGGTTGGAGCTTGATAAATTGGACCTTGCAGGCAGTCCCGTTCGACCTCACACCGATTTCGCCAAGGCCCTGCGTAGAAGCCTATAACTGTTCGCTTGAGTCGCGCTGCCGTTGATCGTGATTTCCGTGTCTTTGGCCGCGCTCATGGTTGCCGCGTCCGCCGCGTTCACGTTGTTTTGCGCCGTGTTCACGTTGCTTTGCGCCGTGTTCACGTTGTTTTTGTCTGATGGCGTCGCGTTCTTCGGGGGACATCGCGTCATAACGTCGTCGCATCTCATCGCGGCGACCGCGCATTTGCTCGCGTTTTGCCGTGCGCTCCTCATCAGACATCGCGTCCCATTGGGCGCGGCGATCGTCACGCTCCGCCCTGTGGCGATCACGCATTGCCTGGCGTTCTTCATCGGTCATGGCAACTCTTTGGGCGCGCCACTCATTGCGCTTGGCTTCGCGTTCCTGCGGCGACATGGCTTCGATATACGCTCGGCGGTCTTCCTGACTTAGCTGCTGAAAATCAGTCAGTGACTGCGCCGTGACGCCGACAGGCATCAGTAAGGTAACAGCGGTAGCAAGTTTGGCAATAGTGGACAGTTTCATTGAGATTGCTCCTGTTGGATTCAATCGGATTCTCGCCCAGGCGAATTTCCGGTCTATGTGACTACTAACGACTCGACGTCCGATCGGTTGACAGGCTAAAGTCAGGCTATGCAAACAATTTTTCGATTCCCGGCGCTCGCCGCCGCGGCCATTCTTCTCGCTGCGTGCATCGCACCCGAGGTCCTCGTGCCCAAGAGTGCAGAGGTGCCGGTCGGCGTCGATTTATCCGGACGTTGGCAGCTCCGTGACAAGGATGGCGAAACGATTCGGCGTCTCGACAATGCGAACCCGGTCCAGGTCGAAGATATCATCAAGGAGGCGAAGCGTGCACGCACGGGCCGGCAGCGAAATTCGCGATCGGGGTCGGCTGTTCACGTCTTCCTCGAGGCCGGAACGAATCTGAAAATTACGCAGACAGACTACGGCATCTTCGTGAGCTTTGATCGTTCAGTCGTTGAGGAGTATCAATTCGGCGAGAACCGGCAAGTCAACGTTGGCCCCATTGTTGCGATGCGTGTCTCCGGCTGGGAGGGCAATGCCTACGTGATTGAGACTCTGGACGGACATGGCGCGAAACTCGTCGAGTGGTATCGCCTCGAAGACTCAGCCAGCAAACTGGTTCGCAGTATCACCTTGTGGGAGAAGGGCGTGCAAAAACTGTCGGTAGAGCAGGTATTTGAGCGTAACTGACCGCGGTGCCCAACTGGAAAGATCCAGGCGGCGATCGATCGAGTAGCCCGGCGGGAAAAAAAGGCTAATCAAGGGATCGCCGCCCGGAATGCTGTTTAGGCTCGCTCCATCTTGAAGACGAAGCGGTTTTGGAGTCCGTACGAGGGCTGTGGCACACCATCGACGACCCGTGCCTTGAAGCGGAATTTCCTCGCTGCCTTGATCGCAGCTCTTTCGAATATTTGGCTGCTGGATTCCACCACAGTGACGTTGCTGACGGTGCCATCGGCATTGACGTCAAATCTCACGGTAACGAAGCCTTCGAGGCTTCTAGACGTCGCTGCTACCGGGTAGGCGGGTTCAACGCGGACAATCGCGACGAGTGGGCCGTCGAGCAAAATTCCAAGTGTCTCTATTCCTGTTCTGGGGTGAGTCACTTCGCCTGTCGGAATAGTTATTCCTGGTCCAGTGCCTGTATGCGTCAATTCAGGACCGGTCGGATCCACTGGCACAGGTTTCTTCAATGCCTTGAAAAACTCCAGTTCCCTGATTATTAGTTCTGTGTCTTTGACTGTGCGCAAAAAATCCAGTTGCAGTCGGGGTCTATCGGGTGGCGGCTCGAATCGCTCCATCGCGATCAGGCTCTGCATGACGTAAAACAGGGCCAGGGTGACGAATGTGCCGGTGGCAACAGCGGATGCAACTCTGATAATCATGGCAAATCCTCGCGAATGTCCCCACCGTGGCTATATACCTTGTACTTCGAGGTATATTGTACATACCTGGAACCACAAAGTAAGTCTTACAATACCTTGAAGGACGAGGTATACTGCCTGGTCAGGCCAGCAAGGAAGCGCAATGACGCAACCCAACCCTCCATTTATGACCGGCGTTCCCGAGTTGCTGTTGTTGCGCATACTTGAGCAGCAGGAGATGTACGGCTATCAACTGGTCCGCTCAGTCAAACAGGTCACCGCAGAGGCGATCTCATTGGGCGAGGGCGTCATCTACCCTGCATTACACGGCCTCGAGCGCAACGGTTCGTTGAAGTCTCGGCGCAAGGCCGTCGGTGGCCGGACTCGTGTCTATTATTCCTTGACTCGCAAGGGCAAAAAACGCCTCGCCAAGTTGCAGGACGATTGGCGCCGCATTCAGAACGGCATATCGACGGCGCTGGAGGTGCCTGCCCATGCCTAGGCCCGACTTTGTCGAGCTGCGAACCGAGTTACTGCAATCGGGCATCTCGCCCGGACACGTCTTTCGTGCAATTACTGAACTGGACGAACACTTCGAGGATCTTGTATTCGCCGAAATCGAGGACGGCAGCGAGCGTGCTACTGCAGAACGCAACGCTGTAGTCGCATTAGGGGATCTTGCTGAGGTGTCTCGCGCCATGCAGCAACAGCCTGAACTCAAGAGCTGGGCCTGGAATTACCCGCGACTGGCCAGGATCGTCTATCCGCTGGCCTGTATTGTGGCTCTGCCGGCCGTTCCTGTCATCGCCGGCGTACAAAATGCCTCACTGCTGGCACGCTGGGCCGTTTGCGCGCTGGTCGGCGGTTTTGTGACGGCCCTGATGTTCCTGGTGTTGCAACTCGCTATCTCGCCGGTTTGACGGTTTAATCGATCCTGCCGGTCACGATGGCCCGACGTTTTCCGTTAGTTCCAGGGAAACGTCCCATAACTTACTCGCCAGTGTGCAGGCAGACAAATGCTGTCCTTCTGCATCTTCCCAGGCAAAACATATTCGGTACCGCCGATTGATTCGAATACTGAACTGCCCTTTACGATCACCCATTTGTAATTCGAGCCTATTACCCGGCGGAACCTAACGCGTCCGGTTCATTGTCTGGTTACGTTTCACTGCTCAATAGCTTTGATCACAGCTCTTGGATTGTGATCGACAACCTTGAGCAGGACACGGGCAGTACCTCTGGGCGAACGAAGCCCCTGTTCCCAATGGCGCAAGGTACCTATTGAAATGCCAAATGAGGCGCAAAACCGCTGCTGACTCATGCCTGTTTTTTTGCGTATAGACTTCACGTCAATTGGATCCATGCGGTGCTCTTTCGCTTTCGCCTTCCTCCCTTTGGCGTGCGCAATGGCATCTTCCAGACCTTCGCCAATTTCAGTGTAAGCTTTGCTCATTTCTCTTTCTCCAACTTGCCACCAGTTCCTTGACGCCCTTGGCAAGAGAATGACGTTCTTTATCCGAAAGGTTGGCTTTCTAGTTCTTGCCAAATGCTGTTAAAAGCTACAGCGGCATCAATTCACTGTGGAAATAGTAGACCACGCGAATTCCGCCACTTTTCCCACGGCCGGATTGAGCCCAACGTAGTTTTCGAATGCCGCCCGTATGCTTCATCAGCACACCGGAATTAGGATGCTCAGCCAGGTAATCGATCAGGTCTTCCTTTTCTCGCTCGGATAACAGCTGATGACCCTCAACCTATGTCGTCTTTAAGTGGAATCAACGATTCACCCGGAATGCCTGCCGCGTCCGGCGTATAGCGAATTAGCGTCGCGCGCATGCGCAGCTTACCTTTGCGATGTTGCTCAATGATGACGGGTAAGTAATCGAGCTCCTCCACACACCACAACGTGGTTATTCGCGACGAGCCCTCGGCCTGATGTTGCACACCGATCGCCGTGTAGGTTCCCGCCGGTACTGTTACTTCTTTGCTACCCACTGTTCTGACGTTCAGAGTTTTCAGGCGGTCCACGTCGAACAGAATATAGGTGTCTCCAAGGCGGCCCTGCATGAGGTCAACCATCAATTCGTACTGGATCGAAACACGATCGTGAGCGAGTTCGTCGAGGATGCTTTCGGTGAGTTCGCCGTTGACAGTGCCCGTGACAGCGCCTGTGGACCAATCGAAGTTAATGTCGGCCTGCAGCTTGTCTTTGGTCATTGTGTCATCCGACACATAGTGGAAGGGAACAACGCCATCGCTCGTCCACAGGAATTCGGAGGTTTCTTCGATATGTCCGCCCTTGAGTAATTTGGCCAGGCCCTTTGGTTCGATCCGGTGTGTGGCTGAGTAGCCAGCATCCGATACGCGCAGGCGCGTGTGCAGCTCGCCGCTCAGTACACTGATTTTGAGTTTGTATTCCGCAGAATGCGGCGTTAGCCGTTGCTCCGCCATCGCCGTGTGCGTGGCCGTGGCCGCGCAGAGCATGGCCAGGAGCGAAACAAGTGTTGTGCGAATACTAAGGGCGGGAAATAAGCCCATCGAGCTCTCCTCAAGTGCGCTTGACGGTTTCTTCACATAGTGTCATGAGGGACATGACTGCTTCCTGAACGTTCATCCGGTGCGCTTCAAGCGCATCCAGTGGAACATCGGATGGCACGGGGAGGGGCGCTCCAATGGCCACAGAGACTCGCGCAAAAGGCTTTGGAATCATGAACTTATCCCAGCGATTCAAATACCAGGCACGGTCCGCGGCACAGGCTATCGGGATCATCGCGACGCGGCCGATACGCGCCATCAGGACTGCGCCAACCTTGAATTCGAATTGCGGCCCGCGCGGACCATCTGCAGTTGTCACGATTGAGTAGCCGCGCTTCATCATGGCCTGCATGTCCCTGAGGGCGAGGGCGCCGCTCCGGTTGGCTGAGCCACGAATGACCTCGGCACCCCAGGCGCGGGCAATACGCGCCGGGACTTCGCCATCAACGGACCCTGACACCAGAAAACAGGCTTTGAATCCGCGATTGACCCATGCTCGAATCGTAAAAGTGCACAGCAAGTGTTGCTGGTGCCAGTAGCACGGGGCACACACACGGCCAGAGGCGATGAAGGTATCGATATGCTGGGCGCCAATGGTTGGCTCATATCGATAGGTCCAGTGCAGTAGCCGCAGCAGGCCGCGAGCGACGGGCACGCCCAGAAAATAACAGAAGCGCCGCAATCGGGACATGTGCCGCAGCGACTCAGCGCTGCGCCGGGATTCAACGGAAGTGAAGTCTTTCTGCGGCTTTTCTGTCACTGCACGAATTCCTGCGGGGGCGCCAGTTTGCAGTATCCGTCACGAGCCGGTCAATGTAGAATTCGCCTGCATTTCCAAGGCCTTGATCCCCGACCTATCCATTGCATGCCAACCACTGCCCATGACTTCAGACGTCCTCCCGGACCGGATTCCACCGTTGCGCTCGGAATTGATCCAGCGACGCTCGGTATCTTGCAAAAGCTGCAGCGAGAGTATGGCGACATCGTCAGCATTGAAAAGCCGAGTGGGCGGCTCGCGTACTTCATAAACGATCCTGCCGAAGTGCGGCGAATACTGGTGCGTCGACACACTCGCTATGTCAAAGGGCCCGGCTTCGAACGCGTAAAGATGCTGCTCGGTAATGGCCTGATCGTCAGCGACGGTGACGTTTGGCGCCGCTCCAGAACGATGATCCAGCCCGCGTTCAAAGTGCAGAACGTGCATCGCCTCATGCGAGTGATGGTGCAGTGTACCGAGCGACGTGCTGCGGCCTGGGCGAAAGCCATCGAAAACAACCAGCTCATCAATATAACCAAGGAGACCAGCGAATTTTCCCTGGAGCTGATTTTGATAACGATTTTCGGCTCGGATTACGAAAACAAGATCATGGCGTCGGGCGAGAATCCGTTCGCGTTCCTGAGTCGCGACTCGACGCGCGATCTCAGCGTCGTCATGAAAGTTCGTGACTTGCGCAAGATGCTATTGGCAATAATTGCAGAGCGGCGTGACCGCGATGTGGATGAATTCGATTTTCTCTCCATGTACATGCAGGCCACAGACAAAAGCGGCGTGCATTTCACCGACAAAGAGCTGCTCGACGAGCTTATGACGCTCATCGTTGCGGGTTTCGAAACCTCTGCGAATACGCTTAATTGGGCCTGGTACCTCATTGCGGGTCACCCCGAGGTAGAAGCGAAGCTTATTGCAGAGGCAAAGGCTTCCCTGCCCAGCGTCGCCGCGGTTAACTCGGATAATGCGGCCGCGATGACGTATACGCAGCAGGTGCTCGAAGAAGTGTTGCGGCTTTATCCACCTGTCTGGTTGTTCACGCGGCGTGCCAGCGAAGACGATGAACTGGAAGAGTACGACGTGCCGACGGGCACAGATATATACTTGTCGCCCTACGTCCTGCATCGCAGCGAGCATATCTGGTCGAACCCGGACGCGTTCGACCCGGATCGCTTCGAAACAGACGGCAAGCCGAAACGCGATCGGCCGTATTTCCCTTTTTCACTTGGACCACGGCGGTGTCTTGGCGAGTACTTTTCCTTTCTTGAAATGAAAGTCCATATTGGCCTGCTGGTAGCTCGCTTCCGCTTGGAGCGCGTTGGCAGCGCGGACCCGGTTCTCGAGCTGGCAATCAACTTGCGCTCCAAAAACGACATACTGCTGCGGCCGAGTCTGCGACAGGACTGATATGAAGCTGTACGAAACGATGATTGACCTGCTTGCCGACGCACGCGGCAGGGATCGCCATATTCGATTCATCGATGGCGAACATGACGAAAGCCTGGTGAGCTTTAGCGAGTTGTATGATCGAGCGCTTGCGCTGCTGGGTTCGTTGCAGGCGCGCGGCATGCAGCCCCGCGACGAACTCGTCATCTTCAGCAAATCAAACGAGAGTTTTGTTGTCGCATTTTGGGCGGCAATCCTTGGCGGCATTGTTCCCGTGCCCGTTGCCGTCGGTATCAGCGATGAACATCGATTCAAGTTATTCAGGATCATTAAACAGCTGCATCGCGGCACGTTGTTTACCGAGCTGGATGTGCTCGAGCGCCTGCTGGAGTTTTCCAGGCAACGACAGCTTGATGACGTGCAGGCAATTCTCGAAACCCGCAGCGTACTGATCAGCGATATAAAACCGGCTGATAACGGTGAATTGGCGAATGTCAGTGCGGACGATCCCGTTTTCATTCAATACTCGTCAGGATCAACCAGCGACCCGAAAGGCGTATGTCTTAGTCATCGCAATCTCTGCACCAATATTCGAGCAATCATTGAGGGAATGCAGTGGACGGAGGACGACCAGAGCCTTTCCTGGATGCCGCTCACCCACGATATGGGCCTGATCGGGTATCACCTGAGTGTCATGGCCGCCGGCATGAACCACGCCGTGATGGATACGAACCTGTTCGTGCGGCGGCCGTTGCTCTGGATGAACAAGGCGGCCGAACTGCGTGCTACTCAATTGTGTTCGCCAAACTTCGGCTACAAACATTTTCTGCGCTTGTTCGAACGCAAGGGCTTGCCCGACGACACCGATCTGTCTGCTGTGAAATTGATACTCAATGGTGCCGAACCGATCTCCTGGGATCTGTGCGAGGAGTTTTTGACGAAGATGGCGCCGTTTGGCCTCAAACACTCCAGCATGTTTCCGGTCTATGGCCTGGCCGAAGCAACCGTCGGTGTATCTGTTGGCGATCCGGGTGTCGAGCCGTCCCGAATTACCGTTAATCGACATAGTCTACGCATCGGTGACGCGTTCGAAAGCGCGACGCCGGGTGAACCGGATGCGGTGAGTTTCCTGAAAGTGGGTAACGCGATTCGTGATGTCGAGATTCGCATTACCGATGACGACGATGCGCTACTGGACGATGGCCAGGTTGGGCATATCCAATTGCTGGGTGCGAGTGTCACCGACCGGATCTATGGGGACGAGGACGCGACCCATAAGCTGTTCACCGACGATGGCTGGTTACGCACTGGCGACTGCGGCGTATTTGTAGACAAGCAGCTGGTTATCACGGGCCGCGAGAAAGACCTCATTATCGTGAACGGCCAGAATTATTATCCGCACGACCTTGAGGAGATCGTCGCCGGCATCGACGGACTCGATTCAGGCAAGGTCGTGATCGCGGGCTCGACACCAACGGGCAGCGGGACCGAAGAATTGCTGGCGTTTATTTTGTATCGGCAGGACATCGACGCCTTTGCGCCACTGGCAGATCAGGTGCGAAACATCATTGGGTCACACGTCGGACTTGAGGTGGACCACGTCATTCCGGTTAGCCGCATACCGAAGACCACCAGTGGCAAGGTTCAGCGCGCACATTTGTTGCGCGATTATCAAAATGGCGAGTTCGATAGTCTGCTGCAGAACATTGCACCCGCGCTCGTATCCGGCGGCGAAGTCGATGAGGATCCGCTCGTGGCTGAATTCGTGGAGATCTGCCGCGAATTTTCCAAGGAGCGTACGATCGGTCCTGAGGACAATCTCTTCGAAGTCGGCGTTAGCTCACTTACACTGACTGAAATCGTTCTCGCAATTGACGAACGCTATCCGGGCAAGCTGGACATCAGTGACTTGTTCGATTACCCAACTTTGAGGGAAGTTGCCACATTTGTGCGGCGCAGCCTGTAACCCCTATGCACACCGGAGTCCATCAATGACCTATGCCCGTATCACCGGCACTGGCAGCTACCTGCCAGAGAAAGTTCTCACCAACAAAGACCTCGAAAAACTCATGGACACCAACGATGAGTGGATCCGGGACAGGACCGGCATCAAGCGCCGCCATATCGCGGCAGATGGCGAAACAAGTTCTGACATGGCCGTCAACGCGGCCAAAAAAGCCATGGAGATGGCCGGCATAGGCCCCGATGACATCGGCTTGATCATTGTTGGCACGACGACGCCGGACAAGATATTTCCATCAACGGCCTGCATCGTGCAGCGCAAACTCGGTATCAAGGGTTGCGGCGCCTACGATGTGCAGGCGGTCTGCAGCGGTTTCATGTTCGCGCTGGATGCGGCATACCGGAATATTATGACGGGCGGCAGCAAGGTCGCGCTGGTGATTGGCACCGAAACTCTGTCGCGCATTACGAACTGGAAGGACCGCACAACAGCGATTCTGTTTGGCGATGGTGCCGGTGCCGTTGTGTTGGAGGCATCCGACGAGCAGGGCATTATTTCCACGCATATTCACGCGGACGGTTCGATGGAAGAACTGCTGCATGTGCCGCAAGGCGTGTCGCAGGGTTTCGATATCACGCGCGCCGGCGGCGCATACATAAGCATGAACGGCAACGCCGTTTTCCGAAATGCGGTGGGTAAGCTGGGTTCTGTGGCGCGCGAGACACTCGCAGGTAATGGCTACACAGAAGAGGACCTGGATTGGCTCGTTCCGCACCAGGCCAACCTGCGAATCATTCTGGCAGCGGCCAAAAAACTGAATTTGCCAATGGAGCGCGTGATCGTAACGGTCGATGAGCACGCGAATACGTCTGCCGCCTCGGTGCCGCTGGCTTTGGATATTGCCGTACGGGACGGTCGCATCAAGCGCGGTGAGTTGTTGCTCCTGGCCGCATTTGGCGGTGGATTCACCTGGTCCTCGGCATTATTACGTTATTAATGACATTAAGAATAATAGGTAATACTCTGATAATACTAGTAAAGGAAAAATTAGCCGAAAATTGCTAGACTGTCGTCGCGCACGGTCTCTTGGCTGTCGCAATATAACTTTTATAAAAACATAATATTAAAAGCATAAGGGGACTCGTAATGGGAGTAGGCAAGATAATCCAGCTGGTTGGTTTACTGGTGGCAGTGGTCGCTGGTGCGTGGAGCGGATTTCCACAAGGTGCATTGTTGATTGCTGTACTTGGCTTAGTGGGCGGTTATTTCATCGAAAAAGATGACCGCATGCGTTTCCTGGTTGCGACGATCGCATTGATCGCCGTAAGCGGTACTCTGGGTGTTATTCCGGAAGTCGGAAGCTACATTTCCGGCGCGCTGGGTGGACTCGCAGCGCTGTTTAGTGCCGCTGCTGTAACAGCGATCGTAGTTGGTACGGTAGAAGCCGTTAAGCCATAACCGCAGTACGGGTCGTAAGCTGGCCTGACACGAAGAAGGCTGCATCGGTGATGTAGCCTTCTTTTTTATCTGGAGTAATGCATGTCCCTAAAAGGGGTCGGATCCAGTTTCGCAGCCTTGTTCAGCGCATTGTGCTCGATGGGCGTAGCGATCGCGGAGCCACTGCCCGTCGAGAAAATACGGGAGGCGGTTGACGCGAATCTTGCAGACGCCGTATCGCTGTATCGCGAGTTTCTGACTTTGCCGAACGATGCCCAATATCCGGACGACATTGAGCGTTTGCTCACCTGGATAGAAAACGCATTTTCAGAGCGTGGCTTTGAAACACGGAGAGTTGCAACCGACGGGAATCCCTTTCTGTTTGCGGGCCGTCACATTGCTGATGACAAGAAAACGCTGCTCATCTATTTGCAGGCTGACGGTCAACCCGTCGACCCGGCGGCGTGGGATCAGGCCAGCCCGTTTCTTGCCGTATTGAAAGAGCAGGACAGCGCCGGCAATTGGTCCGAAATACCCTGGGAACGCATCGAACTCGGTGTCAATTCGGACTGGCGTATATTCGCGCGTTCGGCGGCCGACTCGAAGGGCCCGATGACGCAATTCCTCATGGCCATTCAACTGCTCGAGGCCTCAGGTTTTGTTCCGGACTACAACCTCAAAGTAATCATCGATACTGAAGAAGAAATGGGTTCGCCGAATCTCGCAGACGCGATTCGAGCAAACAGCAATCTGTTTGCAGCGGACCTGCTGCTCATTTTCGATGGCCCACCGCATGCGTCCAACAAGCCAACAGTGTCATTTGGCGCGCGTGGTATCGCGACAGTCACGCTGACGACCTATGGTCCAATCGTCGCCCAGCACAGTGGCCACTACGGTAATTTCGTGCCGAATCCGGCGTTTCACCTCGCGCGTATTCTTGGATCGATGAAGTCCGCCGACGGGCTCGTGCAGATCGCAGGCTTTTATGACGGAATTGAATTAAGCGACGAGACCCTTAAGATTCTTGCTAATGTTCCGGACGATGAGGCCGCGATACTGGCATCGATGGGCGTCGCCGAAGCCGACAAGGTCGGTGCCACATTGCAGGAGGCGCTGCAATATCCGTCACTTAATATTCGCGGTTTGTCCGCGGGCTGGGTAGGCGAGGCCTCGCGCACGATTATCCCGCCTACCGCAACCGCCGAGATCGATATTCGCCTGGTCGTGGAGTCCGATCCCGAACGGCTAATCGGCTTGCTCCGGTCGCATGTTGCCGAGCAGGGGTATTTGGTCTTGGACAGGGCGCCGATACTGGCTGAGCGCAACGAGCATCCCAGAATTGTGTCCTTCACCTACAACATCAGTTACAAGGCATTTCGATCCGATTTCGACGCCGCCGCCGGTCTGATGGCGCGCGCGGGCATGCAGCATCTATACGGTGAGGAACCCATTCTCATTCGCTCAATGGGTGGTTCGATTCCGATCGCGCCCATTATCGACGCACTCGGTGTGCCCGCGGCCACGGTTCCAACCGTCAACATCGACAACAATCAGCACAGCCCAAACGAAAATCTGCGACTCGGAAATTTCATCGAGGGCATTGCGATATTGATGTCAGTGCTTAGCCAATCGGTCGAGACGGAGAAAGGTGACTAGAACGGATCCAATCAGACATAAGGTAAGCGAATAGCGGGTTTTCCGCGATTTTCATGTGACCCAGTTCACACTTTTGCGCCTGTACTGTCTCTATACTGCGACACAGGACCGCTCTCTGCCCAGAGGCAGCGCACGATGGACAAGAACATGGAAAAGGATTTCGACGACGTACCGCTCTCACAGTCAAATGTGTCGCTACGGCTTGCGGACATTCAGAAGCGTTGCTCGAAACTTCTGGACGAGCCAGGCGAATTGACGGGCTTGTCGCTCGAAGAACCCAAGGTCGAACCTGAGACAAATAACCACAACCCCTACGACCGCGGCTAAGGCAATCACTCTTTCCGATTGACTGCATCGGGACGCCGTGAACTGGCCTGCAGGTTACACTACCGGTGGTAGTATCGTCGGACACCGGAAAAACACGCTGTAACAGGGGGCTGTGATGGCAATCGAAATCAATATCAACGGTAGCGCTCATTCGCTGGACGTGGATCCGCAAATGCCATTACTGTGGGCGATTCGGGACCTTGCCGGTCTCACAGGGACGAAATTCGGTTGCGGCAAGGCCTTGTGTGGCGCTTGCACGGTACACATCGACGGGCAGCCTGTCCGGTCTTGTTCGTATCCGGTATCGGCGGCTGTCGGTAAGCAGATTACAACGATTGAAGGTCTGTCCGAAGACGGCAGTCATCCCGTGCAAGAAGCCTGGCGGCAGCTCAATGTTCCGCAATGTGGCTATTGCCAGTCGGGGCAAATCATGACCGCTGTCGCGTTGCTTGAACGTAATCCGAACCCCACTGACGCTGACATCGATACCGCGATGAGCGGCAATATTTGTCGCTGCGGCACCTACACACGAATTCGAAAAGCGATCCATCTTGCAGCGGAGGGTCAGTCATGAGCTCTATTGATCGAATCAGCCGCCGCGAATTTCTAAAGCGCACGGGCCAGGCGGGCGGCGGCATCGTTCTGGCGCTGAGTGTGACGACGGCTTGCCAGCCGGCTGCGGAAACAACGACACCGATGCAGACCAGTGACGGCAGCAGTATCGCCGCGAATGTCTACGTCAATATTCGAGACGACGGCATCGTCGAGATTTATTGTCATCGATCAGAGATGGGGCAGGGCATTCGAACCTGCCTGCCACAAGTTATCGCAGACGAACTCGAAGCCGACTGGGACAAGGTGAAGCTGATTCAGGCGTTAGGCGACGAGAAATACGGCAGCCAAAACACCGATGGCTCGACGAGCATACGCAGACAGTTCGACATGCTGCGCAAAGCAGGTGCATCGGCGCGGGAAATGCTCATCACTGCAGCGGCGGGCGTATGGCAGGTGTCGGTGGACGAGTGCGTAGCGCGAGATCATGCGATTCATCACGAGTCGAGTGGCAGGAGCCTGGGTTACGGCGAACTGGTGGCGCATGCCGCAGACATCGAGGTGCCGGAGGACCCGGTATTCAAGTCGCCGGACGATTACAAATACATCGGCAAGTCCATGGACAATATCGACGGCCTCGCAATGAGTACGGGCCAGGCGAATTACGGCATCGATACGACCTTGCCCAACATGCTGTACGCGTCCATCGAGCGTTGTCCGGTGTACGGCGGCAGCGTGAAATCGCTGGACAGCACGGCAGCCAGGGCTGTCACGGGCGTCATTGACGTTATTTCCATGCCCGAACCGACCTCACCCCCGTTTTTTAACCCGCTGGGCGGTGTCGCGGTGCTGGCGAGCAATACCTGGTCGGCCCAGCAAGGGCGGGCCGCACTCGAAATCGAGTGGGATCTGGGCCCGAACGCCCAGTACGACTCTGAGAAGTACCGTGAAGAGTTGATGGCAAGTTGTTGTAAAGAAGGGACTTCTGTTCTGAACCGCGGTGATGCCGAGGCGGGCTTTGTTGCGGCGGAGAGTACCCATTCCGCAGAATACTATGCACCCCATCTGGCGCAGGCACCCATGGAGCCGCCCGCAGCAACGGCACAGATGAACGAGGACGGCAGTTGCGATGTCTGGTCGTGCACGCAAAATCCACAGTCTGTTCAGGAAACCGTTGCCGGCGTCCTGGGTATCGAAAAAGAGCAGGTGCATGCATACGTAACGCTGTTGGGCGGCGGTTTCGGCCGCAAGTCGAAGGGCGACTTCGCTGCCGAAGCAGCGTGGCTGGCTCGTGCGACGGGTCGCCCGGTGCACGTAACCTGGACGCGCGAAGACGATATTCGACACGGCTACTATCACTCGGTGAGTGCACAGCATCTGAAGGCCGGGATGGACGAAAATGGGACTGTGACGAGCTGGCTGCACCGCAGCGCGTTTCCATCGATCGGCTCGACATTCAGCCCGGACTCAACCGGACCCGGCGGCTTCGAACTGGGGCTCGGTCTTGTTGATAACCCCTATGCAATACCGAATATGCGCCTTGAAACGGGCGATGCAAAAGCCTACATACGCATCGGCTGGCTGCGATCTGTGTGCAATGTTTACCATGCATTCGCCGTCGGCAGCTTTGTTGATGAACTGGCACATCTCGCCGGTGAAGATCCGAAAGACTATCTCCTGGCCCTGCTGGGGCCGGCACGTAAGATCGACCCTGCCGTTGATGGCGCGCAATATGGCAACTACGGCCAGAGCCTGGATACACATCCGATCGATACGGGCCGCATTGCAGCCGTGCTCGAAAAAGTGGCCGACATGGCGGGTTGGGGGCGTGAGCTTGCGGCAGGTCACGGGCTTGGGATCGCTGTGCACCGATCCTTCCTGACGACGGTTGGCACGGTCGCTGAAGTCAGCGTGGATGATTCCGGAAAGCTGCGCGTGCATGAGCTTTGGACGGCAATCGACGCCGGTCGGGTCATCAACCCTGATCGCGTGACGGCACAAATGGAAGGTGCAGGAATATTTGGCATGAGCCTGACAATGTACGGCGAGATCACCGCGAAGAACGGCGCTGTTGTGCAGGGTAATTTCGATACCTACCCGGTTATTCGCATGAACGAGGCACCGACCGAAATCAATGTTCACATCATGGATGTCGATGCGCCTCCGGGTGGCGTGGGCGAGCCCGGAGTACCGCCGGTTGCACCCGCAATCGTTAACGCCTATTTCGCAGCATCGGGAAACCGTGTTCGTGAATTGCCGCTGAGAAATGCCGGCCTAAGCTGACATTGCCGCGACCTTTTTGCCGAGCCACCGACGGGTCTTGAAGTGCGTGTCTCTTTCGGGAAATGTGTGGCAATAAGGGCACTCATGCGTTCCGCGTTGCAAGACAGCAAAATCCAGTACACTCGGCGCCTGAATGAGACACCCGGAACAAACAGCAAGTGGAAGCCTTCAAGCTTGAACGAACAGCAACCGGAGACCGATTGCGTGTAAACAAGAGTGGCCCGGAGCTGCTGCGGTTTCCTCTGTATAACAAAGGCACAGCGTTCACACTGGAGGAACGACGGGCATTTGGCATTGAAGGCTTGTTGCCGGCGCAGTGCAATGATATCGACACGCAAGTGGATCGTATCTACAAGTCAATTTTCTTCAACCCTGACGATGTCGGCCGCAACATCAGCCTCGCAATGTTGCAGGATCGTAACGAGGTTCTCTTCTACAGACTGATTTCCCGACACCTCGAGGAAATCATGCCCATTATCTACACGCCGACAGTGGGCAAGGCGTCGCAGTATTACTCGAAGGTGTTTCGCCGCGGCCGTGGCATATTCATTACGCCTGATTACGCGGGTCGAATTGAAGATGTGCTGCGGTCGTCAGCGCCGTATAGCGGCGTGAAATTAATGGTTGTCACCGATAACGAAGCAATCCTTGGTATTGGTGATCAGGGCGCCGGGGGCATGGCGATCAGTGTAGGTAAGCTGGCGCTGTATTGCGCGGGTGCGGGCATTCACCCGGCGAGGACACTGCCCATCAGCCTCGATGTTGGCACCGATAACCAAAGCTTGCTGGATGATCCGTTTTACCTCGGCTGGCGCAACAAGCGAATACGCGGTGATGAGTATATTGCAATCGTTGATGAGTTTGTCGCCGCAGCGAAAGCCGTGTTCCCCGATGTCCTGATTCAGTGGGAGGACTTTCGTAAAGACAACGCGCTGATGATTCTCGATCGATTTTACAACTCCGTTCCGTCTTTTAATGACGACATTCAAGGGACGGGGGCTGTAGCGTCTGCCTGCGTTCAGGCGGCTTGCAGAATTAGCGGCAGTGACTTCAGCGCGAGCAAGATTCTTATTTATGGCGCTGGCGCTGCAGGACTCGGTATTGCTCGACAATTGCGAGTCCAGTTGCAGCGATCCGGTCTGTCTGGCTCAGAATTGGCGAGAGCAATTCTTGTGATGGACAGTCGCGGCGTGCTTGTGTCTGATCGTAAGGGACTGGATACGTACAAGCAGGAGTTGGCCTGGTCACCTGAAATGGCTGCGGAGCTGGCACTCGATGAGGGTGCTATGAAGAATTTGCAGGAGGTTGTAGCGGCCTGCGGAAGCAATGTATTGGTCGGCGCTTCGGGGCAGGGCGGTGCGTTTACCGAATCCGTCGTCGCCGCAATGCTTGCAAATAGCGACGCACCGGTCATTTTGCCGATGTCGAATCCAACGTCTATTTCGGAAGCATTGCCCGAGGATATTTTGCGCTGGAGCGATGGCAGGGCCTTGGTCGCAACAGGCAGCCCGTTTGAGCCCGTCACCGTAAATGGCTCGCCACGGCGGATCAGCCAGGCAAATAATGTTTTCGTGTTCCCCGGAATAGGGCTTGGAACCATCGCCGCCGGCGCCTCCCGGATTACCGACGGTATGATCAATGCGGCGTCGACAGCGTTAGCGGCTGCACTGACAGGCGACGAGATCGCCGAGCGTTGCCTGATGCCGGAAGTGTCTCGGCTGTGGGATGTGTGTGGCGTCGTCGCGTTCGCCGTCGCGCGACAGGCGATTGAAGATGGCGTTGCCAAGGACTGCGATGAATCCGAGTTGAGTCGGCGAATCGCGGACTACCGTTGGCAGCCGAATTACCCGGAAATTATTGTAGAGACCTAGCAGCCTGTTGAAAAAGTCCTGATCTGCGATAATAGCGCATCGATTTGATGAGGGTTTCTTTGATGCGTGGTGAGTTGGACAGACAACCGGAGATGTTCAGTTACGTTGACCTTGAATCGCGGATTCCGCAGCAACACCCAATACGCACGATCCGTCGCATTGTCGATGAGGCCTTGAGGGAACTGGAACCGACGTTTGCCGAGATGTATTCGGATCGTGGCCGCCCATCGATACCACCGGAACAACTGCTGCGCGGCCTGTTGCTGCAGATTCTGTTTACGATTCGTTCGGAACGTCTGCTGGTAGAGCGTATTGACTACGATCTGCTGTTTCGCTGGTTCGTCGGATTGGGTATGGACGACAAGGTGTGGAACCACTCGGTGTTTTCCAAGAACCGTGATCGGCTGTTGAGCTACGGTATCGATGAGTTGTTGTTCGAGGCCATAAAGAAACAGGCCTATGCGAAGAAATTGCTGTCACGGGACCACTTCACGGTCGATGGAACATTGATCGAGGCGTGTGCGTCAATGAAGTCGTTCAAGCCTAAAGACGGTTCGGGCGATGACGACGGCGGCGAGAACTTTCACGGCCAGAAACGCAGCAACGACACGCACGCATCGACAAGCGATCCGGATGCCAGGCTGTGTCGCAAGGGACCGGGCAAGGAATCAAAGCTGCGTTATATGGGGCATATTCTCACCGAGAACCGCAATGGCCTGATTGTGGGTGCGACATTGACCGAGGCCAATACACGCGAAGAATGGACGGCAGCCATTGAGCTGTTGGCCGAACAATCGGTGCGACCGGGACAGACGGTGGGTGCGGACAAGGGTTACGACGTCAGCAACTTTGTCGGCCCCTGCCGGGAGTTGGGATTTACACCGCACGTCGCAATGCGAAAGTACAGCCGGATAGATCAGCGAACCGCCGGTCACGCCGGCTACAAGATCAGCCAGACAAAACGCAAGCGTGTTGAAGAGCCGTTTGGCTGGATGAAGACCTATGGGCTACTCGGAAAACTTCGACATCGAGGACGAGAAAACGTCGACTGGCTGTTTCGGCTAACGGCCACCGCGTACAACATTACGAGAATGAAGACCTTAATGGCCTAAAATCGCGACAAGAAAAGAAGATTACACGCAGAACCGCGCATTAGAGCAACGGCGGTGAAGCGTTTCTCGACACCAAGAAGATTCATTTGCATTTTTCACCCGTCGTCCAAATAAAATCCGGTTGCGGAAATTCTGCTTCCGGCCCGAATTAGCTCCAATATAGGGCTTTTTCAACAGGCTGCTAGTGGTCCAGGCTTGTTGGACCACTAGTAGATTGGCGTTTGGTCGCTATGTTCTTCGGCGCTATCGGAGTCTTTCTGCAAACGGTGTCTGTGTCGAGCCTGGAAAATCCAGGCGGAACGCCCAATGCACAAAAGACCTATGCCCAGATAGACGAAGATCAGGTTAAATTCGAAGCCAAGATAGAGACCAAAGGCGAAAAATAATAGCCCCAATAGAAGCCAGAATTGCGGAACTCTTTCGTAAATGGGTGATGGCAGCCACATAGTGCGATTCGCCCGATTTGGTAACTGAAGACCACATTCTGCGCCAGTCATGCGTGAGAAATCCAGATTTGAATCACACATTTTGGCTAAGCCACTGATCTTGATGTGGAAATGAGAACTGCCTCCCACTCTTAACTCGTTCACAGACTGCGCGGCATTCATCTCTCCGATATTAGTGTCTGCTTCGGCTGCGATTCCAAATGCTATTTGCCAATCGCCAGACTAATATTGATGACAATTCCATCAAGGAGATTGACGCATGTTGCCAAAACAAATCGGGATCTTGCTTGCACTGGGGACGTTCATTTCTGCGTGTGGGATACCCACTACACGAACCAATTTTGTTTACGACTACGAGGTCATTGCGACCGAGATCGGCCGTGGTGATTGCTACGCGATTCCAGGCGTGGATGAATGGACCATCATAGACGACCACCACGTGTACATTAAGGCCTCGAAACCGGAACCGAAGCCTGAACCCGAGGTGGAACTTCAGCGGGATTTCCTGATTACTACGAAATCTATGTGTCGTGGCTTCATGTCTTTGCCTGTCATCGAGTTTCCAAGAAGCCAAGGGATCGTTTGCCAGAACGAAAGCCGAATCGGCTATAGCATCAGCGAGCACACAAGCTGTAAGCTGCAAGGCAGCGCTTCGAAGGCCTAGTGGTTCTACGCCAAGAAGAGTTAACGCAGCAGATGACGGCTTGTGTGCTCGCCCTGCGGGTGCTCACCAGAATGCCCATCACTGCGTGACATCCACTTGGCATAGAACCACTATTCCTGCGCGAATGCGCCTTGTGCTGAGCATTCTGGTAAGCACTGATCTAACGCTATAAGGTTGACATGACACTGGGAGTTGATTGGATGAGTAGAGCGCAGACATACGATTTTCTGATTGCACAGTCATCGGCCGATCCGGTCGAAGCGCCCAATCCGCCAAAGCGTGGTGTGCCAGCCGGGGGCGTGAAGCTCCAAGCTTTCGATGATCCGCTGCCACCGTTCAAGCCAAAGAAACCGCGCACGGCGGCCGAAGAGGCACGGCTGGACGCACTGGCGCTCTACCTGACCGGGCGAATCAAACGAACCCGCAACGATTTCA
>JADFLJ010000146.1 GCA_022564475.1 Pseudomonadota bacterium
CTGATGGACGGCTTCGACCGAAGCGCGTACCAGGTCGAAGCAGATGCTGCTTTTTGTGGCATCGCCAAGGCCTCCGCGAAGCAGATCAACGAGTGGGCCAATACCCGGGAATGGACACAGATCGACCTGGTGTCAGGCGCTGGCACCACCTACCAGGCGGACTACAACTGCCAGGGCGAAAACGACGACATGCAGTGGCCTGTCCTGCATGTGTTTCGCAAAACCGATGACGGGATTTTTCACTTCTGGGGTACCGAGCTACAGGGCAATCACGTCGATACGGTCTGGCCCTACTGGAACCTGATGGACTTTACGCCCGAGGGCCGTCCGGACCGCATGACGCCGCCACAGAACTTCAGGTCGGAGTTTCTGGAGAAGCATTTTCTCTAGTGGCGAGTGATCGGTGGCCATTGGGTAAACACGTCAATCTGCCGACACAGCTGAAATTCATTGATATCAGTTATTCGCGATTCAGAATAGGGTCCTGTTTTGATTGAAAGTTAGACCTTATTAGGTATAATCGTGGAAACAGCCAAGGATGAAAAGGATGTTATTTGGCTGGGTGACGCGTTATCGGTATTGAGGGCGTTTCCGAGATCCGTTCGAATTCTTCTCGGCAGTGATCTACGACGACTCCAACTTGGCGAATCGCCTTTGAATTCAAAATCGTTGAAGACCGTAGGCTCTGGAGTCCGAGAGTTGCGGGCACGCGATCGGAATAATCAATATCGAACGATATATGTGGTGAATGTAGGAAATAAGATTCTCGTGCTGCACTGCTTTGTGAAGAAAAGCAGGGTTACGCCAAAAGTGGACATTGATACGGCGAGGCGCAGAGTCAGGGCGTTTGACCGAAGGTGAGAGCTGGATCATTTGCAATAGAAGACAAAAGTCACAAAAGGAAATGTTTTCAGAGATCTTGGATTTTCGGAGGAAGAGTCCATAGGATTGGCAATGCGAGTAGACCTGGCGATCGAGATCAAAAAAATATATTCGGCAGAATAAACTGACTCAGACCAAAGCAGCAGAGTTTTTCGATGTACCGCAGCCTAAGATCAGTAAGATCGTTGGTGGCAAGGTGAGTGGGTTTTCGATCGATTATTTGGTGAAGATGGCAGCCAAGGCAGGAAAGTATCCACGCATCTCGTTCGCAAAACGCCGCTTTGGAAAAACTACTAGTCCTGGATAATGATGGTGACCTTATTGTTGGTGTGAGGGTGATGCGCAAGCGTTTGTCATTGACTTGAATATGAGACTGAATCAGTGAAAGCCGTTCTCTACAGAGCCTTTGGTGTGCGGCCCGAGATAGAGCAAATAGAAGATCCACTACCCGTCAAGGGTGGCGTGGTTGTGAAAGTCATGGCCAGCGGAGTGTGTCGCAGTGACTGGCACGGCTGGCAGGGCCACGATCCCGACATCGAACTACCGCATGTACCCGGTCATGAACTGGCCGGTGTCATTGAGACAGTCGGCGAGGGCGTCGCGAACTGGACGGTCGGCGACCGGGTCACGGTTCCGTTCGTTGGCGGCTGTGGCGCCTGTCCGCAATGCGATTCGGGGAACCAGCAAGTCTGCGATCACCAGTTTCAACCCGGGTTTACGCACTGGGGATCGTTTGCAGAGTATGTGTCGATTCATTATGCCGACGTCAATCTCGTCCGCTTGCCCGACGAGATGGAGTATTCGACGGCCGCCAGTTTGGGTTGCCGTTTCGCGACATCGTTTAGAGCCATCGTGGATCAGGGCAGGGTAGCGGCCGATCAATGGGTCGCCGTGCACGGTTGTGGTGGCGTGGGCTTGTCCGCGGTCATGATCGCCCATGCGCTCGGTGCGAACGTCATTGCTGTCGATATCGAGGATGATCAATTGACGTTGGCCCGATCTTTGGGCGCAGTCGCCAGTGTCAATGCAAAATCCGTGGTCAATGTTGCCGAGACAATACGCGACCTGTCCGGTGGTGGCGCTCACGTTTCCATGGACGCGATCGGCAGTGCCGAGGTCAGCTTCAATTCAATCGACTGCTTACGAAAGCGCGGCCGCCACATTCAAGTCGGCCTACTCGTGAATGACAACGGCCAGGTCAAAATTCCCATGGCCAGGGTACTCGCGAATGAGCTGGAAATTCTCGGCAGCCATGGCATGCAGGCGCAGGGCTGGCCTGGGCCGTAGTCATTTAACATAATGAGCACTGCGGACCTGTGGCATCAAAAAACTGACCGTGCGCACAGGTGTTGGCTGTCGGCATTGGGCGACGGTAGAACTCCCGGCAGATTTTCGGCAAAATACAGACTGGCTTACACAGTTGCTCCCCAATGATCAGATTGCCAGATGGAATAGTCACCGTGCACCTGGAAGACCAGAGGTATCGAGGTGCCTACTATTATCGTGGGGATAAACTTGTGGTCACTGCCTATGGGCTGCGGGAATCTTCCGTGGATTTGGCAGTTCTTGCCGGCGAACGCGGCAAAGCAGCGCTCAATCTTGCCAAATTGGTGTTGATCGACATGATCAAGGATGCCGCGGATGCGCAATGCCCATACCCGGAATTATCGTTGCAGGGATCAACGACGGCGATCTGCTACTGACGAGCCACAGCCAGCTCGCTGAACATTCGCAGCTGCTGCATCAAAAAAGCACAGTCAACGACGGCCCTTGGCTCGGCAACGCGCTTCGATCAGAATTTGAAAGAGATCTCCAATCCGGCACGCCGTTGCGGACCTGGATGGTTAAATACGCCACCAAACTCCGGCGCAGGAATCGCTTCTTCGATGTATTTCTCGTCGGTCAGGTTGAAAACGAACGCGGTGACCGTCCACTTTTCTCCCGCGAGGCCGATACGGAGATTAACCGTAGCGTACTCATCACGCCGGGCGTTGGAGAACTCGGCGGTCCCCAGTGCGCCGGCTCCCGCGCCAAAGCCCAGCTCAAACAGTGGCATGAAGATCGTCGGACGCTGGCCCTCTTGCACCGTGTGAAACCAGGTCTCGCCGACCCATTGGGCATCGACCCGGGCGAACATATTCATGCCGTTGGACAACGGAAAATTGATGTCCCCGCCGACATTGACGGTGTACTCAGGCGTATAGGGAGCGTCGTTGCCAACTGTGTCGGGGCGCGAACTGTTCACCTTTATCTCACTATCGGTGAAATTTGCACCGGCATAAAATCTCAGATTCTCCGTGGCATGCCAGGTGGCATCGAGTTCGACGCCCGATATATCAACCTCGTCCATATTGGATACCACGCGCAACAGACCAAAAGGTCCGACGAAAAACTCGAAAAACTGCATGTCATCGACTTGCGTATTGTAATAAGCGCCGTTTAACAGGAATCGACCGTCCATAAATGTTGACTTGAAACCCAGTTCGAATGCGTCGGACGTTTCTTTACGGTAATCATCGGCGATGATGGGCAACGGCACACCGAGAAGGGCGGCGAAGTCGGTGCCTACACCATCGGTGATGAAGAAATTGATATAAGTGTCAACCGTTGCTGCGCTACCGGAATTATTGAAACCGCCGGCCTTGAAGCCGACACCATAACTGCCGAACAACGTGAAATTGTCCGTGGCGTCCCAACGGAGCGATACCTTGGGTTGCACTTCAGAAAAGGACGCGCTCTTGTCGGGAATTACGCCACTCGGATTGATGAGATCGCTGAGGCCCGGGTTCAACGGATCGTCGGGGAGCCCATTGAAGTTCAGGTCAATGACGCCCTGGATAATGTTGGGCGGTACCAGGCTGGAGACGTCCCGCTCCTCATTGTCATAGCGCAGCGCGAATGATATTTCCGTGCTGTCGGTTAGGTCATAGTCGATCGATCCGAAAACTGACAAGACCGTGGTGTCAAACTGATCGTGTGTCAAAGATGCGGTGCTGTTCGGACCACCGACCTGCAGCAGCCCGCGGATCGGAGTAGCACCACTATCGGCATTTAGCGAGACACCCACCTCGCGGTCGATGTCCAGGAAATAAACACCAGCCATCCAGCGTAGTCTCTGATCGTCGTCGGATGTAAAGCGAAGCTCGAGACTGATGTCTTCCTGGTTGCGGAGCTGCTCCTGAATACCGTCGCAAGTGGTCGGTGTGTAGGCTCCGAGGAACGAACCATTGGGATCGAAAATAACGCCGACTGGTGTAGTACCGAGGAACTGCGGCGCTAACAGCGCAAGTCCAGCCGCATTCAAGTCAGTGACTGTCTGCTGACAAACCGGATCGTTGTTGTAGAAGCCAAATGCCGCCGATGTGCCATCGGACATGAGATCATTTTCGTTGTTGCTGTAGAGCACCCAGCCGGTCAGTGTCGTGCCCCCGGCCATGTCGTAGTCAAACCGGGAGGAGAATTCAACCACGTCCTGATCGTTGTCGGAAATGACATTGGCCTGGAACAGAAAATCGAAATCGTTCACGTCCTGATTGGCGGGTGGATTCGACAAGGCTGCGGCGAAAACAGGCAGGTTAAACGTTGAGTTGAATGTAATAGACGATGCGTCGACTGCTCCGACGCGGAGTTTAGTGTCAATGCTGAGCGCGTCACTGACATCCCATACCAGGCGGGCGTTCACGTTGTAGCTCTCGAAGGCATCTACAATGGCCGCGCCGCCCTGAAAACTGTTGCGATAAAAGCCATCGGAATTTCTGTAGTCCGCTGACAGTGAAAAATACGTCTTGTCTTCAACTAATGGCCCGGAGTAGGACAGGAAACCGGCGTAAGTACTGTCTTCGGCAAAACTCAGGCGGCCTTCGACTTTGGATTCATTGCCGGGTTTTTCCGTGGTGACGATGATTGCGCCGGCCGCGGCGCTGCGGCCGTAGATTGCACCCTGCGGTCCTTTGAATATTTCGACCTGTTTCAGATTCGTATATTCACGATTAAGCGCTGCCGGATTCGTGTAGAGAATGCCGTCGAGCACATAGGCGAAATTGGTCTCTGCATCGCGTGCACCATTAATACCGCGGATATTGACCTGCGTATCGCCGACTTCGGCCGCATTGACCATGGTGACGCCCGGTGTCAGGGCGATGAATCCTTCTGCCCGCCGAATGCCCGCTTGTTCGATCACACGTGAGGTCAATACCGTTACGGTACCAGGAACATCTTGCAGACTTTCAGACCGGCGGCGGGCCGTGACAATAATTTCCTCAAGCGCGAACTGACCGCTTGCCTGAGATTCCTGCGCCTCTGCAACCCGCGGTGACAACATTGCCGTCGCAGCGAGCGTCAGCAATGCCATGCCGATCCCTGACCAAATGTAATGTTTCATTGTTCCATCCCCCGATTTGGCATTTCAGCGGGTCCGTGGCTGAACTGCGTCTTTGTATACAATTCAGCAAATATATACCTGTGCTGGTCAGTGAGTCAATTGAATACGCTTATGATTGTATACAAAGAGCGTGTACAGCTTAAGGGTCACGTCGATGTTTGCTGCGGAACGTTCGGCGTGCCGCCATGACATGCGAATGCATCACCGACTCGGCCCAGTTGCTGTCGCCGGCTTCGATCGCTTCGACTATTTCCAGATGGTGATGGGCGCTGCGGCTCAGGTCGTCACCGTCGTAGTCGCGAAAAGTCTGCAGGACCAACGGCGCACTTGAGATTGTGGCCAGTGTCGCCTGCAAGCGAGAGCTGGCGGCCACTTGCTGCAAGCGGCGATGAAACTGGCTGTTGAGGTCGGCAATTCGTTCGAGATAACCCGGCGAACGCTCCACGGCCTCTTTGGACTGCGCTTCGGCCAGGGAGCGCAATTGACGTGCATCCTCGGTGGTTGCTTTGGCGGCGGCG
>JADFLJ010000147.1 GCA_022564475.1 Pseudomonadota bacterium
GTCCACATCCGCAGGCAACAAATCGTTCCACAAATACCAGTCCCGCATCACGTCAAGTACAAACTGCTTCTGCCCCGTATTGGAACATTCGGCGATCTGGTTCTGCGCCCCCTCATCACCGCTGCTGCCACTGCAAGCCGTGAGCAAAGCCACGGCGATCATCAACAAAAACTTGCGCATTCGGAACTCCTGAGTTGGCTCGATAATAGCCAAATGCCAGCCGGGTAAACGTGGCACGAGTCCGATTATAGACCGTGAAAAGACCTGTTTTACGCCCCCGTTTTACAGAATAAGGTCGACTGGCCTCAGCGGATGAAGTCCCGCATCAAATGCCTGCCAATGTTCGGCCATGGTTTTGCCGGTTCCCGGATGCAGCAGATCCGGGTCCAGCTCAACCAGTGGGCGCAGGACGAAGCTGAAGTCCAGCACGTCGCAGCGCGGCAGCTTCAGGCCCGGTTCGTCAATAAGCCTGTCTCCGTACAACAGGAGGTCGATATCCAGCGGTCTGGATGAAAATTTGTCGGAATTTCTGTCCCGCCCTGCCAGGACATGAATCGACTCCGCCTGGCTCTGGATCGCCCGCGGCGAGTCTGCGGACTGCAGCCGGACAACCATGTTGAGGAAATCCGCGCCGTCGAATCCGATCGCGGCGTTCGAGTAGATCGCGGACAGTTCGATCTCACCGAATATTCGGCGCAGCTCGCGGATACCGAGACGCAGATTTTCTTCGGGATCGATATTGCTACCGAGGCCGAGGTAGACAGGAACCATCTTCAGCCTGCCGAATCCGGTCGCTCGCCGCGCTCGATCATGACGCCAACATCACGCGCACCGCGAATTGCCCCCGGTTTATTCACTCTGACGCGAACCCATGGGACGGCAAACTCGTCATTGATGATTGCCGCAATCTTTTCCGCCAGCGTCTCAACCAATTGAAACTCGGAATCGCCGACAAATTCCTGCACGCGTTTTGCGACGAGCTTGTAATTCAATGTGTCGTCCACGCTGTCGCTCGCCGCGGCCTTGCGAATATCGGCAGCCATCTCGAGATCGATAACAACGGTCTGGCGGATTTTCCGTTCCCAGTCCCAAATACCGATGACCGTGTCGATCTTCATCTCGCTTAAGAAAATGATGTCCATTAGCGCGTCGCTGTTTCCTGAATTGATGTACCGGGCGAAGACAATAATTCGAGTGACCATCGCGCCTGGGCGCGTATCTCATCGGCATTAGCTGCGTCTGCAAGCCGAAGAGCACCGGCCAACGCAATCATCGCGCCATTGTCCGTGCAAAACTCGAGCCGCGGATAGTACACGTCTCCACTGAATCGGTCGGCTATTTCACTGCGCAGCAAACGATTCGCGCCAACACCGCCCGCCACGACGATGCGCTGCAAATTTTCGCTGTCGGCCGCCTGCAGAGCGCGACCGACGAGCGTGTCCACAGCCGCACGCTGAAACGAAGCGGCGAGATCAGCTCGGCGGCTGTCGAGATCACCCTGCTCCTCGACCTTGCGAACCGCGAGCATGACGGCAGTCTTGAGGCCCGAAAAGCTAAAGTCGAAGCCCGGACGCTTGAGCATGGGCCGCGGAAAGTCGAATGCACGTTCGTCGCCCTGCTCCGCCATTCTGGCGAGCTCCGGTCCGCCCGGATAGCCAAGGCCCAGCAGTTTGGCGACCTTGTCAAAGGCCTCGCCGGCCGCATCATCCAGCGTCGTACCAAGAATGTTGTATTCGCCGATGCCACGAACGGCGATCAGCATCGTGTGTCCGCCTGACACCAGCAGCGCGAGAAACGGGTAATCCGGGGCGTTTTCCTCCAGCATCGGGGCCAGCAAATGCCCTTCCATGTGATGCACAGCGACCACGGGGCAGTTCCACGCCAGACCCAGACCCGCCGCCATGCCGCCGCCCACCATGAGCGCTCCGACCAGCCCGGGCCCGGCCGTGTGAGCGATCGCATCCGGCCGCTCGATCCCCGCGTCGCTCAGTATTTTACGAATAAGAGGCAGCAGGCGGCGCAAATGGTCGCGCGAGGCGATCTCCGGAACCACGCCGCCATAGACCGCGTGCAGGTCGATCTGACTGTGCAGGTCATGCGCAAGCAGGCCTTTCTCAGTGCTGTAGACAGCCACCCCGGTCTCGTCACAACTGGTTTCGATACCCAATACGTTCATAGGCGCGCATAGTACAGCAGATAACGTGCGGGGCCGTTTGCATTGCCTGAAATGCGCCGTTAGAATGGCCGGCTCTCAGTCCCAGACACGTGCTGGGATTATTTGTGTCCAGCCTCAAAGGAAGGCCTGATTTCAATGCCAAGTGTACGTATTAAAGAGAACGAATATTTCGATGCGGCTCTGCGCCGCTTCAAGCGCGCCTGTGAGAAAGCCGGCATTTTGACCGAGCTGCGTCGTCGCGAATATTACGAGAAGCCCACACAGGAACGCAAGCGCAAGAAGGCAGCCGCCGTAAAGCGCCACCTGAAACGTATTTCGCGCGAGGAAGCCAAGCGCAAACGCATGTACTAGACGCCTGTACCAGGCATGGCACTCCCTGCCCTGTCTTGGCCGGGTACCCAGCGCATGCCCGATCTCCATTCGTCTGTTCTTCACCAGCCCACTCTGCATCAGGCCATGTCTCTAAAAGCCAAAATTACCGAGGATATGAAAACCGCCATGAAGGCCGGTGACAAGGACCGCCTGAAAACGGTGCGCCTCATTCTGGCAGATATCCAGCGCAAGGAAATCGACAGCCGCGAGGAACTGGATGACGCGGCAGTGCTTACGGTCATCGAGAAAGCCGTCAAGCAACGGCGTGACTCCATCGAGCAATTTGTGAAAGGCGGACGAGAAGACCTCGCCGCCATAGAAGAAGCTGAGCTGAAAATTATTCAGGCATACCTGCCTGAACAACTCAGCGACGACGAAATCGCAGCCTTGATTGACGAGGCCATTGCGGCCACGGGCGCAGACAATATTCGCGACATGGGCAAAGTCATGGGGGCGATAAAATCAAAGGCCGCCGGCAAGGCCGATATGGGCATCGTGGGTGCCATGGTAAAGGCGCGCCTGGCCTGAAAATTGCCTGTCTGGCGCTTCCTGAAAAAATCGCTATGCTAAACGAAACCGGCGTTCGACTGACCGGTCAGAATAATAATAGAGCAGAGACCCGCACGCACGGAGCTGGCGTTTAACATTACATGGCCGGACTAATTCCTCAGGATTTCATTGATGACCTCGTCGCACGCGCTGATGTGGTAGAGGTGATTGGGCGTCGCATTCAGCTCAAGAAAGCTGGCCGCGAATTCAAGGCCTGCTGCCCGTTCCACGATGAGAAGACGCCATCTTTTACCGTCAGCCCCAACAAGGGCTTCTATCACTGCTTCGGCTGCGGCGTGCACGGCACAGCGATTGGTTTTCTCATGGATTTCGACCACATGACGTTTGTCGAGGCTATCGAGAGCCTCGCGAGTTCGATGGGCGTCGAAGTCCCGCGGAACGAAAGTGACAAGCCCGCGCGTCGCTACGACGAATTATTCTCGCTCATGACTCAGGTTGAAAAACGCTGGCAGGAAGACCTGCGCGAGTCACAGACGGCTGTGGACTACCTCAAGCATCGCGGCATCGACGGTGCCACGGCGCAACGCTACGGCATCGGATTCGCGCCGGACGGCTGGAGCGCATTGCTCGACAAATTTGGCACGTCGGATGAGGCCATTGAGCGCCTGCTTGCGACAGGCCTTATTATTCGCAAGGACAACGGCGGCCACTACGACCGTTTTCGCGACCGCGTGATGTTTCCAATTCGAGATTCTCGTGGCCGGTGCATCGGCTTTGGCGGTCGCATCATGGGCGACGGCGAACCCAAGTATCTAAACTCCCCTGAAACTCTGTTGTTTCACAAGGGCCGGGAACTCTATGGTCTTTGGGAGGCGCGGCAGGCACTCAGGCAAATCGATCGACTGGTCGTTGTTGAGGGTTACATGGACGTCGTTGCCCTGGCGCGGCATGGCATCGATTTTTCGGTTGCGACGCTGGGCACCGCGACGACCGATGAACATCTGAATCGCGTGTTCCGACTCTGCGACGACGTCACGTTCTGCTTCGACGGTGACCGCGCGGGCAGGAAGGCCGCATGGCGGGCGCTTGAAACCACACTGCCGCATATTCGAGAAGGCCGCCAGGTCCAATTCGCGTTCCTTCCGGACGGTCATGATCCGGACTCCTACGTCAACGAATTCGACGCCGATGCGTTCATCAAAGTACTGGATGACGGTCTGGCATTGTCGGATTACCTGATTGGCGAACTGGCATCCCAGGTCGACCTCAACACAGTGGACGGCAAAGCGCGTCTCGCGGAATTCGCAAAACCGCTGCTGCAGAAAATTCCTGCGGGCGTCTACCGGGATCTGTTGATGGGTTCACTGGCGGACCGAGTTGGCCTGAGCGCAGAGAAGCTCGAACGATCGATTGGCCAGGGGCCGCGAAACGCGGGCGGCAGGAGCCCGGCCACAAGAGGCACGACAACGTCGCTGGGCCGCAGGATCGCTGCGTTCAGCGGCAAACCATCCATCGTTCGTCGCGCGATCACGCTGCTGCTCAATCACCCGGAGGCCGGCGCAAAACTGGACGTGGAAAAACTCGAGGATGTCGGCCGACCGGGCATCGAATTATTGCTGCGACTGATTGAAACCGTGCAGGAAGACCCCACTATAACGACCGCCGGACTACTGGAGCGCTGGCGCCACGACGACGAGGGTCGTCACCTGGGCAAACTGGCTGCTGTCGAATTACCCAACGACGAGGAATTTGACCCGGCCGCAGAATTACACGATTGCCTGGATAAGCTGGCGCTGGCGGGACGCCGCAAGCGAGTTAATCTTTTGATTGAAAAACAACGAGTTAACACCCTCAGCGATGAGGAAAGGGCCGAACTCAGGCAACTGAGCTAGGAAAAGGTAGCTAGCTCTCATTTATGAGAGTAAAGTTGCCTGTTTGCATTTTTTAACCGGAGGTCGTTTCGTCTTGAGCGAAAAGCGTGCAGTGATTGGCGGCAACAAACAAGTTCAGCAACTGAAAGATTTGATTGCCCGCGGCAAGGAGCAAGGCTACCTGACCTATACAGAGGTCAATGACCACCTGCCGAATGACATCGTCGATCCGGAACAGATCGAAGACATCGTTAACATGATTAATGACATGGGTATTACGGTGTATGAAAAAGCACCCGACGCCGAGTCATTGGTCTTGTCCGACGCAACGGCCACTGACGACGACGGCGCAGAGGAAGCGGAAGCTGCACTCGCCAGCGTCAACGCCGAATTTGGTCGTACAACGGATCCCGTGCGCATGTACATGCGTGAGATGGGCACCGTTGAACTGCTGACGCGTCAGGGTGAGATCGAAATTGCCAAGCGCATCGAAGATGGCCTCAAGCAAGTCAAATACCACATGTCGCATTTTCCGCCGACGATCATCCTGCTGCTTGAAGTGGCGGACAGGGTACTGGCCGGTGAGACGCGCATGCAGGACTTGCTGGTTGGCTTTATCGATCCCAACGAGCCCGACGAGATCAAACCACCGGTGCCGAAGTCGGACGACGACGAAGAGGTTATCGACACAGGGCCTGATCCGGATGAGGTCAAGGCGCGCTTCAAAGTTATTCGCCGACTGCACAATCGTGTGCTGAAATCGATCGACAAGCACAGCTTCAAAGACAAGAGAACGATCAAGATCCAGGCCGACCTCGCGGACCAGCCCATGGAGCTCAAAC
>JADFLJ010000148.1 GCA_022564475.1 Pseudomonadota bacterium
TTCGGTTTGCGAGTCGTCGCGCGGCTGGTCGGGATGCGCTTCGATCGCGGAGATCTCGATGACCTGGGTTTCGACTGTGATATTGGCGACCTGGTGCTGTCCCGGGCGAAACAAGCGTTGGAGTCCGGTTGCGACGGCGTTATATCGTCTGGTCTCGAGGTGCCTAAGCTACGAGAATTTGTCGACAACAAGCTTATTGTCGTGTCGCCGGGCATTCGCCCAGTCGACAACAAACCGGCAGGGGATCAAAAGCGCGTCGTTACGGTCGAAACCGCGTTCGCAAACGGAGCAGACCATATTGTTGTTGGGAGACCAATTCGCGATGCTGAAAGTCCGCGCGCCGCGGCCGAGGCCATGCAAGCATCTATCGCTGGAGTATTTGAGGACTCATGACAGAGCTTAAGAACGATTTGCTGATTCGCGCACTGCTGCGCGAGCCCGTGTCGCGTACGCCGGTCTGGATCATGCGCCAGGCGGGGCGATACCTGCCCGAGTATCGCGAGCTTCGTAAACAGGCGGGAGACTTCATGAGTTTGTGTCGCAATCCCGAGTTGGCCTGCGAAGTGACGCTGCAGCCGCTGCGACGCTTCAAGCTGGATGCCGCCATTTTGTTCTCGGACATTCTGATGATCCCCGACGCAATGGGACTTGGGCTGTATTTTGAAGAGGGCGAGGGGCCGAAGTTCGAGAGGCCTGTGCGTACGGCGAGTGACATACGAAAGCTGCCCATGCCCGATGTTGCTGACAAGCTTGGATTCGTGTTCGATGCTGTCAGCACGATACGCGGCGAACTCGACGGCGAGGTGCCATTGATCGGATTCGCGGGCAGTCCATGGACCGTTGGAACCTACATGGTCGAGGGAGGCTCAAGTCGTGACTTTCAGAAAATCAAGGGCCTCGCAAAAGAGGATCCGGCAACACTCGACGAGATGCTCGCCAAGCTGGCGTCGGTCACCACCGATTACCTGAACGCACAGATTGAAGCTGGGGCGCAGGCGATCATGATTTTCGATACCTGGGGTGCTGCACTTCCACGCGATGACTACCGTCGCTTCTCGTTGCAAAGCATGCAACAAATAGTCGATAAGCTGACGCGAGAGAAATACGGTCAGCAGATTCCAGTCATCCTGTTTACGAAGGGCGCGGGCGAGACCCTGGAGGACATGGTCGAAACAGGTTGCGACGCGCTGGGCGTTGACTGGACGACCGAGCTCGCAACGGCGCGCGAGTACGTTCGCGACCGGGTTGCGCTGCAGGGAAACCTCGATCCGGCCACACTGCGCGAGTCACCGGAAATAATTCGCCAGGGCGTTGCCGATACGTTGGCGAGCTACGGCACGGGTCCGGGGCATGTATTCAACCTCGGTCATGGCATCACGCCCGACATTGATCCTGATCATCTCGGCGTGCTGGTTGACGCCGTGCACGAACTTAGCCCGGCATATCACTCCTGATCGTCGGTCGCGGCTATCCCGGTCGCGGCAATATGACCAACGGTCGCGGCTCACGGTGTGGCCCTTCGGGCAAAGCCGCTCCTACGATCCGCTCCTACGATCCGCTGCTACTCGTCTCGTAAGGCGCGCCGCAGGATCTTGCCGACATTGGTCTTCGGCAGGTCGTCGCGAAACTCGACCATTTTGGGTCGCTTGTAACCCGTGAGGTTCTTGCGGCAATAGTCGAGCACGTCCTGTTCGGTAATCGACTTGTCGGTTCTCACGGCAAACACCTTGACGGCCTCTCCCGAATGTTCGTCCGCAATGCCGATGGCTGCGGCTTCGAGAATGCCGTCCATCTCGACGACGATGTTTTCGATTTCATTTGGATACACGTTGAAACCAGAGACGAGAATCATGTCTTTTTTGCGATCCTCGATCCAGGTGTAGCCGCCGAGATCGACTCGACCAATGTCGCCCGTTTTCAGCCAGCCGCCGGGCAGCATGACCTTCTCTGTTTCTTCGGGGCGCTGCCAGTAGCCTTCCATTACCTGTGGGCCTTTGATGCAGATCTCACCAATCTCGCCGACCGGTAGCTCTTGCCCGTCATCGTCAACAATCATGACTTCGGTTGATGGCAGCGGCAGGCCGATCGTGCCCGTAAATTTGCTATCGACCGCATTGATGATGGCCCCGGGTGACGTCTCGGTCAGGCCATAGCCCTGCGAAATCTCGCAGCCTGTTACGGCCGCCCACTCTTTCGCAACGGCAGGTTGCACGGCCATGCCGCCGCCAACGCAGACGCGGAAATTTTTAAAATTCAAATCGCTGAATCCGGGCGTATTCAACAGCGCCGCAAACAAGGTGTTAACACCCGTGAAGTAGTTGAAATCGTAATGACTGATTTCCTTGACGAAGCCCGGAAAATCCCGCGGATTGGTAATCAGTACATTTAGGCCGCCTTGCTCCATCATCGTCAGGCAATTTCCCTGTAAGGAAAAGATGTGATAAAGCGGTAAGGCCGTTATTGCTGTGATCGGTTGCACGCCTTTGTATGCGGAACCTTGCCAGATGTTAGCCTGGGCAACATTGAAGATCATGTTGCGGTGACTCAGCATCGCACCCTTGGAGATGCCGGTCGTGCCACCCGTGTATTGCAGGAAGGCGATATCCGCATAGCCCAGCTCAACGGGCTGCAATTTTGCCGCCGCACCCGCTTTCAATGCCTGATGAAAGCTCACGACGCCGGGCAAGTTAAAAGCGGGGATGACTTTTTTCACGTACCGCAGTATGAAGTTGACGATCCAGCCTTTGGGTTTCTTCAGCAAATCGCCCACGCCCGTACACACGACGTGTTCAATGCTCGTATCTGCAATCACTTCCTCGAGAACATGTGCAAAATTCTCAAGGATGATGATCGCTTTGGCACCGGAGTCTTTAAGCTGATGCACAAGTTCGCGAGCCGTATACTGCGGATTGACGTTAACGGTTACGAGACCAGCGCGAAAAATTCCGCACAGTACAACCGGGTACTGCAGGATGTTCGGCAACATGATGGCCACGCGCTCACCGCGTGTCAGTCCCAGCGTTTGTTGCAAATAGCACGCGAATTTCATCGACAAGCGATCGAGGTCGCGATAGCTGAGCGTTGTTCCCATGTTGTCGAACG
Organism: Pseudomonadota bacterium; assembly: GCA_022564475.1. Classification (GTDB taxonomy): domain Bacteria; phylum Pseudomonadota; class Gammaproteobacteria; order Steroidobacterales; family Woeseiaceae; genus UBA1847. The sequence goes on from JADFLJ010000148.1 coordinate 3,103, forward strand.
ACGGGCGGTCCGGAAACCGGTCGAAACTTGCTTCGACCATGTCCCGCAGTGACCGGAACTCGGGTTCGGGTACTTCGGCTGGTACGCCTGGCGGATAGGACTTGAGCCAGATTTTTTCCATTATTTTTTGACTCCCAGTGATGCAGAAATTATCGGCCAGGCGTTCTCAAGCAACAATGCCTGTGCCTCGAGATTTGGATGTATGCCATCCGCCAGCAACAGTTCTTCATTGAGAGCGACGCCCTCCATGAAGAACTCTATCCACGGCAGGCCATGTTCCGCCGCGACGTCGCGGAATGTGGTTTCGAAAGCCTCGCTGTATCGGGCTCCGTAATTCAGCGGTATCTTGATTGCTAGCAGCACTACAGCGGCTCCGGAGTTCTTGGCTGCAACAACGATTTTGTCGAGATTGCTGCGCAGGCGCTGCGGCGGAAAGCCGCGCAGGCCGTCGTTGGCACCGAGTTCCAGGATAATCAGTTCGGGCTGGAAGCGCTGCAGCGCCTGCTCGATTCGCGCGACGCCACCTTCGGTGGTTTCGCCGCTAATGCTGGCGTTGACGACACGATGTTCGTACCCTAAGGATCCGAGACGGGCTTGCAACAAAGAGACCCAGGAGTTGTCTACGCCAATTCCATAACCCGCACTCAGGCTATCACCGAAAACCAGGATGGTTGAATTATCAGCGCTGTGCACGGTCGTGCCGCACAGCAATACCAATAACGGGAAAAGAGATTTTTGCATGTCAGATATCAAGAAGGGCGCGAGCACGGTCCTGTCAGCACATCAACTAAGCAAGCAGGTTAGCAGTCCGGAGGGTACTCTGACCATTCTTTCGGACGTCAGTTTCGACATTCAACGTGGCGAGTCGGTTGCCGTGGTTGGCCCATCGGGTGCCGGCAAGTCGACTTTGCTGGCGCTGCTGGCGGGCCTCGATCTTCCCACCAGCGGTCATGTGAGGTTGAACGAAACAAACCTCAGCGAACTCAACGAAGACGGACGCGCGCGCATGCGTGCGGAGAGTGTTGGCTTCGTATTTCAGTCCTTTCATCTCGTGCCGTCACTCAATGCGCTCGAAAATGTCATGTTGCCGCTGGAGTTGGCGGGTAATCGGGATGCGCGCGCCGTCGCGCGAGAGATTATCGAGAAGGTCGGCCTCGGCGATCGCTGGAGTCACTACCCGGCGCAACTCTCGGGCGGTGAAAAGCAACGAGTCGCCATCGCTCGGGCATTTGCCGCGGAACCCGCGGTGTTATTTGCGGACGAGCCCACGGGCAATCTCGATGCACGGACGGGCGCGAATATCCTCGATTTGATGTTTGAGCTGAATCAAAACTCGTCGACGACATTGGTGCTGGTCTCCCATGACACGGTGCTCGCCGAGCGCTGTGATCGCATTTTGAGTCTTGACGTTGGCAAGCTCGTGAGCGACACGCGGACTGCTGCATGAAGGCGTTGGTCTACGCGTTCAGAAGCTTCGGTCGTGAGTTGCGATCTGGCGAGGTGCTGGTTTTGTTAGCGGCTGTCGTGCTTGCCGTCGCCGCATTGACCGCTGTCGGATTTCTGACGGACCGTATTGGCAAAGCCGTTGCACGACAGGCGAATGAGTTGCTGGCAGCCGACTTGCGCTTGCGCTCGCAGGAGCCGATACCGGAATCGTGGCGGGAGCTGGCCAGTGACCACGGTTTGCGCACGGCCGACATTGTCTCTTTTCCAACAGTTGTATACGCAGGGGACAACAACGCGCTGTCGATGGTGCTCGCCGTCAACGGCGGCTACCCACTGCGCGGCCAGGTGCGTATCGCGGATGAGTTATTCGGCGAGCAGCGCGCAGCCGATGGAATACCGCCACCGGGCGAGGTTTGGGTCGATGGCTCATTGCTGGCGCGTGTTGGGGCACACGTGGGTGACCTGCTGGACGTAGGTTCATCACAGCTGCGTGTGTCAGCAGTCGTGACGTACCGACCCGACCAGTCGATGGGTTTCGCATCGCTTGCACCAACGCTTCTAATGAATGAAGCAGACGTTGCCGCGAGCGGATTAATCGGCGTGGGCAGTCGCGTTCGTTATGCGCTGCTGATCGCCGGCGATGAAGACGCGGTGAGTGATTTCAACGACGTCGTTAAGGATCAGCTGCCGGATTCGCTCAGACTGCGAAGCGCCGAGGAGAGTAGCGAGCGCGCCTTCGCAGCGGCCGATCGGGCACAGAAGTTCCTGTCGCTCTCTGCCGTAATCAGTGTCCTGCTCAGCGCGGTTGCTGTGGCCATGTCGGCACGTCGATTTGCACATAAACGCATGGACCCCGTTGCCTTGATGAAGAGCCTCGGCGCTACTCAGAACTTCGTAATTGTAGTTGCGCTGGTGCAGCTGACACTCGTTGGCCTCATTGGTGTCGTCGTCGGCAGCGCCTTTGGTTTCGGCGCTGAAGCGCTGTTGTCCTGGATACTCGCGGATATTATTCAGGGCGACCTGCCGGACCCGGGCCTTGGGCCCGTCCTGTTAGGCAGCGGTAGCGCGATGGTGTTGCTGCTGGGCTTCGCTTTGCCATCGCTCATACAACTCAGAAACACACCGCCGCTGCGAGTGCTGCGGCATGACGCGATGCCGCCCCCGCCATCGCGGCTGCTGGTTGGCGGCTTGTCTC
>JADFLJ010000149.1 GCA_022564475.1 Pseudomonadota bacterium
AGAGATACGTCTTCGCACTTGCCTTATTGCTGACGGCCGTCGGCATGTCCGTGTTCGTTTACAAATGGCAAGTGCTGGGTTTTCCGTTGACCGAAGATCGGGAAACTCCGGTATGGACCATCGAGTCGGCAATCAGCTTCGACAGCGGGCCCGGTTCCATCAAGGTCAACCTGCTCATACCGACACTGACCCCCGGCTTTCGCAAGCTAAACGAAAATCCGATTTCGCGCGGTTATGGCTTTAGTCTGAATTACGGCAGCGGTGGTCGTGAGGCGCAGTGGGCCGTGCGGCGGGCAGACGGCCCGCAGACGATTTATTATCGAATATCGGTGTACGAGGACGCGCAAGCTGATCAGTTGGACACGACGCCACCGTTCCCGCCACCACCCGTTATCAATGAACCGTTCAAGACGGCTGTCGATGTGCTGGTCAACAACGTTCGCGATCAGTCGGCCGATGCGGAGTCTTTCACGTCGGAGCTCCTGCGGCGCATGAACGACCCGTCGCTAGGCCCAAACCTTGAGTTGTTGTTATCCAATGTATCGAGTAATTCGGAGTTCGTCGAAGTCGCAACGATGATGTTGGCGGCTGCACGAATTCCCGCCCGCAAGGTTCATGGTTTTTCGCTGTCAGGTCGACAACGACATGCACAACTCATCACCTGGCTGGAGATACACGACGGCGATCGTTGGCGATATTTTGATCCGGCCACGGGTGAGGAAAGCATGCCGGAACGATTCCTGGTCTGGTGGCGGGGCAACGAATCACTCGTGAGGGTTGAGGGCGGCAGCAATGTCGAGGTCGAATTTGCAGTGCAGCGAAATCATGTGGATGCGATCGCGATCGCAAGATCGCACGCCGGGCAGGACAGTACGCCGTTGATCGACTTTTCCTTGTACAGCCTGCCGATTCGAACGCAGGCGGTTTACGGCGTGTTGCTAATGATACCGATAGGCGCATTGATCATGGTGTTCATGCGTAACTTTATCGGCATCGATGCATTTGGCACGTTCATGCCGGTTCTAATCGCCCTCGCATTTCGCGAAACGAAGCTATTTTGGGGCGTCGTCCTGTTTACCTTGCTCGTCGCGCTCGGCTTGAGTATTCGATTCCTGTTGGAACGACTGCGACTCTTGCTCGTGCCAAGACTGAGCGCAGTTCTGATCGTCGTTGTGTTGTTGATGCTGGTCATCAGCTTGATGTCGCACAAGCTCGGCATTGAAACCGGCCTGTCGGTCGCGCTATTCCCGATGGTCATTATCGCCATGACGATTGAGCGCATGTCTGTTGTCTGGGAAGAGCGCGGTCCTGCGGATGCCCTGCGAGGCGCATTCGGTAGTTTGTTGATTGCGATCGCTGCCTATATCGCCATGGGCGTGACGTCGCTTGAGTATTTAATATTTACGTTCCCGGAGCTGTTGCTCGTCATTCTGGCCATCGTTGTGATGGCGGGCCGCTATACGGGTTATCGTTTGCTTGAGCTCAGGCGATTTAAAGCCCTGACAGGCGACTGATGTTCGGCGTCGCAAAAAAACTGCGTGCCGCAGGTGTGCTCGGACTTAACGAGCGCAATGCCGACTTTATAATGCGGCTGAATCCGCGACGCCTGTATCCGCGCGTCGATGACAAGATCATCACAAAAGAGCTCGCGCTACAGGCCGGCATGGCGGTGCCGGAGATGTACGGCGTCATCCGCAATCAGGGTGAGGTACGACGGTTTGGCGAGATTGTTGCGAATCGCGAGAGTTTCGTGGTCAAGCCGGCGCAGGGCAGCGGAGGTGATGGCATCCTCGTGGTGACGGGTCGCAGTCAACGCAAGCGCGACAGTTTTCGCTTGTCCAGCGGCGTGCGTATTTCCGAGGCAGAGATTAAACACCACCTGTCGAACATTGTGGGTGGTCAATACAGCCTGAGCGGCAATCCGGACAAAGCGCTGATTGAATACTGCGTACATTTTGACCCGACGTTCGCTGAAGTAAGCTATCAGGGCGTGCCGGATATTCGAATAATCGTTTACCTTGGTTACCCGGTGATGGCGATGGTTCGCCTGCCGACCCGCGCATCGGATGGCAAAGCGAATTTGCACCAGGGCGCCGTCGGTGCCGGTGTTTGCCTTGCCACAGGCGAAACGCTGACGGGCGTTCTCGACAACGACCTGGTCGACGAGCATCCTGACACGGGCGCGTTGATTTCGGGTTTGTGCATTCCGCATTGGGATTTCATCATGGAGTCGGCGGCGCGGGGCTACGAAGTGACGGGTCTCGGTTACCTCGGAGTCGATACGGTCATCGACCGCGAAAAAGGACCGCTCATTCTCGAAATGAATGCGCGGCCCGGGCTCAATATCCAGATCGCGAATTGCACGGGCCTTGCCTGTCGTATAAAGCGCATCGACAAAATTTTTAACGCCGGCGCAACGCCCGACGAACGGGCGCAAATTTGTCGGCAAGAGTTTCCCGCTACTCGCTAAGTTGCGCGGCTATCCAGGTGTCCATGCGTTGCTGCAGTAAGTCGAGCGGCAACGCGCCTGCCCCGAGCAAATGATCGTGGAACGCGCGAATATCGAAATCGTCTCCCAGCTGCGCTTCTGCCGACGCGCGAATCGCCAGGATTTTGAGCTGCCCGATCTTGTACGCGAGCGCCTGACCCGGGTTACCGATATATCGATCAATTTCGTTGACGATGTCGTGCTCTGTCTTCGCGGCGTTGTCCTTGAAGAAATCGATCGCCTGCTGCCGCGTCCAGCCCTTGTAGTGCAAGCCGGTATCGACAACGAGTCTTACGGCGCGCCACATCTCATAGGTGAGTGCACCGAAGTGCGAATAGGGGTCTTTGTACAGACCCAGATCGTGGCCGAGACTCTCGCTGTAGAGCCCCCAGCCTTCGACGAATGCTGTGAAGCCCAGGAAGCGCCGAAACTCCGGCATGTCGCCAAGTTCTTGTTGCAGTGCGAGTTGCAAATGGTGTCCCGGCATTGCTTCGTGCACCGAGAGCACTTCAATTTCGTATTTCGGTCGCACTTCGGGCATGTACAGGTTTACCCAGTAAGTGCCCGCACGACTGCCGTCAGCAGCAGGCCGCGAGTAGTACGCAGTGGTCGTGTCGGGGGCCGTTGCTGCCGGAATGGGTTTTACGCCGTAGGGCATGCGCGGCAAGTGGCCAAACAATTTTACGAGCTCGGGGTCGATACGCTTGGAGGTCGCAAGATAGGCGTTGTATAGATCGTCCGCATTGTCGTAGTAAAACTGCGGGTCGGTACGCAGGAAGTTGAGAAACGCCTGAAAGTCGCCGTCAAATTCGACCTCATCAATGATCAACTGCATTTCGTCCCGAATACGCCTGACCTCGTCCAGTCCGAGTCGATGAATATCATCGGGTGTCATTTGTGTCGTGGTGTAGTTGCGCGTGAGCAGCTCGTACCAGCGATCGCCGTGTGGCAAATTCGACAGGCCAACGCTGTCGCGGCTGGCCGGCAAGTAGGTCTGCTCGAAATACCGCGACAAGCTGCGGTAGGCCGGCACGACAACTTTTTCGATGGTAGCGATGGCGCTTGCACGCAGTCGTTCCTGGTCGGCGGCACTAATCGTGTCAGGCATCTCCTCGAACTCTTCATAAAACGGGCTTTCGATACCCGCTTCGACGAGTTGCGTCGCAATCTGTGCCGGGATGCGCTGCATCAGGATGGCCGGGGCAATCAATCCTTCTTTTCGGCCACGCTCCGCCCTTGCGATTGTCTGTTCAACGACCGCATCGACCTTGCTCATACGCAGCAGCCAGTCCTCGTAATCCTGGACCGTCGTAAAGCGCAGTCGTGACGCGGTCTGGTTGAGTGTCTGCACGCCGCCACGATGGCTGAACGGGATCAGGTAGCCTTTGAATTGATGAGAGTCGACATCACTTTGCAGGTTGCGGCGGAACAGCTCGTAATTCAGCTGGTTGTCCTCGGAAAGCGCCTTGCTATCGATGGCGTACAGGCGTCGCAGGAATTCACGACGCTCTGCCTGGCGATCATCGATCGCATTAATGCTCTGGTCGGTCCATTGGTCATTGAATCGACGGTCGCCGAGTGACGACGCAAAGGTCGGGAAGTTCACCATCCGACTTTCCCAGAAGTCGGCCAGCAATGTGTCGAAATCGGATGTGGCGTCAGCCTTGGCAGGGCCGGCGAAGCCCGTCAGCAGCATAGCGGCAAGCATGGCCGAAAATACGTGGGCAACTGGGTGCTTCATCGATGGTTCCTCTTTTAGTCAGGCCGCATTGTGTCGTTCTAATTCATGGCTGGCAACCCGGTTTTGTTGGCACGAGCGCGACGCATTGGCTATGATGCGCTCACTAATCGACAGCGTGCGTAGAAGAGACCCCGCAAATAACGGGGCGCCGAAGGCGCAACACGCCCGGAAACGCTCAGGCAGAAGGACTGTGTACGCTGATTAGCTCTGGAGAGCGGTCGAAAACGGCCCACCGAAGGGGAATGTGGTCTGGCAAGGCGCGTGGCCTCCGACCATTGATCTCTCAGGTTAAAGTGGACAGAGGGGTGGCAGACCAGGTGGTCTGCCACCCCGTTTTTTTCTCCGGAGTAAACATGGGATCCAGAACAGCTCTTTACGACAAGCACATCGCAGCTGGCGCACGCATCGTTGACTTCGGCGGCTGGGACATGCCCGTCAACTACGGCTCACAAAAAGAAGAACATCACGCGGTGCGGCAAAACGCAGGTATTTTCGATGTCTCGCACATGACCATCGTCGATCTTCAAGGCGAACGCACGCAGGAATTTTTGCGTTTCTTGCTGGCAAACGATGTCGCGAAAGTCAGCGATCCCGGCAAGGCGCTATACACTTGCATGCTGAATGAGAGCGGCGGTGTCATAGACGACCTGATCGTCTATTACTTCAGCCCGTCGGATTACCGCCTGGTCGTGAACGCATCCACGCGCGAAAAGGACCTCGCCTGGATTCGCAAACATGCTGCGGATTTCTGCGTTGCTGTAAATGAGCGCGGCGAGCTAGCGATGGTTGCTGTTCAGGGTCCCAAGGCCCGCGAGTTGGCGGCTGTTGTGATTGACGCAGAGTGGCGGCAGCAGGCGTTGACGATGCAGCCTTTCTACGGCATGCATGCAGGTGACCTGTTCGTCGCACGCACCGGCTACACGGGCGAAGACGGTTGGGAAATCCTGATGCCCGCTGCCCGCGCCGGAGAGATCTGGGATGCCTTGCTCGAGGTTGGCGTAGTGCCTTGCGGTCTTGGCGCAAGAGACACGTTGCGACTGGAGGCAGCGATGAATCTCTACGGCAATGACATGGATGAAGACGTGTCGCCACTGGAAGCCGGCCTTGGCTGGACGATCGCCTGGGAACCTGCCGATCGGGCGTTTATCGGTCGTGGTCCGTTGGCAGAGAAAAAGGCGGACGCAAACAAACAGCGTTTCGTCGGGCTCCTGCTCGAAGGCAAGGGCGTTCTTCGCGGCCATCAGAAGATCGTCGTGGAGGGTGTTGGCGAAGGCGAGATTACATCGGGCGGTTATTCACCGACGATCGAGCGCTCCATCGCACTTGCACGCGTCCCGGCGGGTGATTATGAGAACGCGAAAGTGGACATCCGCGGCAAGCTACTGGATGTACGACTCGTCAAAACACCTTTTGTAAGAAACGGACAAATTCGTATCGACGTTTAGGCGCGATACCCAATCTGGTCAATACGGGGAGAACCATCATGAGTGAAATGC
>JADFLJ010000150.1 GCA_022564475.1 Pseudomonadota bacterium
ACAAGGGAACGGGCGATGTCAGCATTTTCAAGATTACAGCTCGTGGCAGCGGCGCAGGTGCAGACTCCGCCGAGGTTATGCTGCGAACCCAATATGGGCGAATTTTCTAATCGGACTTTAACGTGAGATTGACGATGCAAACAAAACGGAATTTTTTGCGATTCGCTACTGCAATACTGATATGTTCGCTTGTGCAGTTGCTGCCGCTTACATCACACGCCGCCCCGGGAACGTTGTCAGACTCTCCGTTGTTTCTGACCAATCCGGTGGAGCCGAATATTCTGTTCATGGTCGACGACTCCGGTAGCATGGACTGGGGTCTGATGACCACTGAAAGGAGTGGCATCATGAGGCTCGGTTGCGCTTACTACTACGTGCACCCCGCTCCTGATAACAATAATTTTTGGGTGGTGCCGACCGAGGCGGGCCTGATCGCACAGGGTGTTTCTGCCCCTTATAGCGGCGTTTGGCGTGCTTGGAGCAGCGACTACAATCGGCTTTACTATAACCCAAAGAACACCTATACGCCGTGGCCTGGTGAAAACGATAGCGGAGATCTGTACGCGAACGCGAATCCTACCGTAGCGCCAATCGACCCCTACGACGGAGACGAAACTGTCAACCTGACCGTCAGCACGTCGTATGACACAAACTACTGCACCGGCGGGCTGGGTAGTTTTACGATCAATAACTTTTTCCCCGCCCGGTATTACCAGTGGATTGACACCGACTCGGATGGCGTCGTAGATGTTGATGATGCGCATAACCTGATCGAGATACGGCCGACGACGCTCGTATACGCAGGCAGCCCGCAACGCCGCGACTGTGCAGCCGCGCCGGCTTGCTCATACAGCGAGGAAATTCGTAACTTCGCCAACTGGTTTACCTACTATCGCAAGCGCGAGTTCGTGGCGAAGGCGGCCTACGGACAGGTAATCGCAGGAGCAGGCAAGTCGCGCATGGGTATCGTGACCTTGCATAACAATGAGTCTGTGAATAGGGCCATTGCTCCAATGAATATCGACCCACGTTCAGGCGCCAAGGAAGATTTACTGGAATCGCTATACGAAATGCAGTCATCTGGCGGCACACCGTTACGATCGGCGCTGGACAATGGCGGGCGTTACCTGAGTTGCAGTTCAAATTCTTTCTTCGGTAGCTGTCCCGCTTTACCCGTCTCTGCTGGAGGTGAATGCCAGCAAAACTTCACGGTATTGATGACTGACGGTTATTACAACGGCAGTTTCAGCGGACTGGGAAACACGGACGGCGACGACAACACATCGTGGGACAGTGGCAGCACCGGACCCTATGGTGACAGTTCCAGCAATACGCTTGCCGATATCGCGATGGAGTACTATGAAAACGATATCCGCCCGAGCATTGCCAACAATCTTTTGCCGCCGCCCGGGGCAATCGATGAAAATACCGCCCAGCACATGGTGACGTATACCGTAGCGTTTGGCGTGCAAGGCAACGTTACGGCAATGCCGCAAAACGACACCGATCCTTTTGCCTGGCCAGCGCCCATAACAGATGCCGGCCGAATCGACGATCTGCGCCATACTGCGTGGAATTCCCGCGGAGAATTCCTCAGTGCACAGAATCCGGCAGAGTTCGTGAGTAGTTTACGTGGCGCCGTGCGTTCCATTCAAAGCCTAGTCGGTTCGTCTGCATCAGTTGCCTTTAATTCAGGTTCCTTAAGTACTAATTCGGAAGTCTATCTCGCATTGTTCAACAGCGAGCAATGGAACGGCGATCTGATGGCGTTCGACCTCGATCCTGCTACCGGCGATATAAACGCATCGCCAAATTGGTCGGCCGGTTATCGTCTAAAGACCCGGGATCTGTCGGTGAATTCCCGAACAATACTGACTTACAATGGCAGTGACGGAATTGCGTTTCAATGGTCGGAATTGACCTCCGCGCAAAAACAGGACCTGCGCACCAGTGCGAGCGGCACGCTCGATAACGAAGCGACCGGCATGGCCCGGCACGGGCACTTTCGCGGCGACCGCGGCTGTGAGTTTTCGTCGGCGGAAACCTGTTTTTACGACGACGGCAGCAACGTATTCGATACCAAATCGCTGCGCGAGCGCAACGGTCGCCTGGGTGACATAGTGCACTCCGGGCCCGTGTTCGTGGGCGCCCCGGAATCCGACTGGCCTGACGTAGCTCCGTTTCCGGGTGGTATCGGTGATACCTACACAGAATTCCGGGAAGCGAATGCGAGTCGCCCTGGCGTCATATACGTCGGCGGCAACGACGGTATGCTGCATGGTTTTAGCCAGTCTAGCGGTGAGGAAGTACTGGGCTATGTTCCGAGTGAATTGTTCTCAAGTGCCGTGTCGGATGGACTGCACTACCTCACCGACCCTGCCTATACGCACCGCTACGGTGTAGATCTTCGTGCATCGATCGCCGATGCCTATATACGGACAAAAACCGCCGGCAACATAGCCTGGAAGACAGTGTTGATCGGCGGCTTGCGCGGTGGTGGTCGAGGCTTGTTTGCACTGGATGTTACGGACCCGACCTCTTTCTCGGAATCGGGAGCGAATCCGGCCAATACGGTCATGTGGGAATTTACCAACGCCGATGACGCGGATCTCGGGCACACATTTAGCGAGCCGTCGATCGTACCGTTCGCGGGTAGCGGCAACAGTATTCGATGGGGCATCGTGGTCGGAAATGGTTACAACGATCTGGGTAGTGGCGAGGCAAAGTTGTTTATATTGTTTCTGGAAGCAGGGCTGGATGGCACCTGGACACCCGGTAGCGACTACATCGAAATTTCGACCGGCGTCGGTTCGACCTCGGACCGCAATGGCCTCTCTACACCCGCGGTGATCGATACCGATGGTGACGGTCTGGCTGATCGGGCCTACGCGGGGGATCTGCGAGGAAATATGTGGGCGTTCGACCTGTCCGGATCCAGTCCCGGACAATGGGGAGTGGCCTACAAAACCGGCAATACGCCAAAGCCATTGTTCGTCGCGCCCGCAGGCCAGCAGGTAACGTCGACGCCGGTGGTCGTGCGTAACAGTGAAATACAATCTGCGGCAAACAATGCACCAAACACCCTGGTTATATTCGGTACCGGTCAGTACCTGGCCGCCGCGGATACCCTGACCACCGACGTGCAGTCTGTGTATGGGGTCTGGGATGCGGGTGACAAGGAACGCGACCGGTCCGATCTCGTGGAACAGGTGATCGGCCTTGGCTCCAGCGCCGGCGGCGCCGTCGGACGCACGCTTACGGACAACTCGGTGGACTATCAGTTCAGCTACGGCTGGTACATGGACCTCCCGGACAGCGGTGAGCGTGTTATCACTGCCCCGGTTATTCGTGGCAAGCTGTTGTTCTTTAACACGATGACGCCAGATTCGAATCCCTGTGAATCGGGCGGCAGCGGCTGGTTAATGGCCACGGAGTGGAGCAATGGCGGTGTCCCATCCGAAGTTTCGTTCGATCTCAACGGCGATTTGATTCTGGACACGGAGGACACCATCAATGGAGCCGCCGCAGTCGGTGTCGAGGTCGTCGGTATTCCGACGTCGCCGGTCAATCTCGCGAACAAACGATACACATCCACAACCCAGACTACGGGCGGCAGTACGATCGTCGTTACTGATATCGCCACTGTCGCCGGACCGAGGACCGGTCGCTTGTCATGGGAAGAACTAACACCGTAAGCTTGCCTGAGGAAAACACATGTTTCAGATATTGAGAGTCGTACTAGTAGCAACAATCCTGTTCGTGAGCGTTACGGCCGCTTCCGAGTACCCGGATTACTATCCGCAGAGCGGCTTTCAAAGAACCGGGACACTCGATGCAGTACAGCTGGATCGACAGCTGATAGTCATAAACGATCTCCGGTATTCGTTGTCGAACAATCTTATTGTGCACTCGATGTCGTCATACAGCGTTCCGGCCACGCGATTGAGGCCGGGTATGACGATAGGCTATAGCATGGCGAGCAACGGTCGATTGATTACCAGGATTTGGCTGTTACCACGAGACTACAGGAGTCCGGAGCGCCGATGAATAACTCCACTGCAGCAACACAACAACATGGATTCAACCTGATTGAATTGATGATCGTAATTGCCATCGTCGGCATTATTGCCGCGTTTGCCTATCCGTCATACCAACGGCAGTTGCAAGACACCCGGCGGGCTGATTGTAGTGGCGCACTGGTTGGTCTTGGCAACGCAATGGAGCGATTTTATTCAGTGAACGGGTCCTATCTCGGCGCGGCAGCGGGCGGGGCAAATACCGGCGCGCCAGCGGTTTTTTCGACGTCCTGTCCGATCGACGGCAACACTGCGACTTACAATATTACGATTCAGGCAGCTACGACCTCGACCTACATGTTGAACGCTGCCCCGACAGGCGTCCAGACCGACGACCAATGCGGCACGCTGTCCTATTCGAATACCGGCGTTAAGGGTGTCGTTGGCGCTGACGCCGGTGTGACCTGGCAGGACTGCTGGTAGGATAAGGGCCCGAAGCCGGCAGGCCCGACAATCCGACAGCGCGCGCGCAAGCCCCTGTTGCGCGCGCGATTGCCTGCGGACTTCGATGTGTATATTGCCTAAATGACTGAGTAAATGAGTGTTTTGCTCTAAACTCAGGCTCTTCATGATTAGCGAATCAAAGCCCGAATCGGGTCCGGAAGCGGCACCCGCCAAAGTCAGCGCAGGACTGACGGGCCGCAAGCTCGTGGCGAGGGCTTCGCTGGTCAGCGGCATGACCCTGATCTCGAGAATTCTCGGTCTGCTTCGGGATATCGTGCTCGCGCGTTTTTTCGGCGCCTCGCTGATCATGGACGCCTTTCTGGTGGCGAATCGCATTCCCAATATGCTGCGGCGATTCTTTGCCGAGGGGGCGTTTTCGCAGGGCTTTATCCCCGTCATGGCCCGCTATCGGGAGCAACACGATCATGAGGATGCGCGTGAATTCGTAGACTCGATCGCCGGCACGCTTGGCTTGATCTTGTTCGTCGTGACATTGATCGGCGTAGTGGCTGCGCCGGTCCTGGTCCTGATCGTGGCACCCGGTTTCGTTGGCGCGGGCGGTGACTTCGATCTCGCGACGCTGATGCTGCGTTTTACCTTCCCCTATCTCTTCTTCGTATCGCTCACGGCGTTCGCGGGCGGTATTCTCAATACCTACGGCCGATTTGCTGTACCCGCATTTACGCCGGTCATTCTTAATGTCGTGTTGATTGCGGCGGCCATCTGGTGGTCGCCGCGGCTTGACGAGCCTGGCATGGCACTGGCCTACGCTGTGCTTATCGCGGGCATTTGCCAATTGCTTTTTCAGCTGCCGTTTCTTGCCCGGATACGCGCGCTGCCGCGACCCAGGTGGGCGCCGCAACATGCAGGAGTTCGTCGCGCGGTCAGGCTCATGATTCCGGCAATATTCGGATCCTCAGTTGCCCAGATCAATGTTCTGGTTGGCGGCATCATTGCGTCGATGCTGGGCGTTGGCAGTATCAGCTATCTGTATTTCGCCGATCGGCTCATGGAATTTCCGTTAGGCCTGTTTGGGATTGCACTCGCAACCGTAACCTTGCCGTATCTATCGCGTTTGTGGGCAAACGATTCGCGAGCCGAGTTCTCACGCACGCTGGACTGGTCGTTGAAGCTTGCGATGATCATCGCCGTGCAGGCCGCTGTGGGTTTGCT
>JADFLJ010000151.1 GCA_022564475.1 Pseudomonadota bacterium
GCTGTACTGCCAGCGCGGTTCCCCAGGAGCCGGCGCCGACGACCGCGATAGCCTGTGAGGCATCGGTTTCTATTAGTGGGCCTCCGACTTCGCAGCTTGTTGCTGTTGTTGTTGCTGGGATTGCATATACAGCGCGTCAAAATTAATCGGTTGCAGCACGAACTCCGGAAAACCGCCTTTTTGGATCATGGCTGAGATCGACTCACGCGCATACGGGAACAGGATGTTAGGGCAAAAGCTGCCAAACAACATGCCGGCCTCCTCGGGCGTGTGACCGGTCACCTCAAACAGGCCCGCCTGATGCAGCTCTACGAGGAAGACAGTCTTGTCGTTGTCTTTCGCCTCGACCGAAATCGTCAACACAACTTCGTGGAAATCATCGTCGACCGGCGTATGTGTGCTGCGAAGATTCAGGCTGGTTTTCGGCGACCATTCTTTGTTGCGAAACACGCCCGGTGACTGCGGCGATTCAAACGAAAAATCCTTGACGTAAATCTTGCTAATGGAAAGCTGCTTTTCAGCAACCGCCTTATCCTGTTCTGCCATGTTCTTTTCCTGCTTTTAATGTGACTCGCCGAGTTATTCTCTGGCGAGAAGTGTGTCCAGTTTGCCGCTGAGATTGAGCGCGTTCAGTTCATCAAAACCACCAACGTGTTTGTCCCGCACAAAAATTTGCGGGACTGATGTTCTGTTGGTGCGCGTGAGCATTTCTGCACGCTTCTCTGCATCGTTATCGATGAGTACTTCCTCGAAAGCAACGCCTTTTTTTGTGAGCAACATGCGCGCAGCGCCGCAATAACCGCAACTGCGAGAGCTGTACATCAGGACAGGTTTGTTCGACGTGTTCATGTGTCTATTTCTTGCTTCTGGTTTTCTTGCCCGTTACGACGGGCAAGCCCGCTTCAGTCCACCCGCTCATGCCGCCTTTGAGGCCATAGACGTTTCCGAATCCGGAGTTACGCAATGTGTTGACGGCTTTGGTCGATGCAATGCCCGCGTCGCAGACGGCAATGACGGGTTTTGATTTCAGGTTTTCAAGTTTGTCCATGCGCGCTGCAAGCTCATCCAGCGGTACGTTGCGTGCATTAACGATGTGGCCGCGCGCAAAGGCTTCGTTGCTGCGAAGGTCGAGAATGACGGCATCATGGTTAATCAGCCGCACGACGTCGTTCGGCTCGATGTTCAGCACACCGCTGGCCTTGCGGCGCAGCTCGGAGAAGATGACCAGTAAAAGGCTGGTCACGAGAGCAAAAACCAGCAACGTATTGTTGCCGGCAAATTCGAGGAATCTGTCCATGTTTAGGTTTTTGAGCGCGAGAGGCCGCGCCGACTTGTGGCAAAACGGGGATTATACCAATACTCTGCGCCCATGAAGCCCGCTATCAAGCCCTTTCTGCTGATCTTTTTGCTGCTGGCGCTGCCCGCAGCCGGCGAAAATGATGATTTGGCGCAGGTAAAGGAGCAGGAGCTCGAGGAAGTCCGCGAGCGAATCAGCAGCCTGAAACAAAGCATGGACGCTGCATCGTCGCAGCGAGACAAGGTCACGGGCGAGCTGCAGGCTGCCGAAGTGAGTATTGCCGAAAAACGCTCGCGCCTCAGGGACCTTGAGAGGGAGCGCGCCTTCACGGAAAAACGCCGCAGCGAACTCGACAGGAAAGTTGCGGCTAATGAGGCTGAGCTTGACCGGGAAATCGAGCATCTCGGGCAGCAATTGCGCGCGGCCCATATGAGCGGCGATCAGGAACAACTCAAACTGCTGCTGAATCAGAAGGACCCTGCGACGCTGGGCAGGCTGATGGTCTATTACAGTTATCTCAATGATTATCGTTCCGACAACATCGACACGGTCAGCGATCGTATTCGAGAGCTTGCGTCTCTGCGCAGCCAGGTCGCGGCCGAGGAGGCGCGTTTAGCGCAGATCGCGAAGACACGCTACGCTGAACTCTCGCGTCTCAATAATGCTCAGGAGCAGCGCAAGACCTTGCTCGCGACGCTGCGCGCACGTATCAGCAATGAAGGCCAGGAAATCGACTATCTTGCAGCGCAGGAAAAAGATCTGGCGCGGCTGATTGCCGAGTTGACGAGCATCTTGTCGGATTATCCGATCAGCTCCGAGAACCCGTTCAGCGAACACAAAGGCCGGCTTACCTGGCCCGTTGCCGGCAACCTGTTGCACGACTTTGGCCAGCCGCGAGTTGGCGGCGGCCTGCGATGGAACGGTGTGGTGATGGCTGCGCCGCGTGGGCGGGAAGTGCGAGCCGTTTATCATGGTCGTGTGGTGTTTTCGGACTGGCTCTCCGGCCTTGGTTTGCTCGTGATCATTGATCACGGAGACGGCTATATGACACTTTACGGTTACAACGAAACCCTCATGAAAAACGCAGGCGACTGGGTCGCGCCGGGTGACGTTATCGCAACTGTCGGTGATAGCGGTGGCCAGCAGCGGTCCGGCCTCTACTTCGAAATTCGCAAGGGGACCCAGCCCGTCAATCCGCGGCACTGGGTAACGCGCACACCAGGCAGCTAAGCGAGCCACGATGGGCTGAAAGCGTGACGACCTTGTCTAGGTTGTATTGGCCAGCTGTGTTATTTTTGGATGGTCGATTCGCGGAGTAATCTATGCCTTTGAAAACCAGAGCTATTCTGGTCGTCGTTATTGGCCTGATCATGGGCTTGAGCCTGTCGCTGGGCGGTGGCTTGTTGTCGGCGCCGACAGCAGCAGATCCTGGCGAGCTGGCGTGGGAGCAGGCACGACTTTTTGCCGAGGTCATGGAGCGCGTCAAGCGCGATTATGTCGAAGAGATCGACGATTCGGTGCTTTTCGAGAGCGCCATTCGCGGCATGGTTGGCGACCTGGATGCGCACTCACAATATCTCGACGTTGACGAATATCGCGACATTCGCATCAGCACCACGGGCAGTTACACGGGCGTCGGCCTCGAAGTCGGAGAAGTCGATGGCGTGGTTCGGGTCATCACGCCCATCGCGGGGTCGCCCGCGGCACGATCGGGCATCCGCAGCGGCGACCGGATCATCGCGGTCGACGGTGTGTCGGTTGAGTCCGGCAATCTTCAGGAAACTATCGGTCTCATGCGTGGACGTGCAGGCACCACGGTCCTGGTGACGGTCTTGCGCGACGGCGAGTCGATCGAACACGAGATTCGACGTGAAAATATTCGCATAGCGAGCGTGTACTTCGAGCTCATGAACCCATCCTATGGATATGTGCGCCTTAGCCAGTTCAGCGAAACGACGGCCCGCGAACTGAGCCGTGCGATCGATTCCATGCAGGAGCAAAATAACGGCATGCTGGACGGCCTGGTTCTGGACCTTCGCAATAATCCGGGCGGCGTCCTTGATTCGGCAGTCGATGTGTCGGACCTGTTTCTCAATGCGGGCATAATCGTGACGGCCGATGGACGTACATCGGAGGCACGCTTTGCACGCTCGGCCCATCGCGGTGATGTTCTTGATGGCGCGGAGATCGTTGTACTTGTGAACAACGGTTCTGCATCGGCTTCGGAGATCGTTGCCGGCGCCCTGCAAGATCACGGTCGTGCGCTGGTTGTTGGCACCGCAACATTCGGTAAAGGCCTGGTGCAGACGGTTATGCCGCTGTCGAAAGGTCGGGCAATCAAGCTAACCACCTCACGCTATTTCACGCCGTCTGGCGGCAGCATTCATGAGACCGGTATTACGCCCGACGTCTACGTAGAGGACACACCCGGATTTCCTGACCTGAGCCTGTCGGGGACCGTCGATCGCGAGCTGGACTTGCAGCTCATCGAAGCTCTGAATCGCCTGCAGCGGCGCGGAGTAATGCACAGTAACGCGCAATGACGTCGGCCAAAGCGCTTCTTGCCGCCGTGCTGGTGGCGTTGTCCGCGCCATTGGCGGCCGGGCAAATTCCGCGAATTGCCATCATTATTGACGATCTCGGTTACGAACTGCTTGCGGGCGAGCGAACGATCGCACTCCCGGGGCCGGTGGCCTGCGCGATTCTGCCCGGCACTCCGCGCGCCCGTTATTTGGCGAATGTAGCCAACGCGCAGGGCAAGGAAGTCTTGCTGCACCTGCCAATGCAGGCGGTGGGTCCGGAGACGTCGGTTGAGGCAACTCGCATGACGCTCGACATGAGCCGTAGCAGCTTCGCCGCAACTTTTGCCGCGGCATTCGATTCTGTACCGCACGCGATTGGCATCAACAATCACCGCGGCAGCCTGCTGACGCGCCATCCGGGTCACATGCAATGGCTTATGGAGGAATTACTGGAACACGATGGACTGTTTTTCGTGGACAGCTTTACGACGGCCGAGAGCGTTGCGTTGCAGATCGCGTCCGAACTGGGCGTGCAAGCGACGAGGCGAGATGTATTTCTCGACCCGGACAAAACAAGCCTGACACTGCGAAGAGAATTCGAGAGGCTGAAAACAGTCGCCAGAAAACGCGGCAGTGCGGTAGCGATTGGACATCCGTATGAGTCGACTCTCGCACTACTCGAGCGGGAGCTGCCGAGGCTCGCCGAACAGGGTTTCGACCTTGTTCCCGTTAGCGAGCTCGTAGCGAACTAGTGTCGTCGAGCATACTCTAAGCAACATGCACAGAAAATCCTTGAGAACGAACATCGCTGTGAGCGTCCTGCTGGCCTGTATGTTGTCTGGGATTGCCAACGCGCAAGAAGATCAAGCTGCCAGTGCGCAAGAAGATCAAGTTGCCAACGCGCAAGAAGATCAGGCTGCCGCCCCGCAAGAAGAACAAGCCGCGAGCGCTGACGCCGATGCGCCGACGGGTAAGCAGGAGCAAAGCCTGGCCTGCACGATGGAATATGCGCCGGTGTGCGGCGTCGACAGCAACACCTACAGTAATGCGTGCGTTGCGGGAGTGGCGGGGACCGATGTGGCACACGAAGGAATTTGCTCGAGCTCGATCGTCAATGATGGCTGTCCCGAAACCTTTGACCCGGTTTGCGGTATCGACGGCAATACGTATATCAATGAATGTTTTGCGCGACGGTCGGGCGTCAGGCTGGCGGGCCTCGGCGCCTGTACAGCGAGCGGTTGCCCGAGCATTCAGGATCCGGTTTGCGGGATGAATGGCCGAACGTACACGAATCGCTGTGAAGCCAATGCCAGTCGCGTGCCGGTGCAACGCGCCAGGGCCTGCGACGTAAACAATTGCCCGAAAGTCTTTGCGCCGGTCTGCGGCGATGACGACATCACCTACGACAATGCGTGTCATGCAGACAAGGCGGGCGTCGGCACGTTTACAGAAGGCATTTGCAATACGCGGCCGTGTCCAAATCTGTTCATCCCGGTGTGCGGCTTCGATGGGCTGACCTACAGCAATGCCTGCCAGGCGGAACGCAAAGGTATTCGCATCGAGTACGCCGGTGTTTGCGAGGATCAGGGGCGTAATTGTCCGCGCGAATACTTACCCGTGTGCGGCATGGATAGCATTACCTACGACAACGAGTGCCAGCTCGAAAACGCCGGCGTAATCAAAGCTTACGCTGGCGCCTGTTTAGGTCGGTAGGAGCGGGCCGTAGGAGATTCTATGGCGAAATACCATAGGCGATCTCCTGTTTTTTGAAAGATTGTTGCTTGGTCATCAAGGTGAAGGCGATTCTGGCAATTTTTCGGGCTAGGGCACATTTTGCAGCGATTTTGGA
>JADFLJ010000152.1 GCA_022564475.1 Pseudomonadota bacterium
AACCGGCTTCAGGACATTCAGGTTCAGAGTCTGCCCGGACAGCGGATAGAGCTGAGGTTGATCATGAGCGACACGGCCCCCGAGCCACTTACGTTCACAATCGACAGCCCGGCGCGAATCGCGATCGATCTGCCTGATACATCACTGGGTCTGCAACAGCGCCGTCGTGAGATCAACCTGGGTCCGCTGGATACCGTGCTGACCGCGGAGGCGAATGGCCGCACGCGTGTTGTGCTTAACCTGGATACCATGGTTGCCTACGAGACGCGCCGCAGTGGCAACACGCTCATAATTACGCTTGGTTCGGGCGGCGACTACAGCGCAGGAACTACCCAGTTCGCCAGCACTCCGTCGTCTGCAGGCCAGTCTTATGCAGCAGCTACGAGTCGAAGCATCACCAGCGTTGATTTCCGTCGTACACGCGACGGTGGCGGTCGAATAATCGTTAGTCTTACCGACCCGACAACACCGGTGGATATTCGCCAGGAAGGTGGTCGTGTCGTCGCCATATTCAAAGACACCTCATTACCGGCCGAGTTGATGCGTCGTCTGGACGTTATGGACTTTGCAACACCGGTCACAACAGTTGATACGCTGCGCACAAATCGGGACACACGCATCGTGATTTCGGCGGATGGAAAATACGAGCAGCTCGCGTATCAGTCGGGCAAAGAGTTCACTATCGAAATCAATCCAGCACCGGAAACCACCGATGCTCAATCGAGCCTGTTCTCGGAAACTCGCGAATACGAAGGTCAGCGTTTAACGCTGAATTTTCAGGACATCGAAACGCGCGCGGTATTGCAGCTTCTGGCTGAGACCTCGGGCAAGAACATCGTTGTGTCGGATACCGTTCAAGGCAATGTAACGCTGCGCCTGCGCAACGTCCCCTGGGACCAGGCGCTGGATATCGTAATGACCACGAAGGGTCTCGCCATGCGGCAGAACGGCAACGTTATTATTGTCGCTCCGGCAGAAGAGATCGCAGCTCGCGAAACCGCTGACCTTGAAGCAAAACAGGCAATCATCGAACTCGAGCCACTGTATTCCGAGTTCGTACAGGTCAACTACGCGAAAGCAGGAGACCTTGCTGCGCTGATCAGTGGTGACTCGGATAACTCCATGCTTTCTGATCGAGGCAGCATCGCGGTTGATGATCGCACGGGTACGCTGCTGATCCAGGACACGGCGGAGCGACTGCAGAATATACGCCGCATGGTTCGCATGCTCGACATACCGATCAAGCAGGTTTTGATTGAGTCGCGCATTGTCGTCGTCAACGATGACTTCAGTCGCGACCTCGGTGTACGCCTTGGCGTAACCGCGGCAGACTGGAATGGCTCAAACACCACGACGCTGATTTCTGCGACGGGTGCGGGTACGGATACGATGGTTGGTTCAGCGATAGCGAACATCACGGATCCGGCCAACCTGACAGGCAGTCCCTTCCCGATCACTGTTCCGTCACTGGCTAATCGTTACAACGTTAACGTACCGATTGAGAAAGCAGCGGGACGCTTCTCGCTGGCAGTCCTGGGTACTGACTATCTGATCGACCTTGAGCTTACGGCACTGGAAGCAGAAGGCCGCGGCGAGATTGTTTCAACACCGCGCGTTATTACCGCTAACCAGAAAGAAGCTCGTATCGAACAGGGTGTGGAAATTCCGTTCCAACAGTCGGCTTCTTCGGGCGCGACAACCATTCAGTTCAAGAAAGCTGTTCTGAGCCTGGTTGTGACGCCGCAAATAACGCCGGACGACAATATTATTATGGATCTGAAGGTTCACAAGGACAGCGTCGGCGAGATTATTTCAACGGGCGGCCTCGGCGGTACAGTTCCGAGTATCGACACACGCTCGATTGAAACGCAGGTCCTGGTTGCAGATGGCCAGACAGTTGTACTGGGCGGTATTTACGAGACGGAGCGTCGCGAGACAATTTTAAAGGTTCCGTTGCTCGGTGATATCCCGTTGATAGGCTACTTTTTCAGGAGCACAAAAATCTCGAACAACAAGGCCGAGTTGTTGATCTTCGTTACTCCAAGAATCCTGCAAGAAGGCTCAACGATTTACTAGGCGTGTACGAAATGAGACAAACATAAAGCCAACCCTCGGGTTGGCTTTCTCTTTAGGCAATCGTCACCACAATGAAGCATCCAAAAAACATATTTTTGATCGGCCCCATGGGCGCAGGCAAGTCGGCTGTCGGCCGTCAGCTGGCGCGCATGTTGCACCTGACCTTTCTGGACAGTGACGAAGAAATCGAAAATCGTACGGGCGTCGACATCTCCTTTATTTTCGAGAAAGAGGGCGAGGAAGGCTTCCGCAAGCGCGAAGCCAAAGTTATCGAAGACCTGTCCAATATGGACGGCGTCGTTCTGGCGACGGGCGGTGGTGCAGTCGGCGACGCGCAGAATCGAAGTAATCTCGGCGCTCGAGGCTATGTCGTCTATCTGAAAACCAGCGTTGATCAGCAAATGCAACGCACGGCGCGACGCAACATTCGACCATTGCTCGAAAACAGAGATCGCCGCGAAGTGCTCGATGCACTCATGACCGAGCGTGAGCCGCTCTACCTGGAGATTGCCGATCTCACGCTCGACACCGACGGCCGTAAAGTTAACGTTGTCGCCAGCGAAATACTCGACGCGATCACGTGATCGGCTGTCGACTGCGAACGGGCTGCTCGCCGCGATCACGTGATTCGTAGGAGCGGCTTCAGCCGCGAACCCAATCGGTGGCGCACGAGAAGCGGCCGTCACGGGGCACTTGTTTGCTCGCTGCTCGCTACGCTCCCTGAATGCTTCGCAAACAAGCACACCCGCACCGACCGTGATGTCGGTCAGATTTCCGCCTCCTGTTGTTGGGCTGTGATCGGGGTGCTCGCCGCGATCACGTGATTCGTAGGAGCGGCTTCAGCCGCGAACCCAATCGGTGGCGCACGAGAAGCGGTCGTCACGGGGCACTTGTTTGCTCGCTGCTCGCTACGCTCCCTGAATGCTTCGCAAACAAGCACACCCGCACCGACCACAGCCATATCAAGCTGCTATTGCGGTAATCTACGTCCATGAGTACCTCCGTCACAGTGGATCTTGGCGCGCGCAGCTATCCGATTGTTATCGGCAGCGGACTGCTTGACGGCGGTTTCGATCTGTCCACGTATGTCGTCGGCAGTGATTGCCTGATCGTTAGCAGCGAGACAATCGCGCCGCTTTATCTCGATGCGCTGAAGGCCGATCTGGGCGACAAGTCGATAACATCAATGAGCCTTGCAGACGGTGAGGCCCACAAGACTGTTGCGACAATGGAGTTGGTGCTCGACAAACTGGTAGAGAGTCGTGCAAACCGGGACATAACTCTCATTGCACTTGGCGGTGGAGTTGTTGGTGATATCACAGGGTTCGCGGCTGCGTGTTACATGCGTGGTGTTGCCTTCATTCAAGTTCCGACGACGTTGCTGGCGCAGGTCGATTCATCTGTCGGCGGCAAAACCGGCGTTAATCATCCGCAGGGCAAGAACCTCATTGGTGCGTTCCATCAACCGCAAATCGTGCTGGTCGATACCGACACGCTGGCCACGCTGCCGGATCGTGAATTAAAGGCGGGACTCGCGGAGGTCATTAAATACGGTGCGATCGCTGACGTGGAATTTTTCGCGTGGCTGGAAACAAACGCTGATGCATTAGTTGCCCGCGATGCCGAGGCTCTGGGTTACGCTGTGCGGCGGTCCTGTGAGCTCAAGGCGGAGGTCGTCGCCGAAGATGAGCGCGAGACCGGCCGGCGGGCCATCCTGAATTTCGGCCATACCTTCGGACACGCGATCGAGCATTGTCAGGGCTATGGCGAGTGGCTGCACGGCGAGGCCGTCGCTGCGGGCATGGTCATGGCGGCGATGCTCAGTGATATCGACAGAGACGATGTTGCACGCCTGATCGATCTGATCCGCAAGCTCGGGCTGCCCGCAAAGCCACCTAAAATCGGTGTCGATGCAATGCGCAACGCCATGAGCATGGACAAGAAGGTACTCGGCAAACAGCTTCGCTTTGTCTTGCTTGAGAAGCTGGGTGCGGCCTATGTAAGCAGCGACGTTGACGCGGATCGCCTCTCCTTAACGCTTGAAGTGCTTGGCTGATGGGGACCGCCGGCCTCGAATCTTTTGCAGCCGACGAGTCACGCTCAATCGGCAGGCGATACGAGGAGACCAAGGCCGCTTATCGCGGCGAGTATCAACGCGACCGGGACCGCATTATTCATTCGACGGCGTTCAGGCGGCTCGTCTACAAGACACAGGTGTTCGTCAATCACGAGGGCGATCTTTACCGAACGCGTCTTACGCATTCGATCGAGGTTGCCCAAATTGGTCGCACGGTTGCCCTGGCCTTAAACCTCAACGAAGCGTTGATCGAAGCGATCTGCCTTGCGCACGATTTTGGTCATACGCCATTCGGCCATGCGGGTCAGGACGCACTCAATGAATGCATGCGCGACTTTGGCGGCTTCGAGCACAACCTCCAGTCTTTGCGTGTAGTCGATGTGCTGGAGGAGAAATACGCTGAATTCAGCGGCTTGAATCTGATGTTCGAGACACGCGAAGGCATTCTCAAACATTGTTCGAAAAAAAATGCGGCGGAACTGGGTGATGTCGGTAAGCGTTTCCTGAATCGCGAGCAACCTGGTTTAGAGGCGCAGATCGCCAATATCGTCGACGCGATCGCCTACAACAACCATGATGTCGATGACGGTTTTCGTGCCGGATTGATCGGCCTTGAGCAACTACGCGAGCAGCCGTTGTTCGGAAAGCAGCATGACGAGGTCCATGAGCGTTATCCGGATCTCGACGATCGGCGCCTGATCTACGAGATTATTCGCCGGATGATCAATACCGTCGTAACGGACCTTATCGACCAGACGCGGGCCAATATCAAAGAGTTTGCCCCGCAATCGATCGACGATGTCAGGCGGGCGGGCAAGCCACTCGCGAGCATGAGCGATGAGATATACGCGCAGCATGTCGGCCTCAAGCGGTTCCTTAACAAGCATCTCTACCGACACGAGCAAAAACTGGCGATGACCGAGAAGGTACAGGCGATCCTCAAGGATCTGTTTCAGATCTATATGACGGATATTGACAAGATGCCACTGCAATTTTCCTCGGCAGTGGATAAGCAGGATAAGACCAGCAGGGCTCGTGTTGTTGCCGACTACATCGCCGGTATGACCGACCGTTTTGCGATCGCCGAACACGAACGTATCATTGGCTGATAGAATGCGCCGCGTCAGAATTCAAACCGGCAATTCAACCAGGGTCCAGCTGTGATAGCGAAAGACATTCCGCACAAAGACCGCCTCATATTCGCGATGGACGTCAGCGATTGCGCGCGGGCACGCGCGCTTGCGGATGAACTCGGCGATGCGGTGACGTTTTACAAGATCGGCCTGGAACTCATGATGAGTGGCGGATATTTCGATCTGCTGGACTGGATGCTGGCGCGCGATAAAAAAGTATTCTGCGATCTGAAGTTCTTCGATATACCGGCGACCGTCGGCGCGTCGGTACGACAGCTGAAGGACCGTGGCGTTAGTTTTCTCACCGTGCA
>JADFLJ010000153.1 GCA_022564475.1 Pseudomonadota bacterium
TCGAGCATATGCTCGACAGTGCCAATAACAAAAATACGAATTCTTTGCTATCTCCCGGAGAGCCACCACCGTATTACGTAATGCACGCGCAGTCGGAATCGCCGATCTTGCTGGTTTGCGATCACGCGGCAAGCCGTTTTCCCGCAGCGCTTGGCACTTTGGGTCTTGACCCGTTCGCGCGACGTTGCCATCTGGCCATTGATATTGGTGCGGGTTCCCTGACCGAATACCTGGCGGACCGCCTTGGCGTCACTGCGGTTCTGGCGCAGTACTCGCGCCTGATCGTCGATTGCAATCGGGAGCTACTGGATCCGGGTGCATTCCTGGAGTTTGGCGACGGCATCGTCGTGTCCGGCAACCTCAACCTTAGCCAGGAAGACAAGGATGCGCGTGCAGAAGCGATATACAGGCCTTACCATCGTGCCGTCGACACTCAGTTACAACGGCTCCTGGTCGTGGGCGAGAGGCCCGCATTCATCGCGATTCACAGTTTTACGCCGGTCCTGAATGGCAGGACACGGCCGTGGGAAATCGGTGTCTTGTGGGATACGGATCTTCGCTTGCGGGATATATTCCTCAAGGATTTCAGCGACGCCGGATTCAACGTGGGCGACAACGAGCCGTATTCGGGAAAGGCACCGGCAGACTACACAATCGATCATCATGCCGAGGGGCCGGGTGTGCCGCACATCGGCATAGAGATTCGGCAGGATCTTATTCACGACGCCGCAGGCGTTGCGCGGCTCGGAAATATCATGCACAAGATTATCGAGTCAATTCCGGGGCGGGCAGGCCTGCTCGATGATCGTATTTCTGCGTAGCCGATATCGCGGCAAACGGAGTTCGCAATGAAAACGATTGAGCCAACGTTCACGATCGGAATCGAGGAAGAATACTTGCTCGTGGATCGGGACACGCGGCCTCCACGCATCCATTCAGTCGGTGGCAGGATCAAAAACAAACGCAGAAGGATCGTTACGAGGCACTCACATTGGAAATGCAGGGTGCAGCTCGCCGGCTCGTTATATGTGGCATGCACGTGCATGTCGGTATCGAAAACGATGAATTGCGAATCGATTTGATGAATCAGATGTCCTACTTTCTTCCGCATCTGCTGGCGCTGTCGTGTTCATCTCCATTTTGGGGTGGCCACGATACGGGACTCAAAAGTTATCGCCTGACAGTATTTGACGCATTGCCACGCACAGGATTGCCGGAACGATTCGATAGCTGGTCGGAGTATCAGCGGCATCTGCAGATCCTCATCGATGCGGGACTGATCGAAGATTCGACCAGGATCTGGTGGGACTTGCGACCCAGCGCGCGCTACCCGACGCTCGAAACACGCATCATGGACGTCTGCACGCGCATTGACGATGCGATCGCCATCGCCGCATTGCTGGTCTGCCATTTGCGCATGTTGTATCGACTTCGAACTCGTAATCAGCGTTGGCGTATTTATACGCCCATGTTGATTCGTGAGAATCGCTGGCGCGCGATGCGTTACAGCTTCGACGAGGGGCTTATTGATCTGGCACGCGGTGCGGTGGTTCCGTTTGACGAATTGCTGGAGGAAATGCTGGGGCTGGTCGCAGAAGACGCGGTAGCGCTTGGTTGTACGAAGGAGGTGGCCGCTGTGCGGGATATCCTCAGTCGCGGTACCAGCGCCCATCGTCAGCTCAGGGACTTTGAGCAGGCACAAGCGGCCGGAAAGTCGGTTGAGGACAGTCTCAAAACGGTTGTCGATACGCTGATCGCGAGCACTGCCGAAGGTCTCTGATTTTCTGAAACCCTGCCCTGACGCGGGTTTCAGCGTCAGGAATGCGGCACAGGTCTCATCAAATACAAGCCATCCCGATTACCATCTGCCCATGTTAGGACAAAGTGACACAACTCTGTCCAGGGCCGTCTGATTGTACGCAGCTCTGGAAACTATCCTGCCGCCTGTAATGGGCCTCGCTGCGATCCTGTACTGGGCGTTGGCGGTGTTCGTTGCGCGTTCAGCGCCCAACAATGTGATTGCAGTTTTCATGTTCCTGATCGGCGTCATGATCGCAGGACAAGCATTCAATTACGGCACTACTGACCCCGATATTTACGGCATCGGCCGGGTTCTGGTATTTTTTGCCTCGAGCTTCATTCCTGTCGCGTTTTTCTCAATCTATCGTACCTACACGGACGGACCACCGAGCGTCCGAACACTAGCCGTCCTCTCGATAATTCCCGTCGTGACGACGATTCTCGCGTTGACGAATTCGCTGCACCACCTGATATGGGCAACTGTTGTCACTGAAACCGGCATCCGATTTACTGCAGTCAGTGAGTCCGTTTGGTTCACCCGGGTCCATGCGCCGTATGCTTACGGACTGTTTGGCTATTCGGTCGTCGCGCTGGCAAGCCGCTTGTCGAGTCTCGCGCCGGCGCACAGGAACATAGTGCTGATGCTGGTCATCTCGGCTGTATTGCCGTTCTTTGCCAGCATAGCGAACATATTTCTGGGAATCGGCCCGATCGAATTCCCGTTCCTGTCGTCCACGCTTGTTTTGCTCTTGCCTGTGTATGCGTACGCAAGCTTGTCGCTGCGGGTTTACGACTTCAGCCCACTCGCGTACCGGACGCTGTTCAATCATGTGCGAGACCCGATAATTGTGCTCGACAACGACCAGCGAATCATCTGCGCGAACCTTCGTGCAGCGGAAATGCTGGATGCGCCGGAACGAGAGCTATTGGGTAAAAAGCTTTGGGAAGATTTCCCGGAAGCCAGGAGGATACTGCAGCAAGCGAAGGATCTTGACCTGACTCAGACCTTGCGTTTGGATACGAATCATACTTACGAGCTTAGTGTGACACCGCTGACGAACAGCAAGGGCATCGTGCAGGGACTCGTCGTCCTTTGTCGTGACGTGACCGAGCGACGCCTCGCGCTGAGCAAGCTTGCAGACAGCGAACACCTGGTGCGTACGCTTATCGAGACATCGTCCAACGGTATCCTGCGATTTTCCCGCGACGAGGGCGATGAAAAACGCCGATTCCGCTGCGTATTCGCGAACCGCGCAGCCGAGTCTTACCTGAGTGACGGCAACGGCACGCTCGTGGGCATGCCATTGGAGAAACTCCAGCACATTGAGCCGGAACGCCTTCTTGCGCATTTCGATATGGACAAGCCGGCGGAAACCAACGTCAGTTATGAGACCAGCAGCGATAACTCGGATCGCCAGGGCTGGTTGAGAATCGTTGGCGAACCTGTCGGCGAGGATTTCTCGGTTACGTTGGTGGATATAACGCAGCGCAAACACAACGAAGACAAGATGCTGGCTGACGCACTTCGCGACCCGTTGACGGGGATCCTGAATCGACGCGGATTTGAAAAAGAAGCCGTGGCCAGAATTCGGGCAACTGACATGGGGGCCGTGCTGTACCTGGACCTCAATCAGTTCAAGAGCATTAATGACCGATTCGGGCACCAGGCAGGCGATGCTTTGCTTAAAGCATTTGGCCACCGGCTTGAATTTTGCCTGCGACCGGAAGATGTCCTCGGTCGTCTGGGCGGTGATGAATTCGCAATCGTCCTGCCCGGTGTTTCGATCGATGATGTGAAGCATATCGCCGAGCGCCTGGTCGGTACGGCCGCGGAGCCATACATCATTCAAGGGCAGGAAATCAAGTGCACGGCAAGTATTGGCATTGCATTGATGCCCCGCCATGGACAGGAGTTGTGGCATCTGATCAGTGTTGCCGACCAGGCCATGTATAACAGCAAGGGAATTGATACCGACGACGCGGCCAACGACCGCGCCGCATATATAGCTGCGGCTATCGCTTCCTAGTCGTCAATTGCTCAGGGTCGGGAGGATCAGGAAGTCGACGACTGCCGGATCGGTATTGTCGACGAGGTATATCTCGACGACGTCGCCCAATACCACATCAATCTGCACGGGGCCCCCGAGAATCGTTTGCTCGCCGGCGATTGTGACATACATGTCGTAACTGCCTGCGTCAAACGGCAGCGTCGGTGAGGGCAACGAATAAATCATGTTATTGAGGACCGGCAATTCCTCGTCGATCAATACACCGGTATCGACGATATAAAAATCGATGTTGTTGTTATTCAGCGCCGCATGGTACGGGCGTATTTTTACGAGCGTAGTAATGGAGCGCCGATCCGGAATAAACGTTTGTGCGAATCGTGCATCTTGCTCGCCGATAAGCAGAAAGTTGAAATGGTTGTCCGGCAGCGTGGCAATGCCACTTTCGAAAAGGACGGCACTGGTGTCGCCTACGGTCGTGTAGGTGTAGGACGTTGTCCCGATCGGCAGTTCGATGTCATCGGTGGCGTCCCCGAATGCGTGATTATTGAGCACCAGGCTGGTGAGTATCTCGTCGTCGTAGACATCCGAGTTTGCGAGATCCAACGACGCCTGGATGAAGCGAATGGTCGGCAGGGCCGTAGCATCGGGTAGTGCGATAGTGCCACCGAGGGCAGGAAATCCCCGGGCAACATATTGTGCCGTGTTCGATTCATCACCGTCAAAGAATGTGACGATCGTCGAGACGCGCGCGGCGTAATTTGCCTCGCCCGAAACATACAAGACATCTAAAGGGTCGCCTGCACGAGTAACCGTGATGACGTAAGCACCCTCTTCCAGTTCAACGGCGGGCAGTATTTCGCCAAAACTCAGCGTGCCTCGTTGCTCGCCGATGGCCGGTGCAGTGCCGGTCGGGGCGAAGTAGACGTCGATATCGCCCATGGTCGCCGCTGCATGCGAGAATCTTGTTTCAAAGACAGTTTCGGTGTCGCCCCAGTCGCGTTCATCATTTTCCCAAACATTGATCACAGGGTTCATGATGTCGCCGCTAATGACCAGTGAGTAATCTCTATTGGCGTCAATTTTAAGATTGATCGTTGCAATACGAGTGACTGTCAGATCACCGAGGAACTGGATTTCGAAATTGAAATTGTAGCTAAAATCGTCGAAACGATTGCTGCCCGTAGTGCCTTTGTAGTCGACATTGTTGAGAAAACGTTCTTCGATTCGAAAGCCAATACTCGGAGATCCGACGATCGCGTTGATCGCGCGAAAGGTTCCCTTGCCGGTCGGTGTCGGGAGTGAGGAATCGCTCGTGCAGGACGCTGCCGCGGCCAAAAGCGCGAGAACCAGCAGCAGTCGTTTCATTTCGTGCGTGCCTCGTAGCCGTAGATGGACTTGGTTTCGAGAAATTCGTCAATGCCGTGCGCGCCCCACTCGCGGCCGTTGCCGGAATGCTTGTAGCCACCGAATGGCGCCATCGGGTCCAGCCATGCATTGTTTATGTGAACCATTCCTGTTCGGAGTCTGGCCGCGACCCTGCGCGCTCGATCGAGATCGGACGAGGAGACGTAGCCTGACAGGCCGTATGGCGAATCATTGGCGATGCGCACGGCGTCGTCTTCGTCTTCATAGGCGATAATGGACAGCACAGGTCCGAAAACCTCTTCATTCGCAATGCTCATATCAGTACTGACATCTGCGAACACGGTCGGTTTCACGTAATAACCCTTTTCCAGGCCATCCGGACGGCCGAC
>JADFLJ010000154.1:0-424 GCA_022564475.1 Pseudomonadota bacterium
ATGGTCAAGCAATACCAGGTCGTTCTGGACCCGGACAAGTTGCGCGCATTTGATCTCACCCTGGGTCACGTAAAACGTGCGATTCAGGCCGGCAATCAGGAAACCGGCGGTTCGGTCATTGAGATGGGCGAGGCCGAGTACATGGTGCGCGCGTCCGGTTATTTGCAAAGCCTCGAAGACCTCGCGTCCATCCCTCTTGGCGTCAACGCGGATGGCACACCGATCATGCTGACGGACGTCGCCGAACTTCGCCTGGGGCCGCAGATGCGACGCGGCATCGCCGAGCTCGATGGCGAGGGTGAGGTCGTCGGTGCAGTCGTGGTGATGCGCTGGGGCGAGAACGCATTGACAACCATAGAAGGTGTCAAAAAGCGCCTGGCCGAACTGCAGAAAAGCCTGCCGGACGGCGTCGAAATCGTGACAA
>JADFLJ010000154.1:434-5548 GCA_022564475.1 Pseudomonadota bacterium
TGTCGGACGTCGAGCGGTCGTTCTTGCGTCCCTACTACGAAGCGTCGGCCGTCGACCGGTATCATGTTCCAGATCAGCCTGTCCGGTTTGTGCTGTATCTGACTCGCGGCAACGCACCGGATATCAATGCAATCCCACAAATCGGCAGACATCTGCTGCGGTTCCGGCCGATCTTGCAGCGCCGCCGCGAAACGCGGCAGGGCAAGTTGCTGGAAGAGTTTCTGGTCGTCGCACTCGTGTGCGCTGTGTTCCTGTTCCACCTGCGTTCGTCAGCCGTCATTATCTTAAGTCTGCCGGTTGGCATCCTGGTCGCGTTCATTGTCATGCATCAGCAGGGAATCAACGCGAACATCATGTCGCTGGGCGGAATTGCAATTGCGATCGGCGCGATGGTCGATGCGGCGATTGTCATGATCGAAAACGTGCACAAACGTATTGAACATGAGCCGCTAACGGACGAAAATCGTTGGCGCATTATTACGGAATCCGCGAGCGAGGTGGGGCCTCCGTTGTTTTTCTCGCTCGTGATAATCACCTTGAGTTTTCTGCCGGTGTTTACGCTCGAAGCGCAGGAAGGTCGCTTGTTCGCACCGCTGGCGTTTACGAAAACCTATGCGATGGCGGCTGCGGCCGGGTTATCCATCACGCTGGTTCCGGTATTGATGGGTTACTTTATTCGCGGCAAGGTGACGCCGGAAAAGAAGAACCCGATCAACCGCGCGTTGATCGCTGTATATCGGCCTGTCATTCACTGGATCATTCGTTTTCCCAAAGCGACCCTGGCGATGGCAGCTGCCGTCGTGATCGTCGGTCTTTGGCCGGTGAGTCAGCTGGGTTCGGAGTTCATGCCACCCCTGGATGAAGGCGATCTCATGTATATGCCGACGACCTATCCGGGTATTTCAGTGGGCAAGGCACGGGAGATTCTGCAGCAAACCAACAAGCTGATTCGTACGGTGCCGGAAGTTAAGCGCGTGTTCGGCAAAATGGGTCGTGCCGAAACGGCGACCGATCCGGCGCCTTTGACGATGATCGAGACAATTATTCAGTTCAAACCGCGCGATGAGTGGCGCGCAGGCATGACCGTGGAAAAACTGCGTGCTGAGCTGGACCGGGTCGTGCAACTGCCGGGGCTGACAAACGCCTGGGTCATGCCGATCAAGACGCGCATCGACATGCTGGCGACCGGTATCAAGACGCCCGTCGGGATCAAGATCGCGGGGCCGGATCTGAAAGTCATTCAGCGTATCGGCAAGGACCTGGAGCGAATCCTCAAACCGGTTCCGGGCACCGCGTCGGTCTATTCCGAGCGCGTGGCGGGCGGCCGCTATATCGATGTGGATATCGATCGGGCCAGAGCTGCCCGTTACGGCCTGAACATCGACGACGTGCAGGATATTGTGCGTACGGCCGTCGGCGGGATCAACGTTACCGAAACCGTGGAAGGGCGCGAGCGCTACCCCGTGAATCTGCGCTATCCACAGCGAGTACGGGATTCGGTTGAGCAGCTGCGGCTGCTGCCGATCGTGACGCCGCAGGGCGCACGTATTGCACTTGCCGATGTGGCGGATGTTTCGGTTACCGACGGGCCGCCGGTGATCAAGAGTGAAAACGCGCGGCTGAACGGCTGGACTTATATCGATATCAAGGATCGCGACCTGGGTTCCTACGTAGCGGAAGCGCAGCAGGTGGTTGCCGCGCAGATCGACCTGCCCGCAGGTTATTCGCTGACATGGTCCGGTCAGTACGAGTACATGGTGCGGGCCAAAGAACGTCTTTCGATCGTGGGTCCACTGACTCTGGCGATCATCATCCTGCTTCTGTATCTGCATTTTCGACGTTTCGCCGAAGTGGCGATCATCCTCGGGACGCTGCCGATGGCGCTGGTTGGCGGTGTCTGGCTGCTGTATCTGCTGGAATACGATCTGTCGGTTGCCGTTGGCGTTGGTTTTATTGCGCTCGCGGGCGTCGCCGTCGAGATCGGTGTCCTGATGCTGGTGTATCTGAATCTGGCGATTCGACAGCACATGCGAACCGCCGAAGCCGAAGGTCGTGCGTTGAACGAGGACGACGTAAAGCAGGCGGTTATTGACGGCGCAGTACTGCGTGTGCGTCCCATCATGATGACTGTAATCACCATAATTGCCGGTTTGTTGCCGATCATGCTGGGCAGTGGCACAGGTTCGGAAGTCATGCGTCGCATCGCCGCGCCCATGGTGGGCGGCATGGTGAGTGCGACTATCCTGACGTTGATCGTTATACCGGCGTTGTTTCTGCTGTGGCGCAGAAATACGCTCACTCCAGGGAGTCGTGTATCCACTTAATCAGCGCCTTTTTCGTCGGGGGAAGTGCCATTCAGTCCTCGGTGAGCACGATTGCGATTGTAGTACGCCTCAAATAGAAGCAATTTCCATAAACTGTCTTTGCTGTGGCCCGGAAAAGTCAGCCAGGATGCGACCCGGCCTGCCACGGGTTTTCGGCGTGAACAGCAAGCTGTTTGACAAGTCTTGGAATTGTCACGGAATTATGCGAAGAACAGGAATTCGCACCCAACAGCTAACCATAGGATATATAAGAACAATACCGAATACACTAGCAATCAAAAGCAGAAAGAACTAGTATACAAATTCTTAATATACGAATCTTGACATGCATAATAAACTAGAACTTATACAGCCGAATAGACTAATAACAGCAGACCAGGTAAGGAATGAGACACAATGGCCACCCCGCAGGAATTGCTCGCAGATGCACTGCAGTCGCTTAAAGCGCTACAGGATGAAGGCCGTGTAGCGATTCGCTCGCGTGACCTGGGCCGCCAGGCGCGTGAGCGGCTGCTGCGCGGGGGGTATCTGCAGCGCGTAATCAAGGGATGGTATGTCCCTGCCCGTCCTGATGAACAGCCGGGAGAAAGTACGGCCTGGTACGCCTCGTTTTGGGAGTTTTGCGCCACTTATCTTGAATACCGTTTTGGGGATGAGTGGGCGCTCTCCCCGGAGCAATCCATCCTGCTTCATGCCGGTAATACCACCGTACCGCGTCAGCTTCTGGTGCGGTCGCCGGCAGCCTCAAACAATATCACCGAGCTCGTTCATGGAACCTCTATGTTGGAGGTAAAAGGAAACATCCCCCCCAAAGGCCAACTGGAAAAATCGAACGGGCTGCGTGTCTACCAGCTACCTTATGCGCTCATACATGCCGCACCGAGACATTACATCAATCATGCCAATGATATGCGCGTAGCGCTCGGCTTGCTCGGCGATGCATCTGAAATCCTACCGGCACTTCTCGAAGGAGGACATAGCACTATCGCCGGGCGTCTTGCTGGCGCTCTGCGCAATATCGGACGAGATCGCATTGGCGAGGATATCCTCAAATCCATGCGTGCAGCCGGCTATACAGTCAATGAGACAGATCCTTTTGAAGATAATGTGTCGATTACATTCCCACTTCGCGAGCGCTCTCCATACGTCAATCGCATTCGCGGATACTGGGAAAGTATGCGGGGAGACATCATCAAAGCGTTTCCGGAGCCACCGGGAATCCCGAGCGACATCAAGGGATACCTGAAAAGCGTCGATGATGTATATACAAGTGACGCCTATCACTCCCTGTCGATCGAGGGATACCGCGTATCTGAAGAGCTTATTAACCGCGTGCGGGATGGATCATGGAATCCCGATGATATAAAGGCCGACCGCAAGCATCGAGACGCCATGGCTGCGAGGGGATACTGGCTTGCCTTCCAGGAGGTCAAAAAGAGTGTCGAACGCGTGCTGAACAAGGACAATGCAGGCGATGTTGCTTATGCGTATCACGGCGATTGGTATCGAGCTCTATTTACGCCAAGTGTCGAGGCTTCCATCCTGGAGATTAGTGACCTCGCCGGGTATCGAAGCGACCAGGTCTACATTCGAAACTCCATGCATGTGCCGCCGAAGAAAGAAGCCATACTTGATTGCATGACGGCTCTGTTTGATCAATTGCGTGAAGAGGAACACCCGGCGGTCCGCATCGTGCTCGGACACTGGATATTTGTGTATACCCATCCTTATATGGACGGCAATGGCCGCATGGGCCGATTTCTAATGAACGTCATGCTCGCATCCGGGGGTTATCCGTGGACCGTGATCACCGTAGATCGACGCAATGGCTACATGGCGGCACTCGAAGAAGCGAGCGTCAACGAAAACATCAAACCGTTTGCGGAATTTTTGGCCACTAGCTTGAATGGCACAAAGAGAACTCAATGAGTGTCGGGAAGGCTGCCGCCAAACAAATAGAAGCAATTTCCTTTCTGGATCACGAGTAGTCCAGAATCGAGAATCCGGAGATTGGCGCTCCATTGATGGAATCGGCACAGATCCACACTCCATAAACTGTCTTTGCTGTGGCCCGGAAAAGTCAGCCAGGATGGACCCGGCCTGCCACGGGTTTTCGCCGCGAGCCGCGCTGGTTTATAGAACGGATTTCGATGCTACCTTCAAGCTGATGTACGGTGAGGCCTTCCGGGCGCCGTCTCTGCGGCAGTCAGGCTCTACCGAAGTGGGTAATCCGGATCTGCAACCGGAGACCGTCCAGACCATTGAATTTGCCTACATACAGGCATTACTTACTTCCACAGTGAATATCAGGACAAGATCACCACGGTCCCCCGTCCGACAGGCCCAGGCCGTATTTTTGACAACACAGGTGACAGCACGGCATACGGCTTTGAATTGGACGCCATCGCACAAATCGAAAATCTGACATTAAGGGCTGCCTACACGAACCTTCTCAAGACTGAACCAGCCCCGAGTTTTGTAGCAAAACAGACTTTTTCGCTGATTGCCAACTATCGGCTCAATCGCTGGAATTTCAATCTGAACGGTTACTATCATGACAATATGCAGCAAAACGCTATTGTACCGGGTGTGGGCAGAACTACGGTTACACTCGATGACTACTGGGTGTGGAACCTTACAACGAGATATGGCTTCACTGCCTTCGATCGCCAGTTCACCATAGAAGGCCGGGTAGAAAACCTGTTTGATGAAGGTTTTGCCAGCCCCACCAGAATCCAGGACTTTTTTGAAGGACTGCCCAACCGTGAAAGAACTGCCTTTCTGGGCATA
>JADFLJ010000155.1 GCA_022564475.1 Pseudomonadota bacterium
GCCTCGACGGCTTCGAATTTGTCGAATTCGCCGGACCCGACGCAGAACATTTCGCTAAAATATTTCACCTCCTCGGCTTCGAGGCCGTCGCACGCCATCGTTCCAAGGATGTGACCCTGTACCGCCAGGGCGGCATCAACTTCATTCTCAATAATGAGCCGAAAAGCCACGCCGCCTACTTTGTGCAGGAACACGGCCCGGCCGCGTGCGGAATGGCCTTTCGCGTCAAGGATGCACACGTCGCCTACGAGCGTGCGCTCGAGCTGGGTGCTCAGCCGATCGAGATTCCGACCGGCCCGATGGAATTGCGGCTTCCGGCCATCAAGGGAATCGGCGGCGCGCCCTTGTATCTCATTGACCGCTACACCGAGGGCAATACGATCTACGACATCGATTTTGAATTCTTTGACGGCGTTGATCGTCAACCGGAAGGCTGTGGATTCAATGAGATCGATCACCTCACCCACAACGTGTACCGCGGCCGCATGGATTTCTGGTCAGATTTCTACGAACGCTTTTTCAACTTCCGCGAAATTCGCTACTTCGACATAAAAGGCGAGTACACGGGCCTGGTATCCAAAGCCATGAGTGCGCCGGACGGCCGCATCCGCATTCCGCTGAATGAGGAAGCCTCTAAAGGCGTAGGCCAGATCGAGGAATACCTGATGGCATTCAATGGTGAGGGCATCCAGCACATCGCGCTTTCCTGCGACAATCTGTATGACTGCTGGGACCGGCTAAAAAAGCGCGGCATGGAATTCATGACCGCACCGCCCGATACGTATTACGAAATGCTGGACCAGCGCCTGCCTGGTCACGGCGAACCGCTTGATGAACTGCAGGCGCGTGGCATACTGCTCGACGGCTCCACGGAAAATGACGACCCCCGATTGCTGCTGCAGATTTTTTCGAACACGATGGTCGGTCCGACGTTCTTCGAGTTCATCGAACGCAAGAAAGATGAGGGCTTTGGGGAAGGCAATTTCAAGGCGCTGTTCGAATCAATCGAACGCGACCAGATCGCACGCGGCGTTGTTAGCGAGTCATAACAGGGGGCAGCTGTGAAGATTGAGCGAATTCATCACGTAGCGTATCGCTGCAAGGATGCCAAAGAGACTGTCGAGTTCTACCAGCGCGTCCTGAACATGGAGTTTCAGCTCGCGTTTGCGGAAGACCAGGTACCGTCAACGAAAGAACCCGATCCCTATATGCACGTGTTTCTCGACGCCGGCATGGGCAACGTACTCGCGTTTTTTGAATTGCCGACGCGTGAACCCATGGACCGGGACCGCAACACGCCGGAATGGGTGCAGCATATTGCCTTCGAAGTGAAAGACTACGAGACACTCGTAGAAGCGAAGAAGCACATTGAATCCGAGGGACTGGATGTGATCGGCCCCGTTAATCACGGCATCTTCCAGTCTATTTATTTCTTTGACCCGAGCGGCCACCGTCTGGAGTTGGTCGCAAATACGCAGACTCAGGATCAGATCGACGAGCTCAAACGCGTCGCGCCCGCGATGCTGGAAGAATGGAGTCAAACCAAGCGCGCACCAAAACATGCAGCTTGGCTACATGAACTTGAATTTACAGGTGGTAAACAATGAAGCTCGCTTCCTTAAAGCAAGGCCGCGACGGCCGGCTTGTAATCGTCTCCAAGGATTTGTCCCGTTACGTTGCCGCTGCTGATATCGCAGCGACCTTACAGGATGCTCTGGATGACTGGGCGACAGTGGCGCCGAAGCTGGAAGCATTGGCCGCGACGCTGGAGTCTGGCGGCGGCGAGGCTTTCGATTCGAACGATTGTTCATCTCCCTTACCGCGCGCCTTCCAGTGGGCCGACGGCTCGGCCTACGTCAATCATGTGGAACTCGTGCGAAAAGCCCGCGGCGCTGAAATGCCGGACAGCTTCTGGACCGAACCGCTGATGTACCAGGGCGGCTCTGACTCTTTCATCGGACCGCGCGAAGTGATTCTCGCAGCCAGCGAAGACTGGGGCATCGATTTCGAGGCCGAGGTCGCCGTCATCACTGGCGATGTACCGATGGGTGTCAGCGCATCGGATGCTGCCGACTACGTGCAACTCCTTATGATCGTTAATGACGTGTCTCTTCGCAGTCTCATCCCGGGGGAACTTGCCAAGGGTTTTGGCTTTTTCCAATCCAAGCCCTCGAGCGCGTTTTCGCCGGTTGCCGTAACGCCGGACGAACTCGGCGACGCATGGCGCGGTGCGAAACTGCACTTGCCGCTTTTGTCGTTCCTGAATGGCGACGCATTCGGCAAGCCCAACGCTGGCGTCGACATGACATTCGACTTCGGACAGCTCATCGCGCATGCCGCGAAATCACGTCCGCTCGCAGCCGGCACGATCGTGGGTTCCGGAACCGTGTCGAACAAACTCGATGACGGCCCGGGCAAGCCGATTGTCGATGGTGGCGTCGGCTACTCCTGCATCGCGGAAATACGCACGATCGAAACCATTCAGTCGGGCACGCCAACAACGCCGTTCCTGAAGTTTGGCGACCAGGTGAAAATCGAAATGCTCGACGAAAACGGTGACACGATATTCGGTGCTATTGATCACCGCGTCGAACAGTACACGGCCTAGGAATCGAGTAGTGAAGCCAACTCTCTACACCTACTGGCGTTCATCCGCCGCCTATCGTGTGCGCATTGCGCTCAACCTGAAGGGCATTGATTACAACGCAGTGCCCGTCTCGCTGGGCGAAGGTGAACACCGCCAGGAAAAGTACCGAGAAATAAACCCGCAGATGCTCGTGCCGTTTTTCGATGACGGCGAAGTTGCGACGGGTCAGTCGATGGCGATCCTGGAGCACCTCGAAGAATCCTACAACGATCTGCCGTTAGTGCCCGCTGATAAACTCGCCCGCGCGCAGGTGCGTTCGTTCTGCCTGTCGATCTGCTGCGATATTCACCCGCTGAATAATCTGCGGGTTATGCAGTACCTCAAGGGACCGCTCGACATCGGAGACGAGGAATTCCTGACCTGGTATGCCCATTGGATCGATGAGGGATATCGCTACGCGGAGCAATTCGCGAAAGAGCATTCAAGCGACGGACGATTCGTATTCGGCGACAACGCCACGCTGGCCGACGTTTTCCTGATCCCGCAAAGTTACAACGCGCACCGCTTCAAGGTGCCGCTGGATGATTATCCGACTTTGGTGTCGATCGAAAAGGCCTGCAACAAACTGCCGGCCTTCAAAGCCGCCTCGCCCGAAACTCAGCCCGACGCGTTGTTGTAGGAACGGCTGTAGGAGCGGCTTCAGCCGCGACCGCGACCGCGACACGGTCGGGCCTAAAGGCCCTCCTACATCCCCGGTCTTGGCGTGTCGGGTAGGAGCGGCTTCAGCCGCGACCGCGACCGCTAATACTCGTCGTCACTGGCAACCATGCCGCCGTAGCTTTCAAACCAGATGCTCACCATGCCGTCGGCTTCGATGACTTCGTCCACAGATAGACGCGCAGCCTGATCTTCACGCTTTGGCCCTGCATTCAGGTCGCCGAGTCGGTCGGCAATGCTCAACCATTTGTAAGCTTCTTCTTTGTTATACAGCGGCGAATAATCGGCGGCGTAGATGAGTCCCAGTGAAATCTGCGCCTCGGTCGTACCCTGCTCGGCCGCCATCAGGAACATCTTTTCGGCAACGATCTCGTTCATCGGAACGCCCCATCCATTGAGGTGTATGACACCGAGATTGTACTGTGCAGCAGCATGCCCCTGTTGGGCCGCAAGACCGTACCAACGCAGTGCTTGCTCGTCGATCATGTCGACACCGAAGCCGTTTCCATAGAGCAGGCCGAGTCCGAATTGGCTACCCGCATCACCCGCCTCGGCGAGTGGCTGCCATACAGCAAGCGCTTTCGAATAGTCGCCAATGTCGTAGGCTGCACGACCGGATTGATAGTCACCGGACCAGGCGACAGTAGCGAAGAACAGCGCCACAACCGCGAGACAGACACGTGAAAACGCAATCATATTTATGCTCCTCCCTTATTGGCGAGTTACGCCGGAGCCTTGTTCTTATATCATATTCCGACAATCCAGTGGGCGCTGGAATTAGGGTTTGTACTTAGACTAAACATAAGCGTGATGAGTGGATTGGAACAGGCCTTCGGTCGTCTGTCGCACGGCTGCGCCGTACTCGGATGAGCCACCTTCGGTGGTTCAACTCCACATCAGAACGCAAAAAAAACGCCCCACAAGGGGGCGATTTTTGTTGCGTGGTGGTGAAGGGTGCTACCGAAAAATGCACGTAACAGAATGGTTTAAATAACCTTTGTAAAAGCAATCTGCGAGAGTTGCCCCCATTGTTGCCCCCAGCAGATTCACCGCAAGTAGCATATTTGCAAATGTCTCGCTCGGATGAATCCGATAAGGTGTCATGGATTCAAGCAGGTTATGCGACACATTACAGCGCCAGCTCACCGCATTCCGATAAGACCGAAGCTGCATTTCTGCGCGGCGACCTATTCGATTGGCGCCGTGAACTGATGGACACCTGGGCCAGCTATGCTTGCGCTGACAAAGGCGACAAAGTAGTGGCCATCAGGCAATCATCCGCGTAAGAAACTATATTGAATAAGCCGGGGCTAGGTTAGCTGCCGAAAAGCCGGTCACCTTCACCGGCCTGCCCAGGCTTTCTATGAAGGGCGCTTGAAGGAGCGCGACGAAGTGAAACGCGTAACCACAGATAAGCTTCCTAAATGGTTCAAGATCGAAAAGTATGACGACACGTTAGAATTAACCTTGGCCGCGTGGTTCGACAATTTGAATTGGCGATACGACATGTTGTCGTTGTCCGACGAGAGTTTAGTGGCTATGCGCGAAGAAATTGACTCCCATTTTTCAACCCTCGAAACAATGGCGTTCGATAATTGGCGCTACGCTAAAGGCGAGGTCACGTATTTAGGAGATCAGCGATTCGACGCCTTGGAAACCATGACCGTAAATTCGCTACGAGTCAGTTATGTCGCGCACTCTATTGCCGATGCAGTCCAAGGTTTCGGTGAAGTAGGGCCGCGACTAGCCAAATTAGCTGAGAGACTAAATGAAGCCGATCTGCACCCTATGCAGGAAGACGAGATCATTGATGATGAGGCGCAACAATTATTAGATCAGCCCATAGACACGCTAAGTTGAGCGGAATTGGCTAGCTTCGACCGTTCTGACATGGACCCACAGTGGATCGCAATGAGGGAATCTCTAGGAGGGCCAATTAGCGACGATGTGCTGCACGTTCAGGTTGACCTCTCTGCACCAGATAAGTTAATCGTCGAAGATTTTCGCATGTGGTTGAAAGTAGCGCGTCGCGAATATTCTATCGAATCAAAAAACTTCTTTACCCAATCCATGCGTTATTA
>JADFLJ010000156.1 GCA_022564475.1 Pseudomonadota bacterium
CCAGGCCGCGTTCAGCAGAGCCCAAGGACAATTAGTGGGTTGAAGGTTTGGGTTTGGTCCGAGGATCGAGGCTCTCTTTCGGCTGAAATTGCGGATCTCGAGCTTGGAAACTAAGGGCGAGCCCGAGCCTGACCCGAACGCCGAGAACGGCCGCAAAATGGCCGCTTTTGAGTCGGAGAATGGGCATGAAATGGGTACAAAGGCTCTTGGCGAGCTGAGAAACCCTGTAAGCGATTGATTAAATGGCGCGCCCGACAGGATTCGAACTTGTGACCCCTGCCTTCGGAGGGCAGTACTCTATCCAGCTGAGCTACGGGCGCGTGGTGGGGCGCTATTCTACAGTCATTTTTAGTGCCGGTGCCACGCATTGTAACTATCGCCCAACCCCTCTGATTGCTAACAGGCACTCGGATATACTGCGCACTTTCACATCGCAGTCAGGTCAATACGAGGCAGCTTATGATTAAACGACTATTCGTTCAGTTGGCCGAGGTAATCTCATCACCGTCGACACCTGAAATAAGTACCGAGGACCGTGAAGCCGCTTTACGCATGGCCACTGCCGTGCTCATGATCGACGTGGCACGTGCCGATTACGTATTCGAAGAAAGTGAATTTGACAGTGTGTTAAACCTTATCGAGTCGCATTTCGGATTGACGCCCGAAGAAACGGCGGAACTGGTCAACGACGCCGGTAACAAAGCGGAAGACCTTGTCTCCCTGCATGAGTTCACCCAACTGCTACATAAACATCTGAACGAAGATGAGAAGGCACGAATTATTGCGCTGCTCTGGAAGGTTGCCTATGCCGATGGTCGGCTCGATAAATACGAGGACTCACTCGTACTCAAGATCAGC
The DNA here is from genome assembly GCA_022564475.1 of Pseudomonadota bacterium. Lineage (GTDB taxonomy): Bacteria > Pseudomonadota > Gammaproteobacteria > Steroidobacterales > Woeseiaceae > UBA1847. Next base: position 859 of record JADFLJ010000156.1, read on the forward strand.
GATTTGCTTTACGTTAGCCGCGGTCGCGTAATGCGGCTGAAGCATGACGCCAAAATCGCGGCAGGGTGAAGCGCGTCAGTCACCCCTAAGTGCGTCGATGATCGGACGAATGCGTGGTTCGGCGCGCGAGTTTAACTCGATTGACCGGCTGTAATTTTCTATCTCAATGGGTAACCCGGCTCGGATCGCAGGAAAGCGCCCTTAGGAGCGTATGATAGCGCGTCTCAACAGCGGCATCAGTGCAGCTCTTTGCTCCTGAGTCCCGGTGGCCAGCTCGGTAATAAAGTTATGTGCGGCCTCCGCTTCTACTCTAAGCCGCCAGCCGTTCAAGCGCAGAAAAACGTCGGTCGCGAAAAACGCCATGCGTTCGTTCGCGTCGTGAAAGGCGTGATTGAATAGCAGCGATTCAAACAACGCTGATGCCATCGTCGCGAGGTCTTCGTAATAGCCGGTTTGTGGCCTGAACAAGGAACTCTCCAACAAGCCCGGATCGCGAACTCCGGCCTGGCCACCAAATTCTTCAATCAAATGCTCGTGAATTCCCAGCGCCTCATCGACGGACAGGAACTGGACGGTCTCAGCCGACAAGTCCGCGCCCCATTTCCTCGTTGTCGGAGATAGAGTCCTGCAGGTGCGAGAGCACGATTGGGCGCAGCCTGCGTTTGCGTATGAAATCCCTGATCGCCTCGGTCAGGAGACCCGAAATACTTTGATGGGACTCTTTTGCGAGAGCCTGCAACGTGCGCCACTCGGCCTCTTCTACCTTTGAACTGATCTTGATCATCGCCATACACTGCATGCTATCAGGCCTTGTCATGATATGTCAAGAATTGTCATGACCCGGCAAGCTGAGGTCATTATTGCAGGATCAAGGGTTGCTCGATGGCGCCACTCAACTCGGGCGCGTCGCCAATGAATGAGAAGCCATCGCCAATCATACGATCGTTCGATACAGCAACATCCGCCGTCGAGCCGCTCTCATCGGCGGACAGTAAATCGGCGATTGTCGACGACTTGATGATCTCGGCGTACCCGGCGTCCGCCGTTGCGGCAGCCGGCAGAGCCAGCAATATCGTGTAAAGAATTGCAGTGATGATTGCGTTCAGTCGCATACGCTTTGCTGTCCTGATTTGCCAGGAAATAGTGGATCGAGAATAGCAGTTGTCACTTTAATAACACGCCGAGATCGTCACATTCCAGCTCTCTTCCGGCATGCCGGTATGGACTCGCGTTCACGGTCCTGATGTATAATGCCGCCTCTCGGCAAGCCGCCGAAACAGACCCGCATTACATCGCCCCGGAGCAAGCACTTGAATCGTGACCAGAAGTTTTTTGACAGGTATTCCCTGGTATTGGGAGTCCTCGCAGCAGCAACAATCGGACTCATCGTACTGGCGATGAAATTATCGGACATGACGCAGGGCGTCTATACACGCGACGGCGCAGAATATCAGGCAGCCCTGAACGCCCGCATTCGTCCGTTCGGTGAGATCTACCTCCCGGGCGAGGAACATGCAACAACCGCAGCGCAAGTGGAACCCGTGCCGGAGCCGGTCGCCACGGTTATGTCAGGGCCGCAGGTCTATAACAGTGCCTGCATAGCCTGCCACGGCACGGGGGTCGCGGGCGCACCGATGACCGGCGATGCCGCAGCCTGGGGACCGCGTATTGCTCAGGGCATGGATACGTTAAACGAACATGCCGTGAATGGCTTCACCGGATCGCTGGGCTTCATGCCTGCCAAGGGCGGCCGTCTCGACCTGTCTGATGACGAGGTCCACGCCGCGATTCAGTACATGGTGAACGAATCAAGCTTGTAGGAGGGCCTTCAGGCCCGACCGTCGCGGCGCCCTCGGGCCTTCAGGCCCTCCTACTATCGATTTCGTCGTCGCAAACCCCGCAAGCTCATCGCCTCCGCTACATGCGGCGGCGTAATCGTCTGCTCGCCGGCCAGGTCTGCAATCGTTCGGGCAACGCGCAAGATGCGTTGGTAACTGCGCACTGACAACGCGAATTTATCGGCCGCGTTATCGAGTAGCTGCCAGCCCGATTCATCCAGCTCGCAATCACGAGCCAGGTTCTTGCCCTGCAGGCGCGCATTGCAAACACCCGCGCGCTTGATCTGAAGGCGCCTTGCCGCCACGACACGCGCCATGACATCAGCGCTTTTTTCGCCATCGGGAGCGGACCGGCGCAGCAATGCCCTGGGCGGACGACCAACCTCGACATGCATATCGATGCGGTCCAGCAGAGGGCCTGAAATCTTGCTGCGGTAATTCGCGACGCGCTCCGCGCTGCATCCGCAGTCGCCGTCGAGATCGCCGAGATAGCCGCATGGGCACGGATTCATGGCCGCGATCAATTGAAAACGAGCCGGAAAATCCGCCTGTCGACCTGCACGCGATATCGTCACCACACCCGCCTCCAGCGGCTCACGCAGCACCTCGAGCACATTGCGATTGAATTGCGGCAATTCGTCGAGGAACAACACACCATTATGTGCCCGTGACACCTCGCCCGGATTCGGATCCGAGCCGCCGCCAACCAGCGCGGCTGCAGACGCTGTGTGATGTGGCGAACGAAACGGTCGGCAGCGCCAGCGCGCCAGGTTTAGCGGCTGACCCAGTACAGAATCAATGGCGGCCGTTTCGATTGCCTCCGCTTCCGTCATGGGAGGAAGAATGCCGGGTAACCTCGCAGCCAACATGCTTTTACCAGTACCCGGCGGTCCGACGAACAAGAGATTGTGACCTCCCGCTGCGGCAACCTCGAGTGCACGCTTTGGCTGTGCCTGGCCTTTCACATCACACAAGTCCGGTGCCTGCACAACGCCTGCCAATGGCTCCACCCTCGACAAGGCCACCATCGGCTCAAGATTCCGCAGATGCGCTGTGACCTGCAACAATGTGTCCGCCGCAAATACGGTTGCCTTCGCGAGTAAAGCCTCAGCACCGTTATCGGTGGGAACAATCAGCTGCTTTCCCGCCGCCCTGGCCTTGAGCGCTGCGGGCAACACACCCGGGACCCAGCGTATATCGCCGTTCAGCGCGAGCTCGCCAAAAAACTCGTAGTTGCCGACGACGCCTTCGGGAAACTGCTTGCTCGACGCCAGTATCCCGAGCGCAATTGCGAGATCAAAACGGCCACCTGTTTTGCGCATGTCGGCCGGCCCCAGGCTGACGGTAATGCGCTCTTGCGGAAACTTGAAACCGGAGCTCAGGATTGCAGCGCGCACCCGGTCTTTGCTTTCACGAACCGAGGTTTCCGGCATGCCCACGATCGAAAAGACCGGCAAACCGCCCGACAGGAAGACTTCTATAGTAACGGGCGGCGCATCAGTTCCTATCTGTGCCCGACTCCGCAGAATGGCAACGCTCACCTGGACCCTCCTTGGCCTGTCGCGTATGCAGAAGCGTGGCTCCTACTGCTTCTCCAGATCCTTCAGCTGCGCTTCGAGCGCGTCCAGCTTTTCCCGCGTTCTTGCGAGCACGGCTTCCTGGACCTCGAATTCTTCACGCGTCACAAGGTCCAGCTTGCCCAGCCCGGACTGCAGCACGGAGTGGAAGTTTTGCTCCAGATCTTCGCGCACGGACTTGATCCCCTGCGGCACCGTATCGACCAGCTTCCTGACCAGATTTTCGATTGATTCTTTGCTCATAGAGGCTTGATACCTGAGCCGGGACAATAACGCCAGCCGCATTTTTAGCTGTGGCCACGATTTTAACGAATGAGGCTATACAACGATCTCAGGACGCTGACGGGCCAGGTCACAGGCTTCGCTGTGATCGAAGTCACAACAGAGCGACTACCCCCATGATCTAATACCGAGTGCCTGTACGCCAACGGCGCGACTAACGGATGGACGCGATGAACAGCAAACCATTTCTACTGACTATCCTTGCCACCTTATGCGCAAGCACCGCGCTGGCCAGTGATATATATCGCTACACCGACGAAAACGGCAATAGCATTTACGTCGATCGCCCCACCGGCAATCCTGATGAAACGCGAATGAACGTGTCATCCCGGAATACGGACAACGCGGCCGTACAGGCACGCGTACAAACGCGGCAGGACACGGCAAAAGCAAACAAGGAAAGCGCTGCTGCAGAGGACGACGCAAAACCGACGCGCAGCGAAAAACGCGCGCTTGCCGCGGCAAACCAGCAGCAATGCCAGGCTTACAGAACTCAGCTCGACACGTTCGTCGCATCTCGCAGACTGTTTCGTGAAGATGAAAGCGGCGAGCGTGTGTACTTAAGCGACGCCGAATCGCAAGAAGCTCAGGATCGTGTACGGCGTCTGATCGAGGAAACCTGCGGCTAGTGGTCCAACAAGCTTGTATTGATGGGCTCAGCGAGTCGTGAAGCGGTTGTCCGCCAAGCGCGTCTCGCCGGCAATGGCGCGTCCTTGTCAAGAGGCGCAACAACGCGGAGAACCGCTTCACGGCTCGCCCACAGGGAGCTACCCGGATGATCCATTACGGCGTTACCGCCCTTGGAAAGGACTC
>JADFLJ010000020.1 GCA_022564475.1 Pseudomonadota bacterium
TGTACGAAGTCTTTTGCGAGATCACGGGTTTTGGAGGCCGCACAAATACAACGGCGGCCCAGGTGATCGAAGCACCCGATGAGTCTCGCGAGATTCGTATCGAGTTTCTCACGAACATCAATGAGTATGCGCCCTGGGAATTTGTTGCTGACGTAGACAGCATGGTCGTAAATCCCGGGCGGATGTACTTCGCAACATTTACGGCCAGGAACCTCACGGCACATGACAAGGTCGCCCAGGCCGTTCCAAGCGTGACGCCACTGACAGCCTCCAAACACTTTAAGAAGATTGAGTGCTTTTGTTTTACGAGCCAGGAGTTCGCAGCCAACGAGGAACGCGTCATGCCGCTGCAGTTTATCGTTGACCCCGACCTGCCCGACTTCGTCGACACGATCACATTGCAGTACACATTTTATGACACCGTTCGCGTAAGCAAGAACGCTCAGACCAAATAACCAGCACGCGTAAAGAAAGAGAATTCGCATGTCACACACAGACGACCGTTATTACATTCCCCACGGCAGCCACTGGCCCGCCGTCGGTTCACTTGGCCTGTTGCTGCTCATGGTCGGCGCTTCCACGTGGCTTAACGGTTCCGAGACAGGCCCCTGGATCATGCTTGCCGGCTTCGGCACGATGATTTTTATGCTCACAGGCTGGTTCGGAACCGTCATTGGCGAAAATCAGCACGGCATCTATAACAGCCAGGTCGGCATCTCGTTCCGCATGGGCATGTTTTGGTTCATCTTCTCCGAGGTCATGTTCTTTGCGGTGTTTTTCGGCACCTTGTTTTACGCCCGCAACATGTCGATTCCATGGCTCGGCGGCGACAGCAACAGTTTCTTCACGAACCTGCTGCTCTGGCCTGGCTACGAAAGCACGTGGCCGACTAACGGACCGGGCAACGTCGGTGGCGACTACGAGCCAATGGGCCCGTTCGGCTTGCCGCTGATCAACACAGCGCTGCTGCTGAGCAGTTCGGTGACACTGACAATTGCTCATCACGCATTAATCGCAGGTCAGCGTGGCGTGTTGAAGACATTCCTGGCTTTGACCTTTGTACTCGGCTTTATCTTCGTCTACCTGCAAGGCATGGAATATATTGAAGCCTACGAGCACATGAACCTGAAGATGACGTCGGGAATTTACGGCTCAACCTTCTACATGCTGACGGGTTTTCACGGCCTGCATGTGACACTCGGCGCAATCATGTTATTGATCATCTGGTTCCGTGTCCTGAAGGGACACTTCACGCCGGACGGGCATTTCGCGTTCGAAGCCGTTGCCTGGTACTGGCACTTTGTGGACGTGGTTTGGGTTGGCTTGTACGTGTTCGTTTACTGGATGTGACGGTTGTCGGAACGGCTGTAGGAACGGTTGTGGGAACGGTTGTAGGAGGGCCTTTAGGCCCGACCGGTCGCGGGGTCGCGGCTCACGGGTGCGGCCCTTCGGGCAAAGGCCCTCCTACGTTGGGCTTATCCAGCCGAAGGAAAACGAGAGTACCAGGAACACAACGAGTACGATTGACAGTGCAACACGTATCTTTAGCGCGTAGAGCATTCGGGGTGAGTTCTTATCACCCTTGACCAGGAAGAACAGGCCCGCAGCTAGACTAATAACGATTGCGGCCAGGAGCACTAAAACAATAGCCTTCATAGAGGCCTCACTATCAAGAGACGCGCCAGTATATCGTGAACATAGAAGCTAAAAAGTCGCTGCCAGCCTGGCTGCCATTTGTCGTTGGTGCATTTCTTGTCCTGCAGTTCCTGGCGCTCAGTGTCTGGCAAATAAATCGCGGCCTCGAGAAGCGTGCCAATCGTGCCGCATATGCAGAGCAGGGCAGCTTCTCGGAATTTAGCGATGGCGTCGCCGTCCGCGCATATCAATCCATTATGGCCGACGGACAATTTATATCCGGGCAGCAATTCCTGCTGGATAACATCATCCTGAACAGCCGCTACGGTTTTTACGTGCTGACTGCGCTGGACCTGGGCAGCGGCGAACCCGTGTTACTCGTCAACCGTGGCTGGATCGCCAAAACCAGCCCCAATCCCGATATTGCCGTAGTCGCAGCGTCGATTGCGGTTGACGAATCACCAGTCACGGCACGAGGCCGCGTCGGCTATTTGCCGAGACCCGGCGTCCGCTTGGGCGATGCAATACTGCCACAGGACGGCTGGCCCAAGGTCGCCGTGTTTCCAACGGTCGAGGACATTGCTTTGTCATTGGGCAGGGATGTGCAGCCATTTGTGCTGCTGATGGACCCGGATGACGAGCGCGGCTTTCTGCGCCATTGGGTACCCGAGGAAATGGGGCCCGGGAAGCATTTTGGCTATGCCCTGCAGTGGTTCGCGATGGGCGCTGTTCTCGCGGGGCTCCTGATTTTCAATTACCGCAAGCGGAGACCGGCCAAGTGAGTATTCAGGGGCAAGCCAAAAGTCGTTTGATTCTGCTGTTTATCGCGGCTTTGTTTGTCGGGCCTGTGTTTTTTGCAGGCTGGCTGTATTACAAGGGCGAACTGATCCAGCCTGCGGGCAGAGCCAACAATGGCGCTTTGCTGGAGCCCATCATCAACCTGGCGGACGTCTTAGCCGAATCCCCACTCTATGAATTAAACCCGGGCTACTGGTTGCTGACTTATCAGAACCGTGGCGACTGCGACGATGCCTGCGAGCTGGCTTTGTACACCACGCGGCAACTGCGGCTGATGCTCGGTAAGGACATCGGCCGCGTGCGGCGGATTTTCTTGCACGGCGAAACGCTGCCGGATACAGTGCTTCTCACTGACTTGCATAAGGGCCTGATTTCGCTGCAAGACGAAGATCTGAGCGACGTCCTGGACCAGAAAAGGCCCATCGAGCTCGCAGGAGGCGGATATTTTCTGATTGATCCGCACGGCAACCTGGTCATGTATTTTCATCCGGGCCTCGACCCGCGTGACATTATTGACGACATTAAACGGCTGCTAAAGCTGTCACGAATCGGGTGAATTGAGGGGACATGAGCGCAAACATTGAAACACTGACTGATTGGCGAGCTTTTTACGAACTAACCAAACCTCGTGTTGTGGTGCTCATTGTGTTTACCGCGGTCGTGGGCATGTTTCTCGCCGTCCCGGGCTGGCCGGGCACAATACCGCTGATTTTTGGCACGATCGGTATTGGTTTTGCCGCCTCAGGCGCCGCCGTATTCAATCACATCCTGGACGCGCGTATCGATATTCACATGCTGCGTACACGCGGACGGCCGTTGCCTCAAGGCCGCGTTTCGGAACGAGCAGCATTGCGTTTCGCGTCGGTGCTGACATTGATCTCGATGATTTTGCTGTGGTTCGTCGTAAATCCATTGACAGCCGTGCTGACATTTTTCTCGCTGATCGGTTACGCCGTCATTTACACCGTGTACCTGAAACGCGCGACACCACAAAATATCGTAATCGGCGGAGCCGCCGGTGCCGCACCGCCAATACTCGGCTGGACGGCTGTTACCAACGAAGTGCATGCGGGCGCGCTGCTATTGTTCCTGATCATCTTCGTCTGGACGCCACCGCATTTCTGGGCGCTGGCAATCGCACGTAAGAAAGAATACGCCAAAGTCAACATTCCGATGCTGCCTGTAACACACGGCGAAGCCTACACACGGCTGAATATCCTTCTCTATACAATCCTGCTGGTACTCGTGACCATCATTCCTTACCTGATCGGCATGAGCGGCATCATTTATCTGCTAACCGCGATGATCCTGGGTGGCATGTTTCTTTTTCACGCGATCCAGATGATGCGTTACCCCGATGAACTGAATCGTGCGATGAAAACATTCAGATTCTCCATCAATTACCTAGGTTTGATATTCGGCGCACTGCTATTGGATCACTACTTCCTGTTCCAGCTGAACATCTAGTGGTCCAACAAGCTTGCAATGACAAACCTTGCTTCTCATTGCGCCTTTCGCTGCGACAGCACAATAGCGACACCGCCAAGCGTCGCTGCCGACGCAACCAACAGCCGAAGCGTTACTTCCTCCGACAACAACATGACGCCACCTATCGCAGCAATTACGGGCACTGACAATTGCACTGTCGCCGCGCTGGTAGCCGCGAGCTCACGTAACGCCGCATACCAAATCACGTAGCCGATTCCCGATGCGAATACACCCGACAAAATCGCTAACAGGATTCCGAGTGAGGTCGCATGGTATTGATCCATGAAAACAAGGCTTGTTAGTAACACCAGCGGTACCGACAGCAGGAAGTTCCACGCCGTCGCGCGGCCCGGGTCGGCCGCCTGTCGCCCGAGCAATGAATAAATACCCCATGAGATTCCGGCAACGACCATCAATACTGCGCCCAACAGATCGGGCGCCGTGACGCCCGGCGACAGCAGATAGACAAGCCCTGCGATTGCAACGGCCAGGCCCACCCAGGACAGCGCTGAAAAATATTCGCCAGACCGCAGCGCAACGACAAACATTGTTAGCTGCACTGTGCCAAACAGGACCAGTGCACCTGTGCCGGCGCCGAGGGACAGATACGCGAACGAGAAAAAGGCCATATAGGCGAATAGTGCGAGCGCCGCACGCCAGTCCGCATCACGCGGCACCTGCCCGCCAGACCGAAAATACACAATGACGGCCAGCACTAATGCACCCGACATCACGCGCAACGACGTGAAGCTGGCCGCATCAATATGACCGTCACCCAGGGCCATGCGACAGAGTACTGAGTTCGCAGCAAACGCCATCATTGCGAGTGCCGTTAAGATCAGTGTCTTTTGCATTTCGCCTAACTAACCCGAATTTTCTGCACCAGCGCGCGCTTTGCTGGCGATCGGGAACAATCGATAAAACGCGTTGGCGACAGGCTTATTTGAATAGGTTTGCCATACGACCATCTCGAAGCCTGTTTTATTCAACAAGTATTCAAACGATTGACGACAAAACTCATTGCAGTGGCCTGGACGCCAATCCTCAGAATATTTTTTATTCCTGAGGCCGCGGTTTTTCAGCACGCGCTTGACGCTGTAACTCATCGAGCGCGTATTGGGAAATTCAAGTAATGCGAGGCCGTTATCTTTTAACAGGTCGCCTATCTTGTTCATGGCCAGAATCGAATCCGGCAAATGCTCGAGTACGTGACGCAGTATCACGACGTCGTAAGTTTCCTTGTCCGGATTGTCGTATTCGAGAAAGTTGGCAACAATGACGTCGATGCCCTGATCCTCGGCAACGGCGCGGGCAGCTTTGTCGCTTAACTCCCAGCTCGCCTGCCAATGTTCAATGAATTTGTTCGACGCGTCTTTTGGGCTGGCGTACACCTCGGTGTACTGCCTCTGGTCCGGACCGCAATCGAGGTCATAGTTCCACAGCGAGCAAGTGCCGCATTTGAAGTAATCCAGGTTGACGTTGCGTCCGCCTCTCATCCACAGCCGCAAGTCATCTCCACCGCACAGTCGGCAGTTCGAAATCATCTGTTCACTCGATAAAATTGGCTGAACGCATATTATCATCGCGCCGGCTCGACGTCGGGAAACTGCCGAATCCGTCCTTGTGCCTGTTCCGCGCGAGACTAAACTGTGGCGGATCATGGACACGACATCCGGCAGCCAGTTATTCGATCAGCTCGTGCGGCCGCATTTCGACCGCTTGTATCGGCTCGCGTACCGACTCACGGGCAGCACGCCTGAAGCTGAAGACTTGTTCCAGGAACTGCTGATAAAAGCCTTCGGTAAGCTCGACGACCTCGTTGATATAAAGGAACCAGCGCCCTGGCTGGCACGCGTCATGTACAACCTCTTTGTCGATCAGCACCGCCGCTTTGCCCGACAGCGAATGCTGGTCGTTGAGGAGGGCCGCTTGCCGGGCGACGGCCTCGCCGGCCTGCCAGGCAGCGACGATCCGGTCGCAAACAATGAGCGCATGCAGCGCCTCACACGACTGGATGCTGCCTTACAGCAGCTTAGCGAGGAACACCGAATTGTCGTGCTCCTGCACGACACAGAAGGCTATAAATTAACCGAAATACAAGAGCTTACAGGCACTCCTGTTGGCACCATCAAGTCCCGTCTACATCGTGCGCGGGCAAGGCTGCGGGAAATCCTGACGGCCGATGGAACCTTTTCCTGACAGCGCTCGTGTAAGAGAGCAAGAGGATGAAATTATGAATCGCTCAGATGATCCATCGACGCTCGACGAAGATCGTCCGCTGCTGGATCTTTTAAAGGACTATCCGATGCAGGAAGCACACACAGGATTTTACGACCAGGCCGTGGTTCGTGCGACGCATGAAGGGTCGCGGCGCCAGCGGAATCGCTGGCTGATGACGGGCTTTGGCTCGGCTGTCGCGGCCGGTCTTGTCCTGGCGTTTGTCAGCGCCGTGTTTCTGGACGCGCCGACAGCCCCCGAGGCGGATATCCCGGGCGTGACAATGGCGTTGGCGGAACCGCATACGGTCAACCTGGTGTTTTCGTCGAATGAGGCACTCGACCGCGCCACGCTGACAGTATCGCTGCCGGACGGAGTGGAGCTTGTGGGTTTTCCCGGCCAGCGTGAGATTAGTTGGCAGACGAGCCTGGTCGTGGGCAAGAACCTGCTGCCACTGAAACTCATTGCTTTGACACCGACGGGCGGTATTGTCCTCGCGCGGCTTGAACATGGCGATCGTGACCGGACATTCCGCTTACGCATACAGATTAGCTAGATCACCACCGGGTCGGATGCCCGCTGAGGAATATTGGAGAAGGACTATGAAACACATCAACATTTTTGCCGTATCGATGGTATTGACCTGTTTTACGCTGCTCCCCACCGTCGCGATGGCCGACGGCCTCGATGACCTTGAGGTCACGATGGACGTACTCGACACAGAGTCCGAGCTCGACGAGGTAATCGCCGAAATGCGCGGCCCCGAGGACATCGACAGCGACACTGATTTCAACGACGAAGAGGGCGATGAAGAAGGCGAAGCAGATGGCGACATGGCCGATGCCGGCGATGGCTTCGAACGAGACGAGATCCGTGAAGAAGACGAGATGGCGGACGAGAGCGACTTCGAGGAAGGCGAAGACGTTGATGAGGATATTTTCGACGAAATCGACGAACCTATGGACGAGCCCATGGGCGACGAAATGACCGAGGGCGAAACCGGCGACGAGAGTGGTGACGACGCAATTTAGACGCCCACACTGCGTCTGCACTGAAATCCCCCCGTTTGTATGCCATCCGGGGGGATTTTCTTGCGCCACGTCATAGTTTTAAACGCAAAAATCAGTAATCCTGCCACCTGACATAACTCAATCGCTTGAGCCCCACGATCCGCATAACAGTCAAAAACTCGGGAATTCACACCCGCGCCGGCTATTTCAGCCTCGGCGCAGCGTTTTTATGCCTCATTTTCGGCACTACGGCCGCCGCGATGACGGCCGACGACTACTTTGAAGACGGCAATCGGATGTTTCGCGATGATCTTTATTGGGCCGCATTATTGCGCTATCGCCAGGCCGGGGAGGCGGGTCTCGACTCGCCGCTGCTGCACTTCAATACGGGCGTTGCGAACTATCGGGCACATCAGAATATTCCGGCCCGTGAAGCACTGTTGTTGGCGCTCGACTCGCAAACGCTCAGAATCGGTGCGCAATACAATCTCGGCTTGAATGCTTACGCGCTGGGTGAGCTGGACGAGGCGCTGCGCTGGTTTCGCCTGGCCCGCGATCAAAACCTGAATCCACGGCTCGCGAACTACGCCCGCATCGCGATAACGCGTATTGAGAGACAACAGCTCGTCACCAACCCCGTTGTGCTTCGGACCGAGACACGTCGAGAGCCGCCGCCGTTCACTCACCTTGATTTTCGTGCCCGGATTGGCTTCGGCACCGACAGCAATGTGTTCCGGTCGCCCGATCAGGCATATATCGACTTCGACGACCCGACGCTGCCCGTCATTACGCCCGAAGTGAAGTCCGGTGCCTTCATGCCGATTAACCTGAGCGCGAAATACCGTGTCAACGCGTACACCCACGAAGGATTCTTCGGCGCCTACCGTCTTGCGGGTCGTTACTTCCAGGACAAGGAACTCGAAAATGCGAATGAGTACATCCACGAACTGAGTTTTGGCAGCGAGTATCGCCGCCGGGACGAAGAGGCCGGGCGCGAACGCGAGGTTTACAGCGCGTTCACAGTCGCCCAGCACGATGAGATCTATTACGACCCCGACGACGGTGGAGCACGAGCCGTTAACGGCGTCGATGTCAGCGATCGCATGAACTATGTTCGCTACGGACCCGAATTGATGTTCCGCCAATCGCACGAACATTTGTCGGTCGGCTTCGTCGCCAAGGGCCAGCTATGGAATTACGACACCGTGGAATTCGTGCCGGAGTATGACCACGAGTATTTTTTGTTCGGCATCAACGTTCAATATCAATTTTCCAGGGCGTCTCTGCTGCGACTCACGATCGACAAGTTCAGTCGCCGCTTCGGCGACCGGCCATCCTTCGAGCTCGACGGCACGCAGATTATTGGTGCACCGACTGTGCGCTATGACTACATTGACGTGTCGTTGATGGCACGCCAGCGTGTTTTCAGAAGCGTCTGGTTTGGTGTTGAATATCAGCGCAGGAACCGTGAGGACCGCTATCTCGGTTACAACGACTACACGCGCGACAGCTACGGCGGAGAAATCCACTGGCATGCGACCGAGCGATTCAATGTTGTCGCCTCGGCTTATTACAGGCTTTACAACTATTCCAACGCGTTTGCTTTTAACAACCCAGCCGTTGGCCGCAAAACACTTGAAACGCTGGACGCGAATTTGATCGCGACGTTCGAGATGACCAACAGCCTTTACCTGGTGCTCGAAGCGAATTTTCTGGAACGCGTGTCAAACGACACACGCATTTCTTATGATCGCAACCAGTTTGTGCTTGGAGTTCGCTGGGAACCGTAGGCGCGGCTTTAACCGCTACGACCACCACCATCGCAACAGTCGCGGCTCACGGTGTGGCCCTTCGGGCAAAGCCGCTCCTACGACCACCACCAAGTCTGATAGAATCGCGCCCTTTCCGGCGCCGACCAAACTCTGTCGATGGACGTTACACCCATACTCGAATCCCTCAATGACGCGCAGCGTCAGGCTGTTACGGCGCCTGCCAAGTCGACGCTCGTCATCGCAGGGGCCGGCAGTGGCAAAACCCGCGTGCTGGTACACCGCGCTGCCTGGCTCATCGATGTCGAGGGTATATCGCCACAGAGCCTGCTCGCCGTTACGTTTACCAACAAAGCCGCTGCTGAGATGCGCAGTCGCATTGAGAGCCTGCTCGGCACGCCCGTCAATCACTTGTGGATAGGCACTTTTCACGGCCTCGCACACCGGCTGTTGCGACGGCATTGGCGCGAAGCGGGCCTGCCGCAGAATTTTCAGATCATCGACTCGGACGATCAGTTGCGCCTGATCAAGCGCCTGCTCAAAAACCTCGAGATCGACGATAGTCGCTGGGTGCCGCGCGACATTCAGTATTTTATTAACGGCCAGAAAGACGAAGGCCTGCGACCGCAGCACCTCGACGACGATGGCGATCCGGATCGCCGCCAGATGATCGCGCTTTATCAGTCTTACGAAGAAATTTGCGGGCGTGGCGGGCTGGTCGATTTTGCCGAGCTGTTGCTGCGCGCGCACGAGCTGTGGCGCGACAACGCTGAGTTGCTGGCGCATTACCGACGCCGTTTCCAACATCTGCTCGTTGACGAGTTTCAGGACACGAACGCGATTCAGTACGCCTGGCTCAGAATTCTTGCGGGCACCACAGGCATACCCTTTGTCGTCGGCGACGATGACCAGTCGATCTATCGCTGGCGTGGCGCGCGCGTCGAGCACATTCATCAGTTTCAGAAAGACTTTCCGGGTACCACGGTCGTCAAACTCGAGCAGAACTATCGCTCGACCGCGACGATTCTGAACGCGGCAAATGCGTTGATCGCCAATAACAGTTCGCGCATGGGCAAGAACCTTTGGACGGACGGTGCCGACGGCGAGGCGATCAAGCTTTACTCGGCCTACAACGAACGCGACGAAGCCGATTTCGTCATTGGCCGCCTGCGCGACTGGATCGCCCAGGGCAATCTGCGGGCGGATGCGGCGATCCTGTATCGCTCCAACGCGCAATCGCGCGTATTGGAAGAGAGTCTTATCAACGCGCGCATTCCTTATCGAGTGTACGGCGGCCTGCGATTCTTTGAGCGTGCCGAAATCAAGGATGCGCTCGCCTATCTGCGGCTGATCAGCAACCGCGACGACGATTCCGCCTTCGAGCGTGTCGTAAACAGGCCGACACGTGGCATCGGCGCCCGTACCGTTGAACTGATGCGCTCCTGGGCGCGTGCAAACAGCTGCCCGCTGTGGCGCGCCGCGGGTGCGATCGCCAGCGACGAGCTTTCGAGCCGCGCCGCAAATGCCGTGCTGGCGTTTTTGAACATCATCGAACGCATGGCGCGTGACACTGCGGAGCTTAGCCTCGAAGACCGGGTCGACCACGTTATTCATACAAGCGGCCTGATCGACTTCTTCAAGAAAGAAAAAGGCGAGAAGGGCGAAACGCGCGTCGAGAACCTGCTCGAGCTTGTCAGCGCCGCCAAGGGTTTTAAAGCCGACCCGGCCGAAGAGATGTCGCCGCTGGACGAATTCCTGTCGCATGCCGCGCTCGAGGCCGGCGAAGGACAAGCAGACGCCTGGGAAGACTGTGTGCAGCTCATGACGATGCACTCTGCGAAGGGACTCGAGTTTCCGCTCGTTTTCCTGTGCGGTATGGAAGACGGCCTGTTTCCGCACCAGCGCTCGATCGCCGACCCACAGGGCCTCGAGGAGGAACGCAGACTGTGCTACGTGGGCATTACGCGCGCCAAGCAATATCTGTACCTGACCTATGCCGAGCAACGACGACTGCACGGCATGGATAATTATTCGCAAGCGTCGCGATTTATCGCCGAAATTCCGGACGAATACATCGAGGAAATCCGGCCGCGGGTGCAGGTTTCTCGTCCCGTACAAACCACGCCGCGCCGCAGACCTTCCGGTGGGTCGCTTGCGCCCGGATCTGACATGGGAATTCGACTGGGGCAGCGAGTTCGACACATCAAATTCGGCGATGGCGTCATTCTGAATTGCGAGGGACAGGGTGCCCATGCGCGTGTCGAGGTCAATTTTGAGACAGCCGGCACAAAATGGCTTGTTCTGAGTTATGCGAATCTCGATCTGATGTAGACTACCGACCCTGATGCAGAGTAGTTTGCTGCACTCTGAGGCCGCTCAAGAACAATGAAAATTATAATACTCGGTGCAGGTCAGGTCGGCTCATCAGCGGCATATCACTTGTCTCGCGAAGAAGCCAACGAAGTCACGGTCGTCGACATGCGTCCCGACGTCTTGCGGGAGCTGCAGGACCGGCTCGATATTCGCACGGTCGTCGGGCATGCCGCCTATCCCGAGGTTCTTGAGCGTGCCGGTGCCAATGACGCCGACATCATCGTCGCCCTAACCGACACCGACGAAACCAATATGATCGCCTGCCAGGTGGCGTATACGACGTTTCACACGGCGACGAAGATTGCGCGTATCCGTGCCGCTGAATATATGAGTGCGAAAAACCTGTTCGCGCAGGATGCGATTCCAATTGATGTGCGCATCAGTCCCGAGCAGCTGGTCTGCGAGTACATCGAGCAACTTATTCTTTATCCTGGCACGTCTCAGGTCCTCGATTTTGCGGGGGGCCGCGTTCGCCTGGTCGGCGTAATGGCCGATCGCGACGGCTTGCTCGTCGGTCAACGCATCGCGACCCTGAAAGATCATATACCCAACACCGAAATGCGCATCGCGGCAATTTACCGCGACGGGCAGGCCATGCTCCCGGATGGCGATTCGGTTATTCAGGAAGGCGATGAGGTTTTCTTCATCGCCGATCGCAAAGACATACGCGTGTTCATGAGTGAAATGCGCCGGCTTGAAGACCCGGTGCGCCGCGTCGTGATCGCGGGCGGTGGCAACATCGGCGTACGCCTCGCGCTGGCGCTTGAGCAAACAAACCAGGTGAAGATCATTGAGCGCGACCCGAAGCGGGCTCGCGTAATTTCCGAACAGGTGAACAAAGCCATTGTGCTGGTCGGCGACGCGGCTGACGAGGAATTGCTGCTTGAAGAGAACGTCGACAATGTCGATGTGTTCTGTGCGCTGACGAACTCGGAAGAGGCCAACATCCTGAGCTCGATGCTCGCGAAGCGGCTCGGCGCGCACAAGGTCATGGCGCTTATCAACCGCGCGTCCTATGTAGACCTCGTCGAGTCGGGCAGCATCGACATTGCAATATCGCCACAACAGATCACGATCGGTTCCTTGCTCGCACATGTTCGGCGTGGCGACGTCGTCAAGGTGCATTCATTGCGCCGCGGCGCCGCCGAGGCTATCGAAGCCATCGCGCATGGCAGTGAAGCACAGTCGCATGTCGTGGGGCGCAAGATCGAAGAGATCAACCTGCCGAAAGGATCTGCGATCGTCGCACTGGTTCGCAACGACCAGGTCATCATGGCCCACCACGATACGGTCATCAATACCGACGATCACGTCATTCTCTTTATGACAGACCGGCGCAAGATTGAGCAAATCGAGATGCTGTTCCAGGTAAGTGTGTCGTTTGTCTGAGCTCGCGTAGCCATGAACTGGACCGTCGTACAAAGGATTCTCGGGCTGCTGCTGATGATGTTCAGCCTGACGATGTTGCCACCGATTCTGATCAGCTTTATTTTCGATGAGCAATCCTGGATGCCGTTCCTGCGCGGATTCGGGCTGACGCTGGCTGCAGGTTTTATTTTCTGGTTGCCTGTTCATAAATCCAAACGTGACCTGCGCTTGCGCGATGGCTTTCTTGTTGTCGCAGCGTTCTGGACCGTTCTGGGTACGGCGGGCGCCGCACCGCTTTATTTTGCTGACGCACTGTCTTTGTCGTTCACGGATGCCGTGTTCGAATCGATGTCGGGGCTGACGACGACAGGCGCAACGGTACTGACCGGCCTGGATGATCTGCCCAGGGCAATTCTCTATTACCGCCAGCAACTGCAGTGGCTGGGTGGCATGGGAATCATCGTACTGGCCGTCGCCGTGTTGCCGATGCTCGGCGTTGGCGGCATGCAGCTGTACCGGGCTGAGACACCGGGCCCTGTTAAAGACAACAAACTTACGCCGCGTATCACCGAGACGGCGAAAGCGCTCTGGTATGTGTATGTTGCGTTCACGATCGCCTGCATGCTGAGTTACATGGCCGCAGGTATGGGCTGGTTCGACGCGCTCTGTCATGCGTTTTCAACAGTTGCCATTGGTGGATTCTCCACGCATGACTTGAGCATCGGCTATTTTGAC
The DNA here is from genome assembly GCA_022564475.1 of Pseudomonadota bacterium. Classification (GTDB taxonomy): domain Bacteria; phylum Pseudomonadota; class Gammaproteobacteria; order Steroidobacterales; family Woeseiaceae; genus UBA1847. The sequence continues at coordinate 13,394 of JADFLJ010000020.1, forward strand.
AGCACGGCCGTCGACATTGTCGCAATCGTTTTCATGTTTGCTGCCGGCATTAATTTCTCATTGCATTTTTTCGCCTGGCGCTACGTTTCCATCAAACACTACGCCAAAGATCCTGAATTTCGCGCCTACTCATTGATGCTCTTTGTCGTGTCGCTCATCGTTGTTGCAGTGCTGTTCCAGCACCAGTATTTCGACACGACAGCGCAGAACATCATCAATGGCGTGTTTCAGGCCGTGTCGATCGCGACGACTACCGGGTTCACGACTGATGGTTTTTCGAACTGGCCAACGGTCCTGCCTGTATTGCTGATTTTCGCGAGTTTCATTGGTGGATCCGCGGGCTCAACAGCGGGTGGCATCAAGGTGATTCGCTGGTTGCTGATTTACAAACAGGGCATGCGTGAAATCGTTCGTCTCGTGCACCCGAGCGCGGAAATTCCCGTCAAGCTGGGCAACACAGCCGTGCAGAATCGCGTAATCGATGCGGTCTGGGGGTTCTTCTCCATTTATGTCATCGTGTTTGGCGTGATGATGCTCGTCATGATGGCGACGGGCGTTGATCAGGTAACGGCCTTTTCAGCTGTCGCCGCCACTTTGAATAATCTAGGTCCTGGCCTGGGTGACGTGTCATCGGGCTTTGCGTCGCTGGGTGACACTGCGAAGTGGATTTCTGTTATCGGTATGTTGCTCGGCCGACTCGAAATATTCACATTGCTGGTTTTGATTACGCCAACCTTCTGGCGACACTAGGTTTCGATCTTGCCGGACGAGAAGAACAACAACCGGATGAACAGGCTTGACCGCTTCAGTGAAATAACCGGGCAATTTACGGCCTGGCTTACGCTGCTAATGGTCGTCGTTACTTTTGTCATCGTTGTCATGCGTTACGTGTTCGATGCAGGTCTGATCTGGATGCAGGAGTCCGTCGTCTGGATGCACGCCTTCGTTTTTATGATCGGCGCCGCTTACACCCTGCAACGCGACGAACATGTTCGGGTCGATATTTTTTATCGCGAGATGAGCGCCAGGGGGCGTGCCTGGATTGACCTTCTCGGCGTGCTCGTATTTCTGTTGCCGTTGTGCATTTTTCTTGCCCTGAAGGCCTGGGACTTTGTTGCCTTTTCCTGGGCGTTGGCGGAAACCTCGCGCGAGTCCGGTGGTTTGCCGTATCCGCTATTGCCGATGCTAAAGACCGTACTGATTTTGATGCCGGCGGCTGTTGGGCTACAGGGTATGTCGCTGGCGCTGAAGTCACTTGCAATAATCCGGGGTCGCTGAGCATGGAATGGGTCGCCGGTCTTTTGTTTTTATCGGTCATTGTGATCTTGCTGGCCGGCTTCCCGGTTGCATTCACGCTGGGCGGAACCGCGTTGATATTCGCGGGCATCGGGATCCTCACGGGCACGTTTAGCGGAGCGCTGCTATCCAGTTTGCCCAACCGCATGTTTGGTCTGATGACGAACCAGACACTTGTGGCGGTGCCGCTGTTTGTGTTCATGGGCGTCACGCTGCAACGCGCGCGAATAGCCGAGGAATTACTCGAGACGCTGAGTGCGTTATTCGGTTCCTTGCGTGGCGGCCTCGGGATTTCGGTCACGCTGGTCGGCATGTTGCTGGCCGCAAGCACGGGCATCGTCGGTGCAACTGTTGTGACAATGGGCTTGTTGTCGCTGCCGACGATGCTGCGCCGCGGCTACTCGCCGGAAATCTCGACCGGCATTATCTGTGCGTCCGGAACGCTGGGCCAGATTATTCCGCCGTCGATCATTCTCGTCATGCTCGGCGATGTAATGACCAGCGCCTACCAGCAGGCACAGATTGAAATGGGCATCTATTCGGCCAGGACGGTCTCCGTAGGCGACTTGTTTGCGGGCGCGTTGATACCGGGCTTGTTGCTGGTCGGCTTGTACGTTGCCTATCTCATGCTGGTTGCCCACTTCAGGCCTGCGATGATGCCACCGCACGAGCCTGGGCCGGATGACAAGGTTGGTTTTCTGCAGGTCATGCACGCGCTGGTCCCGCCGCTCGGATTGATCCTGGCCGTCCTGGGTTCGATCTTGTTCGGCCTCGCAACACCGACCGAGGCGGCTGGCGTCGGCGGCATGGGCGCGCTGCTAATCGCGGTGCTGCGCAGGCAACTAAGCCTCGAACGCTTGCAGGAAATCATGCGCAGCACGTTGCGGATTAGCAGCATGGTTTTCATGATTCTGATCAGTGCTTCGATTTTCTCGCTGGTCTTTCGCGGTTACGGGGGCGATGACGGAGTTCGCGCCGTACTCGACTCCCTGCCGGGCGGCGTCGTCGGTGCTGTTATGGTCGTCATGCTCGTAATGTTCTTGCTCGGCTTCGTACTCGACTTCATCGAGATCACTTTTATCGTCGTACCGATTGTCGGTCCCGTGTTGCTCGGGATGGGGCTGGACCCTGTCTGGCTGGGCATCATGATCGCGATCAACCTGCAGACATCGTTTTTAACGCCACCGTTCGGATTTGCGTTGTTCTACTTGCGCGGCGTTGCGCCACCCGAAATCAAAACGGCGCAGATTTACCGCGGTGTGATGCCCTTTGTCGCGATTCAGTTATTCGCGTTGATATTGATCGCGATATTCCCCGAACTCGTGACCTGGTTGCCCGATAAAATCTACGGCCCTTAACGACGAGTTTCCATGAACGCCTGTTCGGAAATTCTCTGGAATGGCGTCGAACGCTTTCGAAACGCATCGAAGGACTCGAATATTTTGGCCGCCTGCGGGTCTTCCGCTATCCATTCAGCAACAATCTCATCGGTGATCTCCTTTAGCCGCTCGAGTACCTCGTCTGGAAACCGTCGCAGCTCAACGTCCGGATCATCCATTAATCGTTCCAATGCGATCGCGTTGCCGTTCGTGTATTCCGCAACCATGTCCTGATTGATCGCCTGACAGGAAATCTCAACAATCGCCTGCAGGTCTGCGGGCAGTGAGTCCCAGGCCCTGCGGTTAACGATGAACTCCAGCGTCGGGCCAGGCTCCTGCCATCCGGGGTAATAGTAGTAACGCGCGGCCTGATGCAAACCGAACGCAACGTCGTTATACGGGCCAACCCATTCGGTCGCGTCGATGGCACCCGTTTGCAAGGACGTGAAGATTTCCGAGCCCGGCAACGTGACCGGTGTGCCTCCTGCGCGCCGCAACACTTCACCTGCGAGACCCGGGATGCGCATCGTCAGGCCCTTAAGATCGTCAATCGAATTTATTTCCTTGTTGAACCAGCCGCCCATTTGAACGCCCGTGTTGCCGCAGGGAAACGGCACGAGGTTGAACGGCTCGTAGAGCTCCCGCCACAGCTCCATGCCGCCACCGTAGTAGAGCCAGCCGTTCATCTCGAGGCAATTCAGGCCGAACGGAATCGCCGTGAAGAATTGTGCCGCGTCCAGTTTTCCCTTGTGGTAGTAAGACGCGTCGTGGCCGCATTCCACGGCACCACGGCTCACGGCATCGAATACCTCGAATGCCGGTACCAGCTCACCGCCCCCGTAAACCTTGATCTTGAGACGACCGGCCGAGGCGGCATCTATTCGCCTGACGAGGTTTTCAACGCCGATTCCCATGCCCGGATATTTGGGTGGCCAGGACGTCACGGCCGACCATGCGAAAGTCTCCTTGCCGCTTGCCGCATCGCCAGAACATTCCTGTTCGCTTTTGGCGCATGCCGCCAGCCCTGCTGTGGCGGCGATGGCCCCAACGAATTGTCGTCTCTTCATGTGTACCCCGATCAAGCTGCGATTTGAACGCTAGTGTATTGGGCTGGAGTGGGCTTGCCAACGACTCCGGACGCGCAATAAAAGCTCGTTGGTGGAGATTAAGATCTACCACTTATGGGTAATAAATGAGCATTGACCTGGATAATTTTCCCACTACTTAAGTGAATAGGCACTTGTGGGGAAAATATAAGCATTTTTAGCCATTATCGTCGCTTCGGTGTGATCGTCTTGGCGAAATTAGTCCGATTAGCGAGCGGCGGCCCCGATCGGCCGTCCCTGGCTCATGCATCCGGACCGGGCCCGCTGCCGGGCCGAACCCGCCCACTAACCGGTAGACGCAGCATCGCATCATCCCTGGCCCGCCCTGGCTATTCGTATCTGGCTGATGCATTAATAAACGCCTCAATGAGGCGATAATTAAAGGCTTGGCCCAAAAATGTTGGCAGCGCAATGATCGGCCTGTTACAGCGCGTGACCGAGGCCGCCGTCAGCGTCGACGGTGAAACAATCGGCGAGATCGGCCCGGGGCTTATGGTGCTGGTCGCCGTACATCGTGACGATGCTGAGAAAGACATCGGCCGACTCGCAGAGCGAATACTGGGCTACCGGGTATTTCCAGACAGTGAGGGCCGCATGAACCGTAGCATCCGTGACGACCGCAAAGGCTTGCTGCTCGTGCCGCAGTTCACGCTGGCGGCCGACACGAAAAAGGGCACACGTGCCAGCTTTACGCACGCAGCCGCGCCGGACAAGGGCCGCGACTACTTTGACCGCCTCGTCCGCGCGTGCCGGGATGACCTCGCACGCGTAGAAACCGGCGAATTCGGCGCCGATATGCAGGTTAGCCTCATCAACGACGGCCCTGTGACGTTCTGGCTCGAAAGTTGATCCCGTGGCTGATCCTGTGAATTTGCGACGCCCTTCCTATGGTTGGGTGGCGAGGCGTGAAATATTCGGGTTATTGCGCGGCGGGCGGTATCATGAACATAATGCGCGCCCGGCAGAGTCGCGCCTTTAATATTTGATCAGGGGTAACAACCCCAGGAGTTAGAAGATGTTTTCCAACATCGGCCCGGTACAGCTGTTAATCGTGCTCGCAATCGTTCTCGCGATATTCGGCACCAAACGCCTGCGCACACTGGGCTCCGATCTTGGCAGTGCAGTCAAGGGATTTCGTTCGGCCGTCAATGAGGCCGAGGAGACCACCGAGCAGCTAAGCGACTCCTCGAAGAAGGACGCTGACTTCGACAGCACGCCCGTTGAAGAGACCCGCAAAGACAGCTAGGACAAACCACCACGATGTCCGGCATCGGTTTTTCGGAAATAATCATACTGTGTCTGATCGGGCTTATTGTGCTCGGTCCCGAACGATTGCCGCGCGTGGCCAATCAGATCGGCGGCTGGGTGGGGCAGGCACGGCGAATGACGCGCATGATGCGACGCCAGCTTGAAGAAGAACTCAACTTCGATAAAGACTTCAACATCAAGCCGACCATTCACCAGACACCGAACGACGACGACAGCTATTCGCCCCTGCACTCGCAGCCGGCCAGGACCGTCGCGGGCGTAGAAATCGAAGATAGGGGCAAGGACGACGGGGGCGAGGACGACATGCCGGATGACGATTCGGCCGAGAAAGATAACAGTGAGCGAAAAACAGAACGCTCAGAATAGCGACGGCAACGAGGAGGAGCTCGCCGAGGGTACCTTGTTGTCACACCTCGTCGAGTTACGCAGCCGCTTGCTGAAAGTTGCCGCTGCCGTGATCTTCGTATTCATCGGCCTGTTACCGTTTTCCAAACGCATTTTCGAAATCGTGTCCGCGCCGCTAGTCGATGTGTTGCCGGGCGGGCGAATGATCGCGACCGAGGTTGCGTCACCTTTACTCACGCCATTCAAGCTGACGTTTTTCGTCGCGCTGTTTATCGCGATGCCCGTCGTTCTTTACCAGCTGTGGGCTTTCGTCGCACCCGGCTTGTACAAGAACGAAAAGTCGTTTGCGTTCCCGTTGCTCGCCTCAAGCATCCTGCTGTTCTATATGGGCATCGCCTTCGCCTATTTCATCGTGTTCCCGCTGATTTTCGGCTTCATGACCGCCGTCGCGCCCGCAGGCGTTGAGGTCATGACCGACATCTCGAGCTACCTGAGTTTCATCACATTGATCGTGCTGGCGTTCGGCCTCGCATTTGAGGTCCCCATTGCCACGGTCCTCATGGTCTGGACGGGCCTGACCACACCCAAGAAACTCACCAAAGCCCGGCCGTATGTGTTCCTCGGCGCCTTCATCGTCGGCATGTTCCTGACACCGCCCGATATAATCAGCCAGACGCTGCTGGCCGTGCCGGTTTACCTGCTGTTCGAGCTCGGCATCATCATGTCGCGGTTGTTCGCGCGGCGTAAAAAGGACTCGTAGCAGCGGCGTGCAGGAGGGCCTTTAGGCCCGACTGCCGCGGCCAAAAATGAAGCATCCCGTAGGAGCCGGCTTTGCCCGAAGGGCCACAAGCGTGAGCCGCGACCAAAAAAAGATCTAGCCTAAAAGCCCTCCTACGCTAATGCCATTCGCGCGCACGGCGCGCGCCAGCAAGCCAATTAACTGAAACCAAACATTATTCAGCCGGTCAAGCAGAAAGTGACAGGGAATATAGTGTTTAATGCCTTGGCACCGAACCTCGCCTGAATAACACCGGACAAGAAATAACCGAGGGAAAATTTTTTATGAGTGACACCAACGCCGCGCCAGCGGAAAACCCTTATGACGAAGATGAGCTTTGGGGCCATCCGAAAGGCTTGTACGTTTGTTTCACGACCGAACTCTGGGAGCGCTTTTCATTCTATGGAATGAAATATCTGCTCGTTTTGTATCTCACGAAGTATCACCTTTTCACCGACTCCATGGGGCTCGATGTCCTTGGCGCGTACGCGGGCCTGGTATACGCGCTGCCGCTGATTGGCGGCATGATCGCGGACCGTTACCTCGGTATGCGCAAGTCGGTGTTATTCGGCGGCGTTTTGCTGTCCCTGGGTCACCTCCTTATGGCCGTTGAGGGCCATCAGGCCATAAATTACGCCGCCGGCACGCGGCTCGTTGAGGACCTGACGCTTGCATCGGGGCAGTTCTTCGCGGCCGGCACCGTACTGACCCAGGACATTCTGTGGCAGGACACCGCCGCGCTGAAGGTATTTTATTTTGCGCTCGCCCTGATTGTACTGGGCGTTGGTTACCTCAAACCGAACATATCGACCATCGTTGGCAAGCTCTACAGCCGCGATGACCCGCGCCGCGACGGTGGCTTCACGATTTTTTACATGGGCATCAACATCGGCTCGTTCGCCGCAACCTTATTGTGCGGCTGGCTTGGCGAAACCTACGGCTGGAAATACGGCTTCGGCGCTGCCGGTATCGGCATGATCATCGGCCTGTTTACTTTCATGTACGGTCAGAAATACCTGAAGGGCCTCGCAGAACCGTCCGACCCTGAAAAGTTGCGAAAACCCCTGCTGGGTCCAATCAATACAGAGTGGTCGATCTATCTCCTGAGTCTGCCTGTAATCGCGGTGCTCTGGTGGGTAATCCAGCGAGAACACATCGTGCTACTGTCGCAGAATATTCTGCTGATTATCGCGATCGTTGGCTTGGTCTTATACTCGATGGTCCACAAAAAGGGCGAGAGCAATAACAAAGTAGCCTATACGATCGCGGGCGTTGCAATTGTGACGGCCTGTTACGCCGTGCTCGTCAATCTGCACTTCATCCCGGGCAGTGAGGCGCTGGCCGAGAATATACTCTACGGATCGATCGCGCTCATCGTCGCCTTCGTCGTCTACGGTTTCATGACACACAACTCGGCCGAATTCGGCCGCACGGTCGTGCTGATGGTGCTGATCTTGTCGACGGTTGTTTTTTGGGCGTTATTCGAACAGGCCGCGGGTTCGATGACGCTGTACGCAGACCGTGTTGTCGACCGCGACGCCTTTGGCATCACCTTTACCGCCGCGCAATTCGGATCGCTCAATGCCGGCTTCATTATGTTGCTCGCTATTCCATTTGCGGCGCTTTGGGTCTGGCTGTCAAAGAAGAACCTCGAGCCATCGACGCCCGTAAAATTTGGCCTCGGCATTATTCAGGCAGGCCTTGGATTTGGCGCGCTTGTGTTCGGCGCGCAATTCCCCAATGAGGCCGGACAGGTCGCGATGATCTGGCTGATTCTGGCCTACCTGCTGCACACAACGGGCGAGCTCTGCCTGTCTCCCGTGGGATTGTCCGCGGTTACCAAGCTGTCCATTGGCAGTGTGGTTGGCGTCAGTATGGGCACCTGGTTCCTGGCGACGGCACTGTCGGAAACAGTGGCGACCCGTCTCGCGCGCATGGCGGCAATCGACACGCCCAGCGGCGAAGAGTTTGACATCGCCGCAGCGCTGGTGAGTTATACCAATCTCTTCGAGTTCCTGATGTACACGGGTATTGGTGCCGGTGTGTTTATGGTGGTCATATCGCCGCTCCTCCGGCGTGCCATGCACGGCATTCACTAACAACTTGCGTAACGACGCAGCGGCGGCCATCGGCCGCAGCTGCGGTTGGTATATAAACGGGTCGGGCCTGAAGGCCCTCCTGCGACAACAGTCAAAGGGAAGACGATGTCTGAAAAACAGGTAGAAACCAACAGCGCCGCACCCGGCGGATTTCTCGCGACCGTTGAACGTGTCGGCAACAAGTTGCCGGACCCTGCCGTGCTGTTTATCGCACTCCTGGTCATCGTCTGGGTATTGTCATGGTTGCTGTCCTACATGACCTTCAGTGTCGTGGATCCGCGCACCGACGCACCGCTTGTCATCCATAATCTGCTGGCCGGCGCGGCGATAACGGAATTCATGTCCGTGATGGTTACGAACTTTTCGCACTTCCACCCGGTTGGTGTGGTGCTCGTCGCCATGCTCGGTATTGGCGTGGCGGAACACACAGGTTTCATTAACTCTGCCTTGCGCGCACTGTTGAATGTAACGCCGCAGAAATTACTGACGCCAATGGTCATTACGGTGGGCATCGTCAGTCACACGGCGGCCGACGCGGGCTATGTGCTGGTCATTCCTCTCGGCGGCGTTATCTTCTATGCGGCCGGTCGCCATCCGCTCGCGGGTATCGCCGCAGCTTTTGCCGGTGTCTCCGGCGGTTTTTCGGCCAGCTTCATTCCGTCTTCCATCGATCCGCTGTTGCAGGGACTCACCCAGGCCGGCGCACAAATCCTGGACCCCGACATCGTCCTGAATCCGCTGAATAATTATTTCTTCACGACGGCGTCTTCGGCGCTGATCATTCTCGGCGGCTGGTTCATCACGGACAGAATTGTTGAGCCGCGCCTCAAGAGCGAGAAAATCGACGGCGACGAAGACGATCTTCCCGAGATGCATGACCTTGACGACAACGAGCGCAAGGGCCTGCGCTGGGCGTTAATTTCGATGCTGCTTGCCGTGGTCGTGCTCGTGGCGACTGCATTGCCGGCGGATTCTGCATGGCGGGACTCGACCGGCGATATTTCCAGTTTTCAGGCGCCGCTGATGCGCTCGATCGTGTCCCTGATTTTTCTGCTGTTCCTGATACCTGGCGTCGTTTACGGCTACGTATCCGGCACGATCAAGAGCTCAAAAGACATCATCGCCGGCATGACGAAGTCGATGCATCTCATGGCGTACTACCTCGTCATCATGTTCTTCATCGCGCAATTCGTGTACGCCTTTGGCGAGTCCAACCTCGGCGTGCTGCTTGCTTTGCAGGGTGCCGCGTTACTTCAGGCGCTGGCAATGCCGGTAGCAATTACGATCATCGGCATCGTTCTGTTGACTGCGTTCGTCAACATCTTCATTGGCTCCGCGAGCGGCAAATGGGGGCTGTTGGCGCCTATCTTCGTACCCATGCTCATGTCGCTGGGTATCTCTCCGGATCTTACCCAGGCGGCATATCGCGTCGGTGATTCCAGCACCAACATCATTACGCCCTTGATGCCGTATTTCCCGCTCGTCGTTGTGTATTGCCAGCGCTACGTCAAGAACACGGGTATCGGCACGCTGACGGCGATGATGCTGCCATACTCGATGACCTTCCTCGTTCTGTGGACCGCCTTTCTGCTGCTCTATTTCGCGATCGGATTGCCGCTTGGTATTCAGTCCAGCTACACCTATCCGTAGGGGTGCATAGTCACCGCAACCGGGTCGCGATGGAGGAGCGCCTTTAGGCCCGAG
>JADFLJ010000157.1 GCA_022564475.1 Pseudomonadota bacterium
GATCCGCAGCATCGCTCTCGACACAGGATGGCGACCACCGATGTCCTGACCGCGACCCGGCAAGCTAACGTCGATAGCATCCTCGGCCAGCTTTTTTTCAAGTGCCTCCGATTCCAGCGCCTCGCGGCGTGCGTTCAGGCCTTGCTGCACATCCTGCTTTGCCCGGTTGATGTCCTGACCAGCTGCAGGACGCTCATTCTTGGGCAGCTGGCTCACGCCTTTGAGGCGTTCGGTGAGCTCACCCTTCTTACCCAGGTAATGCACGCGAACCTTATCCAGCGACGCAAGATCGCCGGCCGCATCGATCTCTGACGCAGCATTTGCAACGAGCTCGTTAAGCGCTTGCATGGGAGCGAATCCGAGGCCGGGTTCGGTCACCCGCGCCCGACCCTTACCGGATTAAGCAGCCTCTGCCAGTGCGGCTTTGGCAACCTCAGCGATTGCGCCAAATGCCTCTGGATCGTGAACTGCGATATCGGCGAGGACCTTGCGGTCCACTTCGATCTCTGCGCGGTTCAGACCATTGATCAGGCGGCTGTACGACAGCCCGTGCAGACGTGCGGCCGCATTGATACGCGTAATCCACAACGCGCGGAACACACGCTTGCGCTGCCGGCGATCGCGATAGGCGTACTGGCCAGCCTTGATGACTGCCTGCTTGGCTGTCTTGAATAACTTACTGCGCGCGCCGTAATAGCCCTTCGCTTTCAAGAGGACTTTCTTATGACGTGCTTTGGCGGTAACGCCACTTTTAACTCGTGCCATATCTCAATCTCCTCTTAACTGTACGGGAGCATGCGGCGCACGCTCTTGACGTCGGCAGCAGCAACCTGCTGGGTAGAGCCCAGCTGACGCTTACGCTTCGGCTTCTTTTTCGTAAGAATATGATTGAGGTGGGACTGGGCTCGTTTGTAGCCACCCTTGCCCGTCTTACTGAAGCGCTTGGCTGCGCCCCGGTTGGTCTTCATCTTCGACATTTCGTCGTCTCCACTTTTCTAGCCTTGCTTCGCGCTGACACTTGTAAACAAGTGGCAACCGTCACAGGCGGGGTAAATGCTTGATTCGGGCCTGAGGGCCCTCCTGCAAACCGATACTCACTTTTTCTTTGGTGCGATAACCATGACCATTTGCCGTCCTTCCATCTGCGGCACTTGCTCAATTGCACCAAATTCTTCCAGGTCTTTCCTGACCCGGGCCAGCAGCTGCGCGCCCAATTCCTTGTGCGCCATCTCCCGACCTCTGAATCTCAACGTAACTTTTGTCTTGTCCCCGATCTCGAGGAAATGAATAAGCTTACGCAACTTAATCTGATAATCGCCTTCGTCCGTCCCCGGACGAAATTTAATCTCTTTAACATGAACTTGCTTTTGCTTGCGCTTCGCGGACTGGGCCTTCTTGTTCTGTTCGAACAAGTGTTTGCCAAAATCCATAATGCGACACACAGGCGGATCAACGTTCGGTGACACTTCCACCAGGTCCAGCCCTTCACTCTTGGCGACCTCGATCGCATCAGCCAATGGCATAACGCCGCGTTGTTCTCCCGTCGAGTCGATTACTCGTACCTCGACGGCGTCTATTTCGTCATTGCGCCTTACGCGCTTTGATACTGCGATCCTGAAATCCTCCAGCAAAAAACAAGTCCTGCGACGGCCAAACAGGCCCATCTGGCCTAATGCCGACGCGGGACCGCGATTCTATATAGCCGGAGTGCAGGAAACAACCATATAAAGCAAAGAATTCTGGTGGGCGATGCTGGTCTCGAACCAGCGACCTCCACGATGTCAACGTGGCGCTCTACCCCTGAGCTAATCGCCCGCAAAAACCCTGCCACCTCCTGCGAGGGGCGGCACAAGATACTGAAACCATTGGATGTTCGCAAGGCCCTGGGCAGGCTTTTTTCAGGCCCGTCAGCCGGCCTTGCGATCCGCTATGCCGAGGCTGTCTGCGCGGATGCGTTGAATCTCGTCACGCAGCCCAGCCGCCTCCTCAAATTCCAGGTCGCGAGCATGCTTCAGCATGCGTTTTTCGAGCTTCGCGGCACGCCTTATCAGTTGCTCGGGGGTCATCGATGCGTACAGCGCCGCCTCTTCCGCGGCCTTGCCACGAGCCCGTTTGGGTACCGGGTAGGACGCCTCCATAATATCGGCGACTTGCTTGATGATGGTCGTCGGCTTAATGCCATGCTTCTTATTGTGGCGGTCCTGGCGTTCACGCCGCCTGTTAGTCTCGTCGATTGCGCGCTGCATGGATCCTGTCATGCGGTCCGCATACAGGATGGCCATGCCGTTCACGTTACGCGCCGCGCGCCCGATAGTCTGAATCAAAGAACGCTCCGAGCGCAGAAAGCCCTCTTTGTCTGCGTCGAAAATCGCGACCAGCGATACCTCAGGCATATCCAGCCCTTCCCGTAGCAGGTTGATGCCGACCAGAACGTCGAACTCCCCCAGGCGCAAGTCCCGGATGATCTCGGTGCGCTCGACTGTGCCGATATCCGAGTGCAAATACCGCACGCGCACGCCATGCTCCTGCAAATAGTCGCTTAGATCCTCGGACATGCGCTTGGTCAACGTGGTGATCAGCACGCGCTCGCCGACCGCAACTCGCTTGCCAATTTCCGACAGCACGTCGTCCACCTGGGTACTCGCGGGTCGAACATCGATCTGAGGATCGACCAGCCCTGTAGGACGCACGAGCTGCTCGACGATTTTGTCCGCATGCTCCTTCTCATAATCACCCGGAGTTGCAGAAACATAGATCGTCTGCGGCGACAGCCGCTCAAACTCGTCAAATCGCAGCGGCCGGTTGTCGAGCGCCGACGGCAGGCGGAAGCCGTGTTCGACCAGGGTTTCCTTGCGCGATCGGTCACCTTTATACATGGCGCCCAGTTGCGGCACTGTCACATGGCTCTCGTCCACGATCAGCAACGCGTTCTCAGGCAGGTAATCGAAAAGACACGGCGGCGCTTCGCCGATCTTGCGGCCCGACAGATAGCGAGAGTAGTTCTCTATTCCCGAGCAATAGCCGAGCTCCCGAATCATCTCGAGATCGTATAAGGTTCTCTGCTCAAGTCTTTGAGCTTCCACAAGTTTATCTCTGTCGCGCAGATCCACAAGGCGCGCTCTCAACTCGACCTCGATATGTTCGCAGGCCGCCAGCAAGGTCTTTCGCGGGGTGACGTAATGCGTTTTCGGGAAGATTGTCAGCCGCGGCACACGTCTGAAGACCTCGCCTGTCAACGGGTCGAAGTAGGACAGAGACTCGATTTGCTCGTCGAACAGCTCAATCCGGACCGCATCTCGCTCGGATTCGGCTGGAAATATATCGATGACATCGCCGCGAACCCGGTAGGTACCCTGCGACAGGTCTACATCGTTGCGCGTGTACTGCAATTCGGCAAGCCGGCTCAATATCCCGCGCTGGTCAGTGCGGTCCCCGCGCACCAGATGCAGGATCATGCGGAAATAGGCTTCCGGATCGCCGAGGCCGTAAATCGCCGAGACAGTGGCGACAATGATCGTATCGGGACGTTCGATCAGCGCTTTAGTCGCCGACAGACGCATTTGTTCAATGTGCCGATTGATCGATGCATCTTTTTCGATGTAGGTATCGGAGCTCGGTACGTAGGCCTCGGGCTGGTAGTAATCGTAATAAGAGACAAAATACTCAACCGCATTGCGCGGGAAAAACTCTCGCATTTCACCGTAGAGCTGCGCTGCGAGCGTTTTGTTCGGGGCCAGCACGATGGCGGGACGCTGCACGCGTTCGATCATGCAGGCAATCATGAATGTCTTGCCCGACCCCGTCACGCCCAGTAAAATCTGTCGTGCAAGCCCGTCGCCCAGACCCTCGATCAGAGCCGCGATCGCCGGACCCTGGTCACCGGCCGGCTGATAGTCGGAGACCAGCGTCAATCGATCTCGATCATCCACTTTAGACTTCTTGGGCAAGGATGTTGTTTCACGTACCATTCGGCAGCAGTTTCCAGGAGGCAATCGAGTGAGCTTATCAGTTTCATCCCGCATGGCTCGGGTCAAGCCATCAGCCACAGGTGCCGTGCTCGCACTGGCGACAGAACTGCGGGCGCAAGGTCGCGATATCATCAGTCTCGGCGCCGGCGAACCCGACTTCGACACCCCGCAGTTCATCAAGGATGCCGCCGTCAAAGCTATTGCCGACGGCGCCACAAAATACACGCCGATTGACGGTACGGCCGAGCTAAAGGCGGCCATTCAGCGAAAATTCGCCAAAGATAATTCCTTGGACTACAGCAGCCAGCAGATTCTGGTTACGGCGGGCGCCAAACAGGCGCTGTTCAACCTGTGCCTCGCCCTCCTGAGCGCCGAGGACGAGGTAATTATTCCCGCACCCTACTGGGTGTCGTATCCCGACATGGTGCGCCTCGCAGACGCTGAGCCCGTCATCATCGAGACTGGCCTGGACGCCGACTTCAAGATCACGCCCGCTCAGTTGGCGGCGGCGATCACAGGCAAGACTCGCCTCCTGATTCTTAACAGCCCAAGCAATCCGACGGGTGCCAGTTACACAAGATCGGAATTGCAGGCCTTGGGCGAAATCCTCGCACAGCACCCAAAGATTGCGATTGTCTCCGACGAAATTTACGAACACATCCAGTGGGCCGATGAGGCCTTCCTGAGCTTTGCAAAGGCCTGCCCGGATCTTTACGACAGAACGATCACGATTAACGGCGTGTCGAAAGCCTATGCGATGACGGGTTGGAGAATCGGCTATGCGGCCGGCCCGCATGAACTCATCAAGGCAATGAAAACCATTCAGAGCCAAAGCACGTCGAATGCCTGCAGCGTGTCGCAGGTTGCGGCTACGGCAGCACTGGACGGTGATCAGACAGTGGTCGCGAAAATGACGGCCGAGTACAAGCATCGTCACGACTATATCGTCGCGGCCCTGAATAAGCTCGATGGCTTTGAATGCCGACCCGGAGAAGGCACGTTCTACGCGTTTCCGAGGATCGCCGGCCTGCTGCGGGCCAAAGGCCTCGCCAGTGACACAGAGCTGGTCGAACTGCTCATTAGCAAGGCGGATGTGGCCTGCGTCCCGGGTTCTGCGTTTGGCGCGCCAGGCTACATGCGGCTCTCGTTTGCCTGTTCCATCGACAGGCTTCGAGAAGCCATGAAACGTATTGAACGCGCACTCTACGCTTGACTTAAGGCGGGGCCTGAACGAGAATCGCGGCCGCGTTCAGACGTGATTCCCCGATAGCTCAGTTGGTAGAGCAATTGACTGTTAATCAATTGGTCCCTGGTTCGAATCCGGCTCGGGGAGCCAGACACCTAAAAGGGGTTA
>JADFLJ010000158.1 GCA_022564475.1 Pseudomonadota bacterium
ATCCTTGACTCCAGATCCACGTAACTGAACATCTCCGGTTGTGCATCAATCTCGCCCCGCATCTCATCACCTCGATAACTCGATGCGCTATTATCTCAAATTATGACTTTTTCAACAGGCTGCTAGTGACGGCTTGTACTGGAATATCGGAAACAGCTGGCTATTGGCGGGAGACCCGGAAAAAGCACTGGCCGCGTTCGAAAATGAACTTTTGAGTAGTGGGGGAGGCGAGCGGGGAATAATCCTGGCGTTACACGATCTCGGACGTGAAGATGAATTCGAGACTCGGTTCGAACAAATTCGGATCGACGATGTGCGCACATACGATATCGCTATCGTCTACGCATGGATCGGCATGAATGACGAGGCTTTCGACTGGCTCGACAAGATGCTTGCACAGGACGGACCGGAATCCATTCGGCGTACCGAGTCCGAACTCTTCAGAAACTTAAAGTCCGACCCGCGCTGGCCTGCGTTTGCTGAAAAGCACGGATACCGGCAAAGAAACTCCGAGGCGATCGAGTTTAACTTCGAGTTACCGCCTGGTGTGACGCTCGATTAAGTTCACTCACGCGACGTTTATCGATTCAGGTAAACACCAATATCGTCACCGCCCGTCGCTTCATCACCGATCTCCCAATCGTTGGAATCACGCTGCCGATCCGGGCCAAACGAATAAACGAATTTTGCTTCCCTGCTATTGCGGCACTTGTGCCGAATCCAGTACGGCGAATTCCACGGATCCAGTAAGAACTCGGCCCGGGAGTCCTCGCCTCGGCTCATTAGCAAGTCCGAAAAGTCGCCGCTAAACAAATAGGCTTGCTGATACTCAACCGCGAACGTGTACAGCCGTTTGTGAATACCGCAGCGCGCATGCACCCGCCCGCTCGTGAAGTCTTTTTGCAACGCTTCGATCTCTTGCCGGGCCATGGCAAGTCTTTCTGGATCGGCGGAATGTGCGAAGCGAACGACGCCCACTGTCAGGGCTGCCAGTACCCATGTTGCTGCAAACACGATCAACAGGTTTCGAATAACTGACGATTCAAACGCGCGTTGAAACAGCGCTGCGTAGGCAAAGCCAAATGCCATCGCAAGTTCAACCCACTCGCCCGTGTGGCTCCACGGATACCATGTGTAAATAAGGTACATGGCAAGAAAGCTAAGGATAAGAACCGGAGACGGCGCGACGATACCGAGTCGCGCCAGAATATTTCCGACCGGCTTCCACAGACACGCAGCACTCAAGACCACGCCATAACCCAGCAAGATTATTTTCATTACGAGCTTGCGAAAGCTCTTATCGATGATGTTATGAAGGTTGAGTTCCTGCTGAAAGTTTTGCTCGAGAAAATAATCCGGCGCCCGATAGCCAAGAAGACGTTGTCCCCAGGAAATTTCTTCCATCGCTACGAGGAAACAAAACAGGCCCAGGCCGAAAACGAACCAGGGCATTTGCAGATCAAACTTGAATTGTTCGACCTTGAATTGTCGATAGGCGCTGGAAAAATAGATCGCGGCGGCGACCATAAAGCCCCAAAACGTAGCCCATTCCAGGAGCTCGTCTTCCTGCACGCTCAGGTAATAAAGCGACTCGCTGTATTCGTTGAGCGACGCCGCAACGACAAACAACAGCAGGATGGACAGATTGCTGATGATGGCTGCGGCTTTCATGCAGGCAAACTAGCACAAAGACTGGCGCCGGTGACGCAAGTCCGAACCCACCTCCAATTAGCGTAGACTCCGGCAGCAGCTATGAATCAACGCAGGTATTTCTCGATGCTTCGTCTGAAAATCGCTTTTGTATTGCTTCTGTCCGCCCTCACACTCGGCGCCTGTGACACGGAGCCTTTGGTCTCCGGTGTTCCTGCCGGGCTGGATTCTTTGGTCTCAAACACGGTTTTTGAGCCGCAGGTGACATTCCTCAAAGATGGCACATTGCTGATGACCTGGCGCGAGCGCACCGAATCAGGCTCCGATATTTTTGCCGCCGCGAGAACCAGCGACGGCACATTCGGACAGCCTGTTCGCGTCAATGACGAAGCTGGCACCGTAGAGTCCTACGCGCACGATGGCATGCGCGCATCGATCGCCGTTGGCTCTGGCGCAAGCATTGCGATTGCATGGGCCGATGCGCGAGCGCAAATTCGTGCGGCCATCAGTAGCGACGGCGGATTGAGCTTCGCACCGGCCGTCAGGCTGGATCAGGCCGGGAAACCTGCGTATCGCGCGTACCCTGCAATCAGTTTTGACGCCTCCGGCGACTTGCACGCAATATGGATTGATTCCCGCTTTGCCGAGCCCGGGGCTGAAGAGCCGGCCGATCTTTATTACGCCAAGCTGTCGGATGGCAGCGTGGCAGAGAAAAACCTGACCGAAAATCAGACTCCGTCCATTTGCGGTTGCTGCCGCACGTTCATTAGCGTCGAAAACGATTTTCTGACGATGACGTTTCGAAATACCACGGCAGATGGATTCCGCGACCCGGCCACGATTACGGGCACATCCAACGGGGCGTTTTCGGAGCCGCAAACCGCAAGCAACCCGCTTTGGGAATTGCGCGGCTGCCCAATGGCCGGACCGATCGTCGCGGGCCAGGAAGTGCTGTGGAATGACGGATCGACGGGCAAAATGTTGGCCATGGTGTCATCGATCACTGCGCCGATGGCACGGCGAGTATTTAGCGATGCAGAGCAAGGCGAATGGATCACCCGCCGGCCGCCACGCGCGATAACGACCGTCGACGGCACAAACTCCTTACTGCTCGTGCCCGGCTCGCCCACGTCCAGACTCATCGCGAAGAGCGGCGACAACTGGAAAACCGTTGCCAACGACCTGCCGCCCTGGGCCATGAGCGGCGCTCATGAAGACGGCAAGCTGTACCTGGTCGGTGTCCTCGAGGGCGAGTTTCAGTTTGAGACCTACATGTTTCCGTAGTTTTTTATCCGGATGAACTAGTCCTCGTCAGGCGCCCAGTCGCAGACATCGCACTGCGGATCAATATGGAAGTCCTCGAGCACTTCGAAGATGAACGCTTGCCAGGTGCTGTTCGGCTGCCAAACCGAGTCGAGATCCTCTTTCGCGTCCGCAACGTCGACACCCTCATAGATGGTTCGATACAAAAAGCTAAACGTGGACGCCCGGAAATTGACCTGACAGTGCAATAGCGTTTTCTGCGGCGGACCCGTGCGTATGACGCCCACGAATGCATAGAAGTCGCTGCTCGTGGGATCGTCAAAGTCGACCGCAATGTGGACGTAATCCATACCGAGTTTTTTAACGGTTCCATCTTCATCGTCGATGGCAGTGTTGTCGTTAGTAAACGCGAGATAAATGACACGCTCGTAACCCGCATCGCGCACCAGCTTCAGTTGCCTGGCAGTTGGTTGCCCGGCACTCGCGAATTGCGGCGAGTACACACGGAAATTGGAGATTTCGTCCAAATCCGCCGCCGTTGCGAGCAGTGCTGGTGCGCACACCAGCAAGAGAAACGCTGCAATTGCTTTTAGCATGGCTGGCTAAGCAAGCATTTTCATCACAGCGCCGACGATGCTGCCAAGCGTCAACACCATCAGTGTTGCGAAACCAAGCCCGAATCCTTTGCCGCGAGCGCTCGGGTCTTTCAGATAACCCTGGAAATAGACAAAACGGCTGGCGATATAGATGAGGCCGATCGCGGTACCCCACTTCGGGTCGAAATAATGCGAGAAAATCCACAGTGCCGGAATGAAAACAATCAACTGCTCCAGCGTATTCTGGTGAATACGAAACATGCGCATGAACTCAGGATCGCCGATAATATCCGGTGCTTTTACGCCGTGCTTGCCGCGCATTTTTCCAACTTGAATTCCGAAGAAAACAAACTGCAACAAGGCCAGTATTGTAATTATCGCAACTAATTCCATTGGCTATCTCCTGAGTTAGCGGTGACTTTTGCCGCCGCGTCGTTATTATTGCGATCATTATGCCAGCTAGCCGCTTAAACCGCCTTCTTACGAAATTTTCCGACAAGGTTTTGGGCGAGATCCTGAGCCTCGAAAAACACGAGTACATGGCGGTCGCCTGGTCGTTCGCCTATTTCTTCTGCGTACTCTCCTCCTATTACATTCTGCGCCCCGTACGCGAGACCATGGCCGTCGGCAGCGGCCCCGATACGATCCTGTGGCTGTTCACGGGTACCTTGGTCGTCATGCTGACTGTGACGCCGATATTCGGCTGGGTCGCATCACGATATCCGCGGCGCCAGTTCCTGCCCTGGGTCTATCTGTTCTTCATCTCCAACATCATCATTTTCTGGGGCATTTTTTCGTTCGCGGTCGATCGCGAGGTTGACCATATCTGGCTCGGCCGTGTGTTCTTTGTCTGGCTCAGCGTGTTCAACCTGTTCGTCGTCTCCGTTTTCTGGAGCTTCATGGCGGATATCTACACGCGCGAACAAGGTCGTCGTCTGTTCGGCGTGATCACGGCCGGTGGCAGTATCGGCGCCCTCGCCGGCGGACTGGCCGCCAAGCTCGTTAAAATGACATCCATGCCCGAAATGGTCGCCCTCTTCAACGGATTCGGCGGCCTGGCCAGCCTACTCGTAGGTTGGGCCGAATACGAAAAAATCATCGCTCGCGGAAAGGGCGGCTGGGACGAATACCTGCTTCAAACCGGCGGCAATCCCTACTTTACATCCACAGTCATTATCCTGTGTGTCCTCATCGGAGGCGTCACCTTCACCGGCAGTATGTTCGCCTACGGCAAACTCTCCGGCTTCATCGCCGGCAGGGCGCGTGTCTTCCCCGGCCAGAAAGTTATCAACGCGCTGCTCTTGGGCGGTGTCATCGCCGTTGGAGCTTACTTCACCGTGCAATATAATGACCTGTATACTGCTCACCGGCTCATTGTAGTCGTCGTCGGGCTCTCCATGTTGCTCGGTGTTATGGGTGTGGCGCCCATCGGCGGAGGCGATATGCCGGTAGTCATTTCATTGCTGAACAGTTGTTCCGGCCTCGCCGCGGCTCTAGCCGGATTCGTTATAAACAACAACGTGCTAATCGTGGCCGGCTGCCTCGTAGGCGCCAGCGGATTCATCCTCACCGTCATCATGTGCAAGGCCATGAACCGCAACATCGCCCACGTCCTATTCAGCGGCATGGGCGCCACGGTTCAGAAATCCGGTGATGGCGAGCAAGGCGAAGTTAAAGCAATCTCCGTTCAAGACGCCTACTACGTGCTCGAATCCGCCGGCAACGTCATCTTCGTTCCCGGTTACGGCATGGCCCTCGCCCAGGCACAACACGTCGTCCGTGAACTCGGTGACATCCTTCAGGAAAACGGAAC
>JADFLJ010000159.1:0-4017 GCA_022564475.1 Pseudomonadota bacterium
CGATGGTTTTCAGCTGCTGCAATAACACGGCATTGCCGTTGATAAATGCGCGTGAACGTCCGTCGGCATTGATCACGCGCCGCAACAGGCACTCGCTGTCCTCATCCAAAGATTGTTCTTCCAGCCAGGCACGAACCTGGGGCAGTGCAGCGATATCGAACTGGGCGCTGAATTCGGCACGTTTCGCGCCGCTGCGCACGAGCTGAGCATTGCCTCGTTCACCCAGGACCAGGCCGAGTGCATCCACGAGAATGGACTTGCCGGCACCTGTTTCACCCGTCAACACGGTCATCCCGGGATCGAGCTCGACCTCTATTTGATCGACGATCGCAAAGTTTCGCACCAGCATGCTGACCAGCATTATTGCTCGTCTCCTGATGCGCTCTGCTGCGAATCGCGCTTGCGACTGTCGCGACCCCAGAACAGCTTCGAGCGCAGGATGCCGTAAAAGTCGTAACCGGGCGGGTGAATCAATGTGATGCGTTTATCGGCTGCGCTGATCGTCAGCCTGTCGTCCGGGCAAATCTCGCCCATCGAACGGCCGTCGAGCGTAATTTCAGCTTTGGTGTTGTCGCGATCCAGGAGGCGCACTTCGACAGGCTGATGCGCCGGAATGACGATCGGTCTGTCGGTGAGCGTGTGTGGGCACACCGGCACTATGACGACCGCATCCAGTTGCGGCTCGAGTATAGGGCCGCCGCAACTCAGTGCATAAGCAGTGGAACCCGTTGGTGTCGCTATGATCAATCCATCACCGGCATGCGTGTTCACATAGTGGTCGCCGACACGTGTTTCAAAGTCGACCATGCGGCCGGTTTCGCGACGTTGCAGCACGACATCATTCAGCGCGAGCCCGGCAATGTTTTCTCCGTTTGCCCTGCTGAGAGTCGCCTGCAGCTGCATTCGCGAATCACGTGTGTATTCGCCATTGAGGACGTGGTCAACGCTGCTCAGCATTTCATCGGGCGTGATATCGGCAAGAAATCCAAGCCGCCCGCGGTTGATGCCCAGTAACGGAACATTCTTGTCGCTCGCGAGCCGACCGGCGTACAGCATCGTGCCGTCACCACCGACAGCGATGATCAGGTCCGCGTTATCGGCCAATGTGTCCTCAGCAAGGCGCGACGCGGGCAGGTCGAGCGTCATTTCTTCCGCAACGAGTACATCGACTCCGTTTTTTGTTAAATGCGTGACGAGTACGGACAAGGGATCGGCCACACGCACATCATCGTGGCGGCCAATCACGGCGATTTTTTGAAACTCGGTGCGCATCGACGTACCCTATCACAGCAACTTAAATGCTCGACTTGTCTTTTAGGCCAGAATGTCTGTAGAAGCGTCTCCTGCAATACCCAATGATCGCGCGCAAAATCTGTTGCGTGTGCTGATCCAGCGTTATATTCGCGATGGGCAGCCCGTCGGCTCGCGTACCTTATCCAAGGACCCGGGACTTGAACTGAGTCCCGCGACGATACGCAATGTGATGGCGGATCTTGAGGATATGGGGCTCGTATCCGCGCCGCACACATCGGCGGGTCGCATCCCGACGCGCAGAGGTTACCGCTTGTTTGTGGATACGTTGGTCCGTTATCGCGAACCGAAGGGCGAAGAATTGCTGCAGCTGCGCAAGCAAATGAGCAGTTCAGACGATGATCCCGGGCAGCTTGTGGCTGCTGTCTCGAAGATGTTGTCGGACATCACGAGTCTTGCGGGAATTGTATCGATTCCGCGCGGCCAGCATTCCACGCTGCGCCAGATCGAGTTCCTGTCACTGTCGGACAATCGCGTTCTGGTGATTCTGGTGATCAATGATCGCGAAGTGCAAAACCGCATACTGCATGTGGAGCGCGACTACAGCACATCGGAATTAACGCAGGCTGCGAACTTCATTAATGAGCAGTATGCGGGCAGCGAGATGCCCGTTATTCGCGATAGATTGCTGCAGGATATGGAAAACCTGCGCAATTCGATGAACCAGGCCATGGTCGACATTATCGGCGTGGCCCAATCCGCAATGGACGGGGCGAGTAATCCGGATTCGGAATATGTGCTGGCGGGCGAGACTAACTTAATGGGCTTCGCGGAACTCTCGGACATCGATACCTTGCGGCGTTTGTTTGATGCATTCTCTCGCAAGCGCCTGATCCTGGATTTGATCGATCGCAGCATCAACGCGGACGGCGTGCAGGTATTCATCGGTGAAGAATCGGGTTTCAAGATTCTTGACGATTGCAGTGTCGTCACGGCTCCTTACCAACTTGACGATGACACGATCGGTGTCCTCGGCGTCATTGGCCCCACTCGCATGGCCTATGACCGCATCGTTCCGATCGTCGATCTGACCGCACGCCTGCTGCAGTCGGCACTGCGCACTCGCAGCTAGTACTCCACAACAAGGTTGTATTGATGGAGTACCAGAGCAACGATCCACTCTCTCAAGGTGCTTGATATTTTTGCCGCGAACCCCACACTTCGTGTCAGCCTGATTTTGACCGTGGAGCATGAGCAATGAATGGACAGCCAGACCTGCCAGACGAACGCCCTGAAGACGATATTGAGCAAGACGCAGAGCTTGCTGAAAATGACGTCGCAGCGGCTGTCGATCCGGTAGCGGAGCTGCAAGAGGTGCAGGCCAGGGCCGACGAGAACTGGGACCGCTACCTGCGGGCGGCGGCCGAGACGGAGAATGTGCGGAAGCGTGCTGCGCGTGACGTTGAAAACGCCCATAAATTTGCATTGGAGAATTTTGCTCGCGACATGCTGGCGATCAAAGACAGTCTTGAACTGGGCATCCAGGCGGTCGAGAGCGCGGACGTCGAAACGCTCATGGCGGGAAAAGAGGCCACGCTGATGTTGTTGTCCACGACGCTGGAACGCTTCGGCATTAAGGAGCTCGATCCTCAGGGCGAACCGTTTGACCCGGAATTTCATGAGGCTGTTTCGATGCAGCCGTCGACCGAGCTTGAGCCTGGCTCGGTTCTGTCCGTTGTGCAGAAGGGATATTCGCTGAATGGTCGCCTGCTAAGGCCTGCGATGGTCGTTGTCGTTGCCGCAGAGGCATCAGAAAGCACTTGAATTAGGCGCCGACGGCCTTATCTATCAGCCAATTCGGAATAAATGAAAGTATTTTTGGAGTAGAACAAAATGGGTAAAGTGATTGGTATCGACCTGGGTACCACCAACTCCTGCGTAGCAGTGATGGAGGGCGGTACACCGAAGGTCATCGAAAATTCAGAAGGCGATCGAACGACGCCTTCGATTGTCGCATTTAGTAAAGACGATCAGGTGCTTGTCGGTCAGTCGGCCAAACGGCAGGCTGTGACGAATCCGACGAACACGCTGTTTGCCGTTAAACGCCTGATCGGCCGTCGTTTCAAAGACGACGTCGTGCAGCGCGACATCAAGATGGTGCCGTATACGATTACGGGTGCCGACAATGGCGACGCCTGGGTAGAGGCGAATGGCAAGGCCATGGCGCCACCGGAGATCTCCGCCCGCGTTCTGATGAAGATGAAGAAAACGGCCGAAGACTACCTGGGCGAAGAAGTGACGGACGCTGTTGTAACCGTCCCTGCCTACTTCAATGACTCGCAACGCCAGGCAACCAAAGATGCCGGCAAGATTGCGGGTCTCGATGTCAAACGCATCATCAATGAGCCGACCGCGGCAGCGCTCGCCTACGGCATGGATAAGAAACGTGGCGACGGCACAATCGTCGTATTTGACCTTGGCGGCGGCACGTTCGACATATCTGTTATCGAAATTGCAGAGGTTGATGGTGAGCATCAGTTTGAAGTACTGGCCACGAATGGCGATACCTTCCTGGGTGGTGAAGACTTCGATCTGAAAATTATTCAATACCTGGCGGGAGAATTTGAGCGCGAAAGCGGTATCGACATTACGGCCGATCCGCTGGCGATGCAGCGCCTGAAAGAGGCCTCTGAGAAAGCCAAGATCGAGTTGAGTTCACAGCAGCAGACGGAAGTGAATCTACCGTACATCACGGCGGATGCCAGC
>JADFLJ010000159.1:4027-5306 GCA_022564475.1 Pseudomonadota bacterium
GGGGCCTTGCAAGGTTGCACTCGAGGATGCCGGATTGAAGGTCAATGAGATCAATGACGTTATTCTCGTCGGCGGCCAGACCCGTATGCCCAAGGTATTCGAAACGGTGCAAAACTTTTTCGGCCAAGAACCGCGCAGAGACGTAAACCCGGACGAGGCGGTGGCGTTGGGCGCTGCAATTCAGGGTGGCGTGCTGGCAGGTGATGTCAAAGACGTTCTGCTGCTCGACGTCACGCCTTTGTCGCTGGGCATCGAAACCCAGGGCGGTGTCCTGACGAAATTAATTACCAAGAACACGACCATTCCAGCCAATGCTGAGCAGGTATTCTCAACAGCCGATGATAATCAGTCCGCTGTGACGATTCATGTTTTGCAGGGTGAGCGTGAGCGCGCCATCGACAACAAGTCACTGGGTCGTTTCGATCTGGCCGATATTCCACCGGCACCGCGCGGCCTGCCGCAGATCGAAGTTAAGTTCGATATTGACGCGAACGGTATTCTGAATGTGTCTGCGAAGGACAAGACGACGGGCAAGAGCCAGACGATAGTCATCAAGGCATCGAGCGGCTTGTCCGACGAGGAAGTCGAACGCATGGTTGCGGATGCCGAAAGTCACGCTGAGGAAGATCGCAAGTTCCGTGAGCTCGTCGACGCGCGCAACCAGGCAGACAGCCTGATTCACGCCTCGGAAAAGACGCTTGCAGAGCTGGGCGAGAAAGCATCCGGCGAAGATCGTCTGGCTGTCGAGAACGCGGTTTCCGATCTGAAGACGGCGCTGGAAGGCGACGACAGAGAAACGATTGAGGCCAAGACTGCAGCGCTGGCTGAAGTATCCGGCGGACTTGCACAGAAACTCCACGCGGATCAAAAAGCCGCCGAGGGCGGTGCTGACGATGCTGGAGCAGCGGCTGCGGGCGACGATGTCGTCGATGCGGAATTCGAAGAAGTCGACAAGGATGACGAGTCGAAATCTGCGTAACCAGGCGCTGCTCGGAACGCTGGGGACACCATGGCCAAACGCGATTATTACGAAGTACTCGGGGTCTCAAGGTCGGCAACGGCTGGCGAGATTAAAAAGTCCTACCGTCGTTTGGCCATGAAGCATCATCCCGACAGGAATGCGGATGACGAACACGCCGAGAAGCGCTTCAAGGAAGCCAAGGAGGCTTACGAGGTCCTGAAGGATCAGGACAAGCGTGCGACCTATGACCAATTCGGCCACGACGGCCTGCGGGCCGGACCTGGCGGTGCAGGGGGGGTCGGTGGCGCAGAGGGATTT